>CASBHZ010000053.1 GCA_949123685.1 uncultured Bacteroidales bacterium | reverse complement strand
TTTAGATTTAGATTTAGATTTAGATTTAGATTTAGATGTACTAACAGAAACCTTAGAAACCTTGTAAAATTTTATACCCCGCCAAAATGCAAATGCATTTTGGCGGGGTATAAAATTTTACATATTCTTAGAGTGCTTAATATTAAACACCTCAAAATTAGGCATAAAAAAAATTGATTGTCCTCCCGACAACCAATCTTACGTTAACCTTAAAATCTAATACCATGAAAAACTCAATGCAAAATTATAAAATATTTTTGAAACATGCTATAAAACATCAAAAAATATTTGGATTTTAACATTCTTTAAGTTTATCAATTTTTATATTGACATTTTAAAGTCAACATAAGGGCATAAAAAAATTGATTGTCCTCCCGACAACCAATCTTACGTTAACCTTAAAATCTAATACCATGAAAAACTCAATGCAAAATTACAAAATATTTTTGAAACATGTCATAAAACATCAAAAAATATTTGGATTTTAACATTCTTTAAGTTTGAGTTTATTATAAGATTTAAACTTGTTAAGATTCTAATTTAATCAAATAACTATATTCCAACACTTTAATTGACACACTTGGCAAAACTGCCGGTTGGAGACATCTGTTAAAGTAATGATGTTGGCATTATCGTTTTTTTTGACTAACTTTGCGTTGAGAAGCAGCTTATCGGTTAGTGCTGCATTCATCCTTTCAAATTTAACGATGGAAAAAGAAATAAACGTAGACGGCTTGACATTTGTGCCGTATCTGACGAGCGACCGGATCGCAGAACAAGTGAAACGCGTGGCTAATGAAATCCGCAACGACCTTGGCGATTCCTGCCCTATCTTTATTTGCGTCCTAAACGGCGCGTTCATGTTCGCAGCAGATCTTTATAGGGAGATAGGAATAAACAACTCGGTTATCACATTTGTTAAATATTCAAGTTATGAAGGCACCCAGTCCACAGGTAAGGTAAAAGAGGTGATCGGACTTAAGGAGGATATTTCAGGCAAGGACGTAGTGATTATCGAAGACATTGTAGACACCGGGCTTACTGCTGTCAAGATGATCGAAGATCTCAAGGCTCGCAATCCGCGCTCAATCCGTTTCGCCACGTTACTACATAAACCCGACAGCTGCAAGACCGGTTTCAAGCCGGATTATGTAGCATTCACCATTCCGCCAAAGTTCATAATCGGCTATGGTCTCGACCTTGACGGCAAAGTGAGGAATCTGCCTGACATATACGTTATAAGAGAAGAAGCAGATAACCTTGATATTGACAAAAAAATGAAAGACACGCTGAATGTGGTAATCTTTGGCGCCCCCGGCAGTGGAAAGGGAACCCAAAGCGCAAAACTTATCGACAAATATGGTCTTTACCATATCTCCACCGGCGAAGTGCTCCGCGATCATATAAAAAGAGGAACGGAGTTAGGCAAGATAGCTGACTCATACATATCAGAAGGGCACCTCATTCCGGATGACCTGATGATACGTATCCTTGACAATGTGCTCGAAAAGGAAGCAGCCGACAAAAAGGGTGTAGTATTCGACGGATTCCCCCGCACCATCCCGCAGGCTGAAGCCCTTAAGGAATTACTCAAAAAGCGAGGAACAGATCTGCACGCCGTAATAGGACTTGAAGTGCCGGAAGAGGAACTCATGGAGCGCATGATACGCCGGGGACAGGAAACAGGACGTGCCGACGACAATCCCGAAACAATCAAGAATCGCCTAAAAGTGTATCATGACCAGACCCATCCCCTCCGCGAGTATTACACTAAAGAAGGGAAATACCTTCCGATAAACGGCTCCGGCATAGTGGACGAAATCTTCAACGAGATTGCACGTGGATTAGAGAGTCTTGTATAGTTTTTTTTGTTTTCGGTTTTCAGTTTTCAGTTTTCAGAATTGACCGAAACAACTGGATAGTTTTAAGTTTTCGGTTTTCGGTTTTCAGAATTGACCGAAACAAACAACTGAAAACCGAAAACCGAAAACTTAAAACTAAAAACTGAAAACTGAACACCCAATAAACATAATTGAAAAGCGTTAAATCAATATGAGATTTAACGCTTTTTCTTTATTCATCATATTGATCACGGCTTTAATTTCCGTCGGCTGCAAGACTCCGAAACTCTCGGACGCGAACGAGCAGATGGAACGCGGTGAGTTTTTCAATGCTGCCAAAACATATAGAGCGGTATACAATAAACTTTCACCCAAGAACGAACGGGAACTGCGTGGAGAGGTGGCATACAAGCTTGCTACCTGTTACCGCCGCCTGAACCAGGCTCCACGCGCATCAGCGGCATACCAGAATGCCATACGCTACGAATATCCGGATTCCATGGCTTTTTACTATCTCGGTCGCTCGCTTCAGGCAGAGGGTAAATATAATCCCGCAATCGAAGCTTACACAACGTTTTTAGAGTGGAGACCGGATGACGCACTTGCCAAGGAAGGCATAAGGGGATGTCGCAAGGCAATACGTGCCAAGACAGAACCAAAGAGCAGATATGTCGTTAAGAATGCAAAGATATTCAACTCCCAGCGCTCAGACTTCGCTCCGATGTATCTTGACAAAACCCTGAATACCCTATATTTCACCTCTTCAACCGAGAAGGCGACAGGAACCAACAAATCCGAAATTACAGGTACAAAAAAATCGGATATCTTCTTTTCCACTAAAAACGAACGTGGAGAATGGCAACGACCCGAACCGGCTGCCGGAGAACTTAACACAGATGCCGACGAAGGCATCGTGAGTTTCTCTCCTGACGGACAGACAATGTATCTGACTGTGGCTCGCCGCTCACTAAATTCCGATACGTCTGTGGAAATCTACACGTCAAAACGTTCTGACGCATCATGGAGTGCACCTCAAAAATATGAAATAACAGCCGACACCCTGTCGGCATACGGGCATCCCGCCGTATCACCGGACGGCACCTATCTTTATTTCTGTTCAGATATGCCGGGAGGTTTCGGAGGCAAGGACATATGGCGCATAAACCTGAAGTCACCGACAGGCTCATTGGAAAACCTCGGTGAACAGATCAACACTTCGGGTGACGAGATGTTTCCGTATGTACGAACTGATTCTTTATTATATTTTTCTTCAGACGGACATCCGGGATTCGGTGGACTCGATATTTTCCGGGCAAAGCTAAACAGCACAGGTCAGCGGTGGAGCGTAGAGAACATGGGAACACCCATGAACAGTCCCGGTGATGATTTCGGTATAACTTTCGGAACCGGAGAATCCGGTTTCTTCAGTTCGAACAGGCGTGATGCACGCGGCTTCGACAGTATCTACAGTTTCGAGTTGCCGGAAATTAAAGTGACAATATCGGGATATGTACTTGACAAAGACGAGGAACCTGTGCCTAACGCAGTAATAAGGATTGTAGGAGACGACGGTTCAAATCAGAAGGAGATAGCCCGCGATGACGGTTCATTCAGATTCAAACTCGAACGGGGTGTGAAATATGTAATGAAAGCCGGAGCTAAAGGTTACCTGAATATCAAACAGGAGTTTGAATCAGGCATGGAAGAGGAAAATGCAGACTATGTGGTTGATTTCATACTTGCAGCAATCAACAAGCCGCAGGTGGTAGAAAATATTTTCTACGATTTCGATAAGGCTACTTTACGTCCGGAATCAAAGACTGCACTTGACGAGATGGTAAAGATCCTCAACGAGAATCCGAACGTGACCATAGAGATGGGTGCACATACAGACCGCAAAGGTTCTGAGGAATACAACATCGGGCTCTCCAACCGCCGCGCAAAGAGTGTTGTGGACTATCTTATAGACGCAGGCATAGATCCAAAACGTCTCACATGGAAAGGTTATGGGAAATCTACTCCCAAGCGGATAACCAAACGTATAAACCGCGAGTTTCCACAATTTGCGGAAGACACACTACTCGACGAAACCTTCATCGAAACCCTCTCCCCCGAAGACCAGGAAGCTGCCGACCAAATCAACCGCCGCACCGAGTTCCAAGTCACATCAATTGATTATGAGTATTATTAGGAGTTAGGTTTTAGGCGTTAGGCTTTAGATTTGCCGAATATAAGTTTTAACGCCTAACGCCTAAAACCTAACGCCTAAAACCTAAAAACCAATGACCCACACATACGATTTTCTTAAGGAGCTTAAAAGCAATAATAACAGGGAATGGTTTAATGCAAATAAGGAGCGTTACCAAACTGTTAAAACTGAAGTTGAGGTGTTCACCCAGCAACTCATAAACGCAATCACGGAAATAGAACCGGATGCTGCACGTCTCACACCTGCCGACTGCACTTACCGCATATACCGTGATACACGTTTTTCGCCTGATAAGACACCTTACAAAACCCATATCGGCATATTCATATGTCCCGGAGGAGGAAAGAAAAGCTTCAGGAGCGGATATTATATCCATCTGGAACCGGACAACTCATTCATCGGAGGTGGATGCTGGTGCCCTCCCGCTCCATTGCTTAAAGAGATACGTCAATCCATCTACGACAATATCGAAGAGTATCTCGAAATAATAAACAACCCTGAATTTAAAGAACTATATAAAGAAATAGGGAGCAATCCGCTGAAGACCGCTCCCAAAGGATTCCCCAAAGACTGGGAATATATTGATCTGTTGAAGCCTCGCGACTACACGGTGATGGCTCCCGTTCCGGATACATTCATGCAATCTCCGGATGCCGTTAAGAACATCATGAAATATATGCAGGTGCAATACCCTTTCAACAGTTTTATCAATTATCTTTTCAACGAGGAATAAGCAGAAATGCAGGCGAGTTGATTATGCTATATACTCAAAGCATTCCTTGCATTTTGCAGTAATAGCTGACCAATCTGAAGCTGCTATAACATCTTTAGGGAAGAGCTTTGAACCCATGCCAACACAGAAAGCACCGGCATCGAACCAGGATTTCAGGTTTGCTTCGTTGGGTTCAACACCTCCGGTGACCATGATCTTCGACCATGGCATCGGAGCCATCATCCCTTTGACCAGTTTGGGACCGAGCACATCACCGGGGAACAGTTTGCACACCTCACAACCGGCTTCCTGCGCCCATCCCACCTCCGAGACACTTCCGCATCCTGGAATATAAGGCACTCCACGACGGTTACAGGTTTTTGCGACATCCACGTTGAAAAGAGGACCGACAACGAAGCATGCTCCCAATTGCATATACAATGCAGCTGTAGCCGCTTCCACTACCGAGCCGACACCAACTGCCATCTCCGGGCATTCAAGGGCGGCATACTTTACAACTTCTTCAAAAACTTCATGAGCGAAGTCACCCCTGTTCGTAAACTCAAACAGGCGGACACCACCATCATAACAAGCTTTAAGCACAGCTTTAGCCGTGGCAGCGTCCTTATGATAGAAGACAGGCACCATCGGAGCCGCTTCCATCTTCTTCAATACTTCTAATTTATCAAATTTAGCCATAGTTTTTAGGTGTTAGGCGTTAAGCATTAGGCTTTAGGTGTTAGGCTTTAGGCTTTAGAATCTTCGCCGAATTTGTTTGTTTTAGTCTAAAGTTTAGCGTTAGGTTTTAGTTCCTAATTAATTATTAACCATTAATTATTAATTATTAATTATTAACCATTAACCTTCTCCCTAACGCCTAACGCCTAAAACCTAATGCCTACTTAAAACGATATATTGCGAACGTATTTGCCGGAATTGTCACCACGGGAGAGGCAGAGGGGTCGATTGAGAGAGACTGCTTCACGGGTTTCACTCGATCCGGATTATCAAGCGTGTTCTCAGTCCTGTCGTCAGCATGAAGCGTCTCGATGTTCATTTGCGAGAACTTACCTTTCAGCCCTTTAAAATCAAGCTTGATTTCCTGAGGTTTGTCGGAAGTGTTTACGATCTTCACAATGTAATCCTTGGCATCATTATCGTATGCTGTGGTAGCAAAGATGCCATCCTGACCTTCAAGACCGGCAGCGGGCTGTTTGCCAAGAGTTGTCGGAACAACACGCGATCCCCTATTGAGTCCATACATCTGTTGCACATAATAACTTGCAGTAGGCATGCTGCGAAGGTTATCAAACCATATCATGTCCGGACGCCATTGCCATCCGTCTACATGTGCGAAGAGAGGTGCATATGTAGCCATCTCCACAATATCAGCGTTCCTTTCCAATCCTGTCATGAATGCCGCTTCACAAAGAGCCGCGCCAAAATGGTTCTGGTTGTTTCCTTTGGTATGGCATGCATATTCACCGGCAAAGACTTTCGGACCTTTACGGTCATAGGAATCATAACGGGCACCCTGGCTGAGGAACCATTCATCAGGGCGATAAAAATGCTCGTCGACAAGATCAACCTTCAGTTTCTTCATTTCAGGCCAAAGATAATCGAATTTATCCCCCTCGGAATCAGGACCGGACGAACCGATGATACGGATATCAGGATACTTGGCACGTATCGCTTTCACGAACGGGGCAAGACGCTCTACATATTCAGGACCCCACTGCTCATTACCTACTCCGATATATTTAAGTCCGAAGGGTTCGGGATGACCCATATCAGCGCGAAGAGCACCCCATTTTGAAGAAACAGGACCATTGGCAAACTCTATAAGATCAAGGGCATCCTGAATATATGGATCAAGTTCTGCAACCGGCACATGAGCCGACATGTCATGATTCTGATACTGGCAGGAAAGACCCACATTCACCACAGGAAGCGGAGCCGCCCCAAGAAGTTCGCTAAGCACGAAGTATTCATAGAAACCGATACCATATGTCTGATAATAGTCGGGGAAGAAATGGTGTGTGAACGTGTATTGCCAGCGATTCTCGTTCAGAGGTCTGTTCTCCGGTGCTCCCACCGTGTTTTTCCATTGATAACGGGTGTCAAGGTCAGTTCCCTCTACTATACATCCACCAGGGAAACGGAACACTCCCGGTTTAAGGTCTGCAAGACGTTTAACGAGGTCTGCACGGAGTCCACCTATATTATTCTTCGGAAAAAGGGAGATGTGCTCAAGATCAACCGTATTTTCCGGCTTCTTGAGGAATATGCGCAACTTACCTTTCTTCACTGTCTTGGAAGGCGTTAATTGACAGCTGTATTTCTGCCACTCACTACCGGACAACTCAATCTTCTTTGAAGCGTAGGTCTGGTTGCCTCCGTGCGTAGCTTCATCAATCAGCTGAACCTCAATTTTAGATTTTCCGCCATCGGGCACACGTGCATATACGCTGAAATCATACACTGAATCTTTTTCGAATGTGACCCCGAAGAAACCCTCATTCACCAATGCGGTGTGTTTGTCGTTATGACCGGTAGGCTTGAGTTCGACATAATGTGGATTGCGTGCGAACGGCCCGTCATTCTTCACTTCAACCTTCCCGGCTATCTGCCACCCCTGGAGAGGATTGGCAAACTCAAAGGAACGGTTCTTAACTTTCTCGGCGTAGAGTCCGCCGTCAGCTCCGAAGTTGATGTCCTCGAAAAAAAGTCCATACATTGTTGATGGAATCTCAGCCCCCTTCTTCGATGTATTGATAGTAAGAGTCTTGGGAGCATCTGAGGCAGAAGCCGTGATGCTTACTGCCATTGCAATTGCGATGAGTTTTATTGACTTAGATTTCATAATGTTTATTTTTTAGGCGTTAGGTTTTAGGCTTTAGGCTTTAGAAGCTTCGCCTGATTTGTTAGTTCCGTGTTAAATAGGCGTTAGGTTTTAGGTTTTAGGCTTTAGAAGCTTCGCCGAATTTTTAGCGAAGCGGTTAGGCTCTAAATTAATTATTAACCATTAATTATTAATTATTAATTATTAACCATTAATTATTAATTATTAATTATTAACCATTAATTATTAACCATTCACCATCAACTCCTTCCTATCGTCTAAAACTTAATGCCTCGAATATTTTTTCTGTCGCTCCAATTTTACTGCGGATATAATCTCCGGCAAATGATCCCCTCATGCCTCGCTCCGTGGCATTGAAGAAGAGAATATCCGCCTCGCGTTCGAAGTCCTCTTTTGAAGCTATAGGTATGCCTCCCCCTGCCTCTGCCATCTCACGCGCTTCAATAAATTTGGCATTGTTGGGACCGTAAATCACTGGCACGTCATATACAGCCGCCTCGTTGATATTATGCAGTCCGGCACCGAATCCGCCACCTACATATGCGACATCGCAATATGCATAAGCGGAAGAAAGCAAACCGAAACAATCTACAACCAGCACCTGTGCATCATTCACAAGCTGCGGATTCTCCTTAGCCTGACTCATGAACACCACGCCATTGTTAAAAAGCTTTTTCAAAGCATCAAGGCGATCAGCGTCAAACTCATGAGGTGCGATCACAAGTTTAACGAGAGGATGACGGTTAAACCATTCCGAATATACCGCTTCGTCCTCTTGCCAGCTGCTTCCAGCCATCATCACGACAGGACGATCCCTGTCGTTACGACGGGTAAAACTTTCAATAAGTGGAACCGGTTTTCCTGCGGCTCGTATGTCAGACACTCGGTCGAAACGGGTGTCGCCACAAACATCTACGGCATCCACTCCGATTCCGGCAAGCAACTGCCGGCTTCTCTCGTCTTGCACGAATATGCGCGTGTACCATTTCAACCATTGCCCATACCATGCACTGCGACGCTTGAAAAAGAATTGATCGGGACGAAAGACCGCACTTACAAGATAAGTAGGGATCTGTCGGCGCCATAATTCATAAAGATAATTCCGCCAAAATTCATATTTAACGAATATTACCATCTCCGGATTCACCTTATCGATAAATCTACGGACACGCCCCGGAGTGTCGAAAGGAAGATAACAAACGCAATCGGCTCCATTATAATTCTTTCTGACCTCAAAACCGGAAGGGGAAAAGAATGTAAGCAATATCTTGTATTCAGGCCTCTCCCGACGTATTTTCTCAATAATCGGTCTGCCTTGTTCAAATTCGCCCAATGATGCTGCATGAATCCAAATATATCTGTAACCGGGATTAATCGAACGGTCAAGACGGTTCCAGATATCTTTCTGACCTTCTGAAAGGAGGTGAGCCTTACGGTTCTTTAAACCTGCCACTTTCACCCCGGCACCAAATGCGGAAATAGCCCCTGAATACAGGGGCTTCTCCAATAATTGCCGACAACCTTCGGCGAGGAATCTCCTCACATCTTTAGGAAGCGGGATTCTCATTTCTCCGGTGCTGGTATAGTTTCTATTGCTTTCCTTATACGGTTCTCAACCTCTGCCTTGGGCATCAGTTCGGTAATATCAAACATATGCGGACCCCGGCAAGCACCCACCACAGTAAGACGGAACGCATTCATCACGTTGCCGAGGTGATAGCCCTTATCCTCAATCCAGCCAAGCACTATTTTTTCAGCATTGGCTGAAGTCATGTCTTCAATACCGTCAAGAACCTCTATAAGCTCCTCCATGATGCGGGGAGTGTCTGCGCTCCAGCGTTTTCTCACATCTTTTTCGGCATAAGATTCCGGCGCAACAAAGAAGAAATCCGCCTGCTCCCAGAGGTCAGGAATAAGATTTGCACGCCCCTTTACCATTCCGAGGGCACGAGCCACGTATTCTGTGGAGAATCCGCTGATACCTTTCTCTTCAAGGATCGGCATGAAAAGATTTGCAAGCTCCATATCCGGCTTGCGCATCAGATATTCATGATTGAACCATATGCCTTTCTGATAATCAAACTTCGCACCGGCTTTAGAACAATGTCCGAACGAGAATTTACGGATTAATTCTTCCATATCCATCAACTCCGAGTCATCACCCGGATTCCATCCGAGAAGGGCAAGGAAATTGACAACCGCTTCAGGCAGATAACCCTTCTCGCGATAACCCGATGACACTTCTCCTGAATTAGGATCGTGCCATTCAAGCGGGAAGACAGGGAAACCGAGCTTGTCACCATCCCTCTTCGAAAGTTTGCCATTACCCACAGGCTTCAAGAGCAAGGGGAGATGAACGAACTGAGGCATAGTGTCATTCCAGCCGAACGCCTCATATAGCAACACATGGAGCGGAGCTGAAGGAAGCCATTCTTCACCACGAATAACATGGCTGACCTCCATCAGATGATCGTCAACGATATTTGCAAGATGATATGTAGGCAGATCATCCGCACTCTTATAAAGCACCTTATCGTCAAGTATCGAAGAATTAACGGTCACCTCACCACGAATAAGGTCATTGACTTTCACTTCTCGATCCGGATCAATCTTGAAACGCACAACGTATTGGGATCCGCCATCTATCAAAGACTTCACCTCTTCTTCGGTCATTGTCAAGGAGTTGCGCATAGTGCCGCGAGTCGAAGCATCATATTGGAAATTGGGAGTGGCAGCACGTGCCGCCTCCAGTTCCTCGGGAGTATCGAATGCAACATAAGCCTTGCCTGCATCAAGAAGCACCTTCACATATTCACGATATATGTCACGGCGTTGGCTCTGCTTGTAAGGACCATAGGCACCTCCTTCGCGCACGCCTTCATCAATACCGATACCGAGCCATGCGAGCGATTCATTGATATATTCTTCCGCCCCGGGCACGAACCTGCGGGAATCGGTGTCTTCGATCCTGAGAATCATGTCACCACCATTGGCGCGTGCAAAAAGATAGTTATATAAAGCCGTGCGGACACCTCCTATATGAAGCGGTCCTGTGGGAGAGGGGGCAAAACGGACTCTTACTCTGCGTTCCATAATGTTAATTATTTAAGAGTGATACATTTAACCCTTCTTGACTTATTTAAGGGTTCTCACTCGTATTCCTGTTTTGCAAAATTAATTTTTTTCAACTATTTCTCCAAATTGAATTTGGAGCCGTTCCAACGAAAGCGAAGTTTCGGACGCATTATTTTCTTTAAGCGGGCATAATCATCCGCACTCAAGAACTGTCCGACCGTCAACTCCGCGCTCATACCGGTGCCATCCACATCCGGCTCATAACGCACAGTAGGGAAAGGCACAAGTTCTGCCACCATTTTCCTTGACTCCTTGTCGGGATAATCAAAGAAATCATCCAGGTTGGCAAGGCGGATAAATCTGTCTCGCTTCAGTTCTTTATATCCTGTATCGAAAAAACGGAGATCCGTGTCATAAGCCTGATCCTTATCGCCTATGGTATAAGCCGTCATAATGACATCACCTTTTTTTATAGGCAGCACCTTTACCGTAATCGTGGTTACCGGTGTCAGGTTCGCTTTAAGATAATCGGGAGTCACCTTGTCAAGGAAAGACACGCCTTCCATCGCATTGGGGACCTTCGCTATACTGTCGGCTGCATAATAATCCAACATGTCAAGACGTCGGGAGCGGTCTATAAGGTCAAGCACGGAAATAGGGAGGTCGGCAAACGCCTCTGACGCTGTCAAAGTGTCTGCCACTTCTTTCTCTGCCTTAACCAATCCCGGCATCATCAATGCCAATAAAACCAGAACTATTTTGACAATTTTCATAAGTCAGATCTAACTTATTTATTTCATAAAGATATCGTAGTTGCCGTTGTATTTGGGTTTCTTTCCGGCTTTCTCCTTCTTTGAGACTTTATCTTTTTTCGCAGTCTTGCTTTTCTTCAGGTTTGACGAAACGAAGTCATGGATATAGCCATCCAGTTCATCGTGTTTTGATCCCCTCTTTGACTTTGACTCTTTCCTGTCCCACTTTTCAGACTTTGCCCCCCTATCACTCCTCTTCTTTTTCTCATCCCTGTCACGGAAAGCCTTCCTGTCTCCGCGAGAATCCCTTCCCTTAGAAGCAGAGGAGCCTTTGCCTCCGCGGCGAGACTTCTTGGAATCAGAAGAATAATCTTTGTCGGTAGCGATCTCTGCATGCAGTTTATCACCAAAGAAGTCTGCATGTTTGAGAGCGTCAAGAACACGATGCGCATCCTCTTTACGAACATCGAACAGGGTGTATCTCGGCAAAAGATCTATCCTGCCTATCACAGGTTTGTCACCATTGACATTCTTGTTCACGAGTTCCATAAGGTTACCGGGGAAGAAGCCGTTGGACTTTCCGATATTCACCATCAGTCGCTCATAGCCGGGTTCCGCCTCACGACGGTCCTTATCTTTTTTCTCCCTCCTTTCACGAGGTTCAGACTCCTTACGTCCTTTCTTACTCTTGTCGGCATCATTAAGATCGATATCAGGCATATTCTGATAATAAGCCAGAAGCCTGTTAAACTCGAGGGAAAGGACACGCTTAAGCAAATCCTCCTCCGAGAGCCATTCAAGTTTCTTGCGAACCCCGGGGATATATTTCTCTATCTCGCTCTCGTTAACCTCCACCCTTTCGAGCCTGTCGGCAAGATTATAGAGCTGCTTCTCAATGATATGCTCCGGAGTGGGCACTTTCCTATACTCAAACTCCCTGCCTATTTTCTGCTCGATGAGTTTGATTTTGTGTTTCTCGCGCGAATGGATTATAGCCACAGACACACCGGTCTTGTTTGCACGGCCGGTTCGTCCGCTACGGTGAGTATAAACCGCAACATCATCCGGCAGACCAAAGTTAATGACATGGGTCAAGTCATCAACGTCAAGACCACGCGCTGCCACATCGGTGGCAATAAGGAGCTGGGTGACGTGATCCCTGAATTTCTTCATAGCCAAGTCCCTCTGTGCCTGCGACAGATCTCCGTGAAGGCAATCTGCATTATAGCCATCGGCAATCAGTTTGTCAGCGATCTCTTGAGTCTCTTTCTTTGTACGGCAGAAAACAATGCCGTAAATACTCGGACTGTTGTCAACAACACGTTTAAGGGCAAGATACTTGTCGTGAGCCTTCACCATGTAATATATATGGCGGACATTCTTGGCTCCTTCGTTTTTATTACCGGCAACGAACTCCACAGGATCGTGCATGTATTTACGTGCGATATTGGCAATCTCCTTGGGCATAGTTGCCGAGAACATCAACATCTTACGGTCATCAGGCACATGAGAAAGAATCTCGTCAATATCATCAAGGAATCCCATGTTAAGCATCTCGTCTGCCTCGTCAAGGATTACGGTATGAACATTCGCAAGCTTAACTACGCCACGCTTGATCAAGTCGATCAAGCGTCCGGGAGTGGCAACAATAACCTGCACACCCTTCTGGAGTGTGCGTATCTGGCTTTCTATGCTTGACCCTCCGTATACAGGCAATATCTTGATACCGTCGGCATATTTAGAGAAGTCGGCAAGGTCTCCTGCAATCTGCAGACACAGCTCTCGCGTAGGAGCTATAACCAATGCCTGGGGCACTCTCAAATCCATGTTTATGCGCTGCAACACGGGCAAGCCGAAGGCTGCCGTCTTTCCCGTTCCGGTCTGTGCCAGACCTACCACGTCACCCTCTTTCTCAAGAAGGTGAGGTATAACCATCTCCTGGATGGGCATGGGATGATCAAAACCCATTTCTGTGATTCCACGAAGCAAAGTCTCATTGACACCAAGCTCAGCAAAAGTCTTCAATTCGGGAGTCTCCTCCATTACAACCTCCTCGGCTTCGGGGAGGACACTACCGTTCACAATCTCCTCAGCCTCAGAAAACAATTCTTTATCTAATTCTTTGTTGGTTTCCATACGTAATATCTATCTGTTTAAATAACGCCCCAACGGGGCAAAATTCCCTAAAAGGGCAATATAAACTGCAAAGATACAAAAAAATGAGGGATTATCACTAAGATTTATTATCTTTGCGAAAACTAACAAGTAAATATCTACATATGAAACGCATTTATACACTCCCTCTTATTGCCGCAACGATGTGGATAGGAGGTCAGAACGCGGATGCATGTACCAATCTTATTGCAGCGAAAGGAGCTACCACCGACGGCTCGGTGATGGTGACCTACGCGGCAGACTCCCATAATCTCTATGGCATGCTCACGCACACACCGGCAGCACGCCATCCGAAAGGGGCGATGCGCAAAGTTGTAGAATGGGACACCGGCAAGCCTCTCGGTCAGATTCCCCAACCGGCAGAGACATATAATGTTGTCGGAAACATGAACGAGCATCAGCTTGCAATCGGTGAATCTACATGGGGCGGACATAAAGAACTCGAAGACACCACCGGACAGGCGATCATTGATTACGGATCGCTGATACAGATAGCTCTCGAACGCTGCAAAACCGCACGTGAGGCTGTGGATTTCATGGGCGACATAGTTAACAAATACGGATATGCCTCCAGCGGCGAGTCATTCTCAATTGCCGACAAGGATGAAGTGTGGGTTATGGAAATGATTGGCAAAGGCGCGGAAAAGGGTGCGGTATGGATCGCTGTGCGGATCCCGGACAATGCAATCTCCGGACATGCCAACGAACCCCGCATCCGTAAAGTTGACATGAAAGACAAAAAGAATGTGAAATATTCCAAGGATGTAATATCTTTCGCCCGCAAACGCGGTTATTTCAACGGCAAAGACGAAGACTTCTCCTTTGCAGACGCCTATGAGAATCACTCGGCTTCAACACGTCGCGGATGTGATGCTCGTGTATGGAGCTATTTCCGCCGCTTTGCTCCCGAAACCGACAAGTATTATGCATGGTGTGCCGGCACGAGCGACGAACCCATGCCGCTCTATGTCGTTCCGGAGAAAAAAGTTAGTGTCAAGGACATGAAATGGAGCATGCGGGATCATTTCGAGGGCACTCCTTTCGATATGACAAACGATATAGGCGCCGGACCATATCACGTGCCTTACCGCTGGCGTCCTATGGATTATGAAGTTGACGGCAACACATATTGCATGGAGCGAGCCATAGCCACACAGCAAACAGGCTGGAGCTTCGTGAGCCAAAGCCGCAACTGGCTTCCGGATCCGGTAGGTGGCATCTTATGGTTCGGCACTGACGACACAAACACTTCAGTTTATATGCCCTTCTATTGCGGCATGACTGAGATTCCGGCTGAGCTTGAACACGGTGACATAAACACATTCGATCCCAAATCGAATTTCTGGATGACAAACATAGTTGCCAACCAGGCTTACAACCGTTACGACCAGATGATTCCCGACATACGGAAAGTGCAGAACAGGCTTGAGGACAAATTCCGCGACTCACGCGACTCGCGCGATAAAGAACTTGCCGCAATGGTAAAGAACGGTGATATGGCTGCATACACCAAGTCTGTCAACAATGAGGGCGCAGCGGTTGCAAAAGAGGCAACAGACGACTATAGGGACCTTGCGATATACCTTTTCGTAAAATACATGGACGGCAATATGAAAAAAACTGACGCCGACGGCAATTTCCAGAAAAGCGAATACGGTCTACCCCTCTACCCCTCTTTCCCGGGATATGACAAAAAGTATTACGAAAACATTGTCAAAGAAAACGGGAAGCACTTCCTCGTACCAAAAGAATAAAACATCTTCTTATCAAGTTATCAAGCAATATATAAATAATGGGGTTCCGGCTTAAAGCCGGAACCCCATTATTTATATATCAAACATTTGTTATTTCAATAAATCCTTCACTTTATCGGCTCCTTGCTGGGCAGCGTCAGAAACTTTCTCTTTCCCTTTCTGAACAGCCGCTGCACCTTTCTCCTTTGCTGCATCAACTGCGTCCGAGCCAGCCTTCTTCACACCCTCGACAGCATTCTTACCTGCACTCTTCACACTGTCTACAGCTGCTGCGCCTTTATCTTTTGCATCATTCATGAGGCTGTCAGCCTTTTCCTTGGTTTCAGCCACCTCTTCTTTGGCTTTCGATTTCAAATCTTCGAAATAAGAAGCAACGGAAGGATCTTTCTCCTTAACGACAGGGACGATCTTGTTCAGATAAGCTTCAGCCTCTACCGCCTTACCTTCGGATTCAAGCTTCTCAGCATATGCACGCGCCTGATCCACATACATCTTCAGGCTATCGGAATTTGTGCAATTCTCGATCTTGGCTTTCAAAGCCTCACCCTCATCACTTCCTTCGCGTGCCGCCTTTGAGCCACAGGATGCCAACGAACCTATAGCCATTGCCGCTACCGCCAATGTAATAAATACCTTTTTCATAATTTAAATATTTCTTAAGTGTTTTCTTCTATGAGATATAACAAATACACAAAAGAAGGGTTCATTTAGCGGTATACAGGAAACGCTTTATCGACCGTTTCGGGGTCTTCTCAAACTCATTGGGCATTAAGATGATTTTCGAGACCTTCTCATATGGAGCCACAAGTTTATTGAGTTCGGAACGGACGTTCTCCATCGTAGAATCCAGATCGCTGACAGAAACGTCGAAGCGGTCAAGCGCATCATAATCAGGATACACAAGTCCCACCAACTTTCCGTCGCTCTCGACAACAAGGCTTTCGGCAACGAATGGCATGTTATTGAGTTTAGCCTCTATCTCTTCGGGATATATATTCTGTCCTGATGCGGAAAGAATCATGGTCTTGGAACGACCCCGCAAAAATAGGGTCCCATCAGCAGAACGGGTACCCATGTCACCGCTTTTCAGCCAACCCTCTTCATCAAAAACCTGCTCCGTGGCATGAGGATTCTTGTAATAACCCTTCATCACGTTCGTTCCCCTCACACAAATCTCACCCGGAATCCGTTCCGGATCTTCCGAAAGGATCTTGGATTCCATTGTAGGCAAGGTTCGTCCGGAACTTCCCGGAATAAATTCACGCCAAGGGGTATAGGAAATGAGCGGTCCGCATTCGGTCATGCCATATCCTACGGTGAATGGGAATTTAATTTTATGAAGGAACTCCTCCACTTCATGGTTGAGAGGGGCACCTCCCACTATAACCTCCTCAAATTCCCCACCGAAAGCATCCACAAGTTTCTTTCGGATCTTGGAATATATGAAATTATCAAGCAAGGGCACGGCAAGAGTCCACCTCACAGGTACTTTAGAGATCATCGGAAGTATCTGGTTCTTATAAATCTTCTCAAGGATCAACGGCACACATATGACGAGGTTGGGCTTCACCTCAGATAACGCCTTAAGCAAGATGCGCGGAGACGGAATCTTGCAAAGCAGGGTAACGTGAGACCCGACGGCAAGAGGGGTAAGCATGTCGAATGCACACCCATAGGCATGAGCTAAAGGCAGAAACGACAATGCCCTCGAACTCCTGAAATGCAGTTGCGTATCGCGCCCGAAGCACACATTGCCGGCGAGGTTCTCACCGGTAAGCATCACACCTTTTGAGAACCCCGTGGTGCCTGACGTATAGTTGATCTCCGCCAATTCAGAGTTACTACGGTCTGCATAACGCACATCATCCGGAGTATAGCCATCCGGATATACCCTGCGGAATCGCCGTTTCAACAACCGCAAGTTGCGAGCCATCTCCTCTCCGCTTTTCTCATAAAGCGGTTTCCAGTCTTCCAGCCTGAGCACTCCCTTCACTTTCAACAGTTTCTCCGGCTCCATCTGATCCCAGATATTTTCAGAGACATATAGGAGGTCTGCGTGGGAATGGTTCACTATATGTGTGATATCAACCGGATTAAACTCCGCCAAAATAGGGACTATTACAGCCCCATAGGTAATGGTGGCAATATAAATCAGCACCCATTCAGGAGAATCCTTACCGCAGAGAGCAACCCTTGCTCCCTGTTTTATGCCTATCGACTTATAGAAAAGATGAATCCTGGCTATATAGCAAGCCATGTCGCCATATGTCATGGTCTTCCCTGTGACATAATTGGACAATGCCGGCAGATCCCAATTCTCTATGAAGCTCTTTTCATATATCTTAATGAAATTATCTATATTTATCTTCACAGAAACATTTGATTAATGGAAGTTGTTTAAGCAGCTTAAACAACTTCAATGTTAATTATCTTCGTTCTCCAACGCCAGTCGGTAAATCTCACGACAGTCGTCCATTGAAAGAGGCACATACGATCCGAGCGTATCCCCCATATTACGATGCAGCGAAGAAACCATCATGTCTATATCAGGTTCCTTACCTACAAGTTCCCGGAGGTTGGTAGTCAGACCGAGATCATGATAAAAATTCTTAAGTTCGCTTATGCCTTCGTCAATGATCTCCTCAGTATCTTTGCCGGAAGGGTCTACCGACATTACATTTATAGCGAACCGCCACAGCTTGTCGGGATTACGCCTTGCACAGAATGTCATCCACGCCGGAATCATCACGGCAAGTCCCGCACCGTGCGCCACATTATAGAACGCCGATATTTCATGCTCGAGACGATGAGACGCCCAATCTTCCACCTTTCCCACTCCGCACAATCCATTGTGTGCGAGTGTTCCCGCCCACATCACATCTGCACGCGCTGCATAATTACCGCCATCAAGCTTCAAAGTCAGAGCCTGATCCATAATGTCGCGAAGTATAGCCTCCGAATACGCATCCACAAGCTGAGTCTCGGGAGTGTTGGAAAAATATCGTTCATATATATGAGCCATCATGTCGACAATGCCGCAAGCTGTCTGGAACCACGGAAGGGAATATGTAAGCTCCGGATTCATTATAGCGAAACGAGGACGCAGGAACGCAGGATAACGCACGGAAATTTTCTGATGTGTCTTTTCATTTGTAATCACTGAGTTGCCACTCCCTTCACTTCCGGCAGCAGGAATAGTGAGCACCACTCCCACCGGCAAAGCGCCAAGCGGTTTAGAATGTCCGTCATAAAAATTCCAGAAATCCTCCGTTGTCACGGCACCGAGGGCAATCCCCTTGGCTGCATCTATGGGAGACCCGCCACCCACTGCAAGCAGGAAATCCACTCCCTCCTCAAGAGCTTTTGCAATTCCTGCATACACACTATCCGCAGTAGGATTTGGAGCGATTCCTCCAAATTCACAGAAATCTATTCCTTCGGCATTAATAGAACCTTCGATCTCTCCAAGAAGTCCGTTCTCACGAATACGTTCACTTCCATAAACTATCATTACCTTCGAAGCCCCAAAACGTTTCAACGCGTTACCAACCTGTTTTTGAGTGTCGCGTCCGAAAATGAATTCAGTCGGGGAACAAAATGTGAAATTTTCCATAAAATATCGTTTTGTAAAATGATTTACACTTAATTTACACTTATAAGCTGTCCGGCTCCGACAGACATGCGCCGAGCCAGACATACCAAACATATGCAAATGTATATAATATTTAACAAAAAAAGAAGCATCGTTGCCAATGCTTCTTTAAATTTCTTTTGCCTGCAAGTAATTACGCCTCAAATTCAGAAGAGATTGCATCCGCAAGCTCTTTCATGCGCTTCGGATCCGGATCAGATATTTTGTTTTTAAAATCCATATCTCCCTCCTGCTCCATCGGCACAAGATGAATATGCGCATGAGGCACTTCCAGTCCGATCACCGTCATTCCGACTTTACGACATGGAACAGCCGTCTTTATAGCCTTCGCCACTTTCTTGGAGAAGAC
>CASBHZ010000052.1 GCA_949123685.1 uncultured Bacteroidales bacterium | reverse complement strand
GGCATACGAGATACTATCCCGTGACTGGAGTTCAGACGTGTGCTCTTCCGATCTGCCTCAAAAAGATCACGCTGGTTAGATTCCCTATCTTTTGCAATCACCTTCTCCGCCTCCTCATCAGTAAGGTTCTTGATTCCTTGTAAAGTCCTCAGATGAAATTTCACCCATATACGCCTGTTATCCTTGTCATAGAAACTGTAAGTATGACTTCCAAAACCATGCATATGACGGAACGATGACGGTATTCCTCTTGGAGACATGGTTATGGTAACCTGATGGAGCGCCTCCGGAATAAGTGTCCAGAAATCCCAATTACTTGTAGCGCTACGCATGCCTGTTCTGGGATCCCGCTTAATAGCATGGTTAAGATCAGGAAACTTTAACGGATCCCTCAAGAAAAAGACCGGAGTATTATTCCCGACCAGGTCCCAGTTTCCTTCATCCGTATAAAACTTAATGGCAAATCCCCTGATGTCGCGCTCGGCATCCGCCGCGCCCCTCTCTCCAGCCACGGTAGAAAACCGAACAAGACATTCCGTCTTCTTACCAATCTCGGAAAAGATAGATGCACGTGTGAACTCAGTAATATCGTTTGTAACAGTAAAAGTGCCAAATGCCCCTGATCCTTTCGCATGCATACGCCTCTCCGGTATCACCTCCCTGTCAAAGTGTGCAATCTTTTCTGTATACCAAGGATCCTGAAGTAAGACAGGGCCCCTTAGACCAGCTGTCTGAATGTTTTGATTATCGGCAATGGGCCTGCCGTTTTCTGCGGTAAGTCTTTGTTTATCCATATTGACAATTAAATGATTCTGTATCTAAAACGCCATGGACAATAGTTTGTTCATAGCGCCACAGAACCAACATCCCAATACTCTGATTTTTCTACCACTTAGAAACGGCTGTTTAGGTCAGGACATAAGCGACTAATGTTTAAATACTTTTAGCAGGCGTTTAAACAATCCGTCAGGCTTGTCGGTTGCGAACTTACTCGGCGTGCCAAGCCTCCTGTCCGGTTGCTTATCCAAACGGGGAGTGTCATAATCAAAATTCTCCACCCTTTCCACAAGCTCAAGTATTGCATGTTGCAATTCCGGAGCATCGGCAGGAGGGTTAATGCCTATCTCATCTGCCACCGGAGGTTTCTTCTCCCATTTATATGCATTTGAAACAGTCATATATTCCCGATCAGTAATATAAAGCTCAGCATATGTATTAACATAAATAGGATCTTCCGTGCGCAAGCTTCGTCTTAGATTACGTCTCCTTCCATTCGATTCAATATTGAAAGACATACCGGATATGTTATCCGGCAATATTTCATGACTGTCAACTCCCGAGAAGATATATTTTAACGTAAGCCTATTACAATCAACCTTATTATGAAGAAATTCGGAAAGTTCAGGCACCCATTTTTGATTCTCTTTATCGGCGAGCACGTCAATATCCAGATTAATATTGTCTCCGGTCCTTCTCCACACCATCGACGGGCTATATTTTCCATATACGGTATAAGTCGCTATACTGTCATCCCTCACCACCGGAGGAACATAAGCACTCTTACATATTCCCACCCAGTCTGACCAAGAGAAATGCTCGTTAAAATGATTGCTCACGCTGTCAAGGCCTTCGGAATTAGTAAGGTGATAGTATGATCTCGAGGCGAGAATACGCGGTAATGACCAACCCCTGTAATTTTTAACTTTTTTAGTAGGGAGCATAAAATCAACCGTTTTTTCACGAAAAAGAAGCACCGTATCAGAATAAGTGGAAAGCGTCGAATATTCCCTGACATATCCCAAGATATGCAAAACCTGATGATCCTTGGAATTAACCGTCATTTCCGGAAGTTCATAAGTCTCGTGGTGAAGTAAGATATTGCCATAGGTCGGTTTATCTATCGTAATAGTTGCATAACCCATATACCTGACAGTCAAAGGATATGAAGAAGAATGCACATATGGCATTTTCCCATCATCGGAACAGACTCCCACAAGGTTACCTTTCCTGTCAAATACCGAAGCCTTAGGCAAAGGTATCCCCGTATCGGCATCAACTATTATGGCACCTTTCGAATATGCCATGAAAACACCGGTTAAAAATATACCGACAAACAACATTGTTAACCTTCGAGACCCTGTAAACATAATGATGCAAATATAATGGTATTTTTAACTATTGATATTCAAAAAATCTTCCTTATCTAAATATTTAACACTATTTAGCGTTTCATAATCAAGTTTAGAAGCCGGAGTCATCATTACTTCAGTTTCCGAGACGATACACACCCCTTGTGTTTTATAATTTTCAATAATTAAGTACGACATGACAAAAATAGCCCCATATGATTGTTTCATATGGGGCATTTGATTGCAAAAGATTAACGCCATGGAAATTCGGGAGGGACAGGATGCCCTTTTACTTCCATACGGACTTTAGAACAAAAATCGCGTACAGTCTTTTTTACAGGGCCCGGCTCCATGCCGAGAACCTTGAAAAGCAATCCCGCATCATTGGGAAGATGGGTTATGCCACATGCTATTTTTTTATCGCTATCGATAAACACATCTATGGCTTCATAGATCTTGTCGGCATGTTCCTTTGGCGTCATCACTATCACGTTGGCAAAAACATCAAAATCACCCATAATTCCCAACTGCCTTACTGGAATGACATTAGGATCTATCACAAATTTTTCCCGGAACAATTGCTCGCCGTCGGGTCGTTCGCCATGGCTACAGACAGAAAGGATATCGTATTCGAACAATTCCCCATCCTTATAGTATTTCCGTCCCCCCATGTATATCTCCGAATAAAACAATGTGGCAGAAGAATCCACACATATGCGGGTATCCGAAATGAAACGTGAGTGACGGCATGGATATATCGGTTCGGGCATAAATTCAAGATATGCCCCCTCTTCAAGCACGATGTTCTGCACCATGCCGGAATAATTATATCGCATTTCCGCAAGCTTGGTTGCAGCTCCGGTCGAAATCCAGGCAAATGCATTCTTTCTGACTGTTATGTCCTGTTGATAACGGTCTCCGTCAACATTCGGACCACCGGACGACAGGATATAAAGGCAAGGCATCTGCGGCATTTCTTCATCGAAATACAACTCTTGCTGTGCTATAAGGGGCACACGGCGGTCAATCTCCCTCAATATGCTTTTGCCATCCGAGTCCAATTCGAAACCGAGACGCAAATAGCCATGTTTACCGGGAGCGCCCACATACATCTGCTCCGGCTCCCTAAGATATTGCCGCATCTCCCGTGCTGAAGAAAAATCAACATCGGGCACCGAGGAGGTTCTGAATCTATCACCCTTAACCATAAATAATTCTTAATTAAATGATGTATGCAAACAACCGGCAACTCAACGTTGCCAGCTCCATATCAGCCCTCCTTCTTATCAAAAAGAGCCATCTTGAATATAAGATCCACAAGTTCGTCTATGCCTTCCCCCGTCATGCAGTTAGTGAAAACAAAAGGTTTACCGGGACGCATGAGTTTGGAATCGTGATCCATAACTTCAAGAGACGCATTAACATAAGGAGCAAGGTCTGTCTTGTTGATAACAAGAATATCACTTTGCGATATCCCGGGACCATCCTTACGCGGGATCTTGTCGCCGGCGGCAACATCAATAACATAGATAAAGAAATCCACAAGAGCCGGGCTGAAGGTCAAAGTAAGGTTATCACCTCCCGATTCTATCAGGACTATATCGGTTTCAGGAAATTTTTCCTCCATCTCTTCAACAGCCGCTATGTTCATAGACGGATCTTCACGCACCGCAGTATGCGGGCAGGCACCTGTCTCAACGCCAATTATCTTATCTTCATGAAGAATACCTTTTAATGTCTTGCGCACATGCTTGGCATCTTCAGTTGTAACTATATCATTAGTAATGATCAGCACCTTCTGTCCAAGTTCAAGAAGACGTGGAGTTATTGCCTCGATCAAGGCTGTCTTGCCGGAGCCTACAGGTCCACCTATTCCTATTCTACAAGTCTGTGACATAATATTATATTTCAATTTAGAAGTTGTTTAATTCATAAACATACGCATATTTCCTTTTTCATGGAGAGAGGCAAGAATGTCAAGTTCCGGAAAGAATGCATTCATATCCTTCAGTTCCATCTCCGAAGCTTCGTCATAAAGTTTATCCACATTCTCCGAAAGATCAAAAAGAATTTTCTGTGTTTCGTAATGTGACACCTTTACACAACGCAAAGCAGCCGAAAGCACCATATTTATCACGCCGTACTGATGGGCACTGAATAGCATTTTCTCGTCAACACCCGCAGCAGCATACGCAATTCCTTGAGCCACGGGAAATGTTCCGGGAACCGACTCTGACTTTATATCGTCGAGCCAACGGTTTATTATTTCGTTTCCTTTAAAAAGTTTAGCAGCGAGTTCTGCAAACTTCTTACCCATGCGTTTAAGCATCTGTCGCGCTTCATCATTCATCTTGAACATGATAAGCATACGATCTGCATCCACAATTCCATTATAATCCCCGCGCAGGAAAGCTCTATGGGCATGAAGTGCCGCTACACCGTCGCTATATGCAGCCTGCAATGCCTGCGATGCCGCAAAGGCATGCAAGGAAGACGCGTCATGCACCATTTGCTCGAACGATGCTGTCTCAAGCCCGTTTGAAAAAGAGAACGTGCCCACAGGAAACGTGGAATCCGTGAATTGTAACAGTCGCGAAATCGCGATCATGTCAGGGTCAGTGTGAGTGTTCATGAGCTATTCCATTTTCATCGAAATGTAAATGTACCGAATGATGGTGATGATGGTCACTCAATCCGTGGCTGTCATGTCCTACACCGCCAAAAAGCCTACGGATCTCATGAGGAGCCAGATAAGGGATTATTTCCAACCCTTTCTGAAAGTCATAGGTTATTCCCTCAAGATTATGTGTCTCCATCACGCTCAGCATGACTTTCTTGTCAACGGTCAATGGAACATAGACCTTAGTTCCCTTAACCACTGCCGGCCAATGCTGGTTTCCTATCGCGTGTCCAAGCTCCACGGAACGGCGGATAATCGTGTCGGGATCCTTATCTGCAAGAGAACCCAGGTCAATCACAAAAACCGGACTCAACTCGATCCGCAGGACTGCAGCCTTATTATCTTCAGGATTAAATTCTATAATATCACCATCAACTACCTGTGTGTGCCTTTTCAAAGCTATAGGATATTCCTCTCCACTGCTACCCTTGCCGAGGAAGCGGCTTTTCTGGGCTGTCCATTGATCAAGAAATATATAATCCACATCAGCTCCCTGTAGCTTTTTATTCCATTCGGGATCCTTATTCATGTTCCCGATAATCTCCGTGTATACTTTCATATGATTTTAACTTTGATATAGTTAAAGTGTCATTTAAGCAATGGTTTATGCAATTACTTAAAGGGCAATTATTCTTTTATATTTATAACAATCTTTAATATGATTTAGATTATGAAACTTTTTAAAATAAGCGAAAGAGGTCCGGATTTGTGATCCGGACCTCTTAATAATTAACTAAACCAATAAAGTTGGGCAAGCGGAATCTCTTTTGCAGGCGGGACCGTTGCAGGATAGCCGTCAACAGTCACCTCAAATGTTTCAGGATTCACTTCAATATTCGGGGTCGCAGTATTCAGCAACATAGACTCCTTAGTGATCTGACGCACGTCATGGACAGGATATACAATACTCTTAAGCCCATATTTTTCTTTTATGCCATCATCTATAGATGCTCGGCTGACGAATGAGATGCGGGAGTGTAACAATGCATCTCCATAGGCTCCATACATCGGACGTAAGATCTTAGGCTGCGGTGTTACAAGCGAAGCGTTGGTATCTCCCATATTCGCCCAGTTTATTAAGCCACCCTTGATTACAAGCTCAGGCTTTGTACCAAAGAATGCAGGCTCCCAGAGCACTAAATCCGCCATTTTACCCTTTTCCACCGAGCCGAGCACATCAGAAATTCCATAGCATATTGCTGGATTGATAGTTATCTTGGCGAGGTAACGGAGCACACGGAAATTATCATTAGAATCCGAATCCTCCGGCAATTTACCTCTGACCTGCTTCATGTATGAAGCCATCTGGAATGTCCTCATGAAAGACTCGCCGACACGCCCCATAGCCTGAGAGTCTGAAGACACCATCGAGAGGATACCCAGATCGTGAAATACATTCTCAGCAGCTTGGGTCTCCGGACGTACACGGCTTTCAGCAAACGCAACATCCGAGGGTATATTGGGATTCAGGTTGTGACACACCATGATCATGTCAAATAGTTCCGCCTGAGAATTGACACCGAAAGGCAAAGTGGGATTGGTGGAAGATGGAAGCACATTCATAAGTGACGCCACCTTAAGAAGGTCTGGTGCATGACCACCACCGGCACCTTCCGTATGATATGTGTGGATAGTCCTGCCATCGATAGCGGCAATAGTATCCTCTACATATCCTGATTCATTCAGGGTGTCAGAATGAATAGCAACCTGAACATCATAGTTGTCCGCAACCGACATGCATGTGCGGATAGCTGCAGGGGTTGCCCCCCAGTCTTCGTGAATCTTAAAACCACAGGCACCCGCTTTGATCTGATCTTCAAGATTTTCACGACAAGCGCAATTGCCTTTACCCAATAATCCGACATTTACCGGTATAGCGTCAAAAGACTGTAACATCCTCTCAAGACTCCAAGCTCCGGCTGTGATGGTAGTTCCATTTGTGCCATCCGTAGGACCGACACCTCCTCCAACAAGAGTGGTAATACCATTCGACAAAGCATCATATGCCTGCTGCGGGGCGCACATATGAACATGACCGTCAATACCGGCTGCTGTCAATATCAAATGCTCACCGGAAATAGCATCTGTCGAAGGGCCAGTCACAAGATCCGGTGACACTCCCTGCATCACATTGGGGTTTCCTGCTTTTCCTATTCCGGCAATCTTGCCATCCTTGATACCCACGTCTGCTTTAACCACGCCCAGAACAGGATCGATAATCGTGACATTCGTTATCACGAGATCAAGACTTCCTGCTCCGGTGGAACATTCGTTAGCAAGTCCCATACCGTCCCTTAGGGTTTTTCCGCCGCCATATACAGCTTCATCTCCAAAAACGCGGAGGTCTTTTTCTATCTCTACATACAGGTCGGTGTTGCCGAGCCTTATTTTATCTCCTACGGTAGGACCGAAGAGCATATTGTTTTCTTGTCTTGATATAGTAGCCATGGCAATTATTTTTTTTGTTGGTTATCTGTATACTCAGCTTCCGATTCTTCTTCGGAGACTGTCTTATATCCATATTCTCCAAGACGGCGAATAGCTTCAGTACGTTTGGGGTAATAAGTCGGCGTGTCTTCAAGACCTGTGTATCCATTGACCAAATCATCAAAACCGATCACACGGCGTTTGCCAGCATAAGTGACGACCTCAACCTCCTTTTCTTCGCCCGGTTCAAAACGAATTGCAGTAGTGGCAGGGATATTAAGATGACATCCATAAGCTTTCGGACGATCAAATTCAAGATAACGATTGACCTCGAAAAAATGAAAATGAGAACCAACCTGAATTGGACGATCACCTGTATTACGCACCGTGATCTTGACAGTGCGTCGATTGGCATTATATTCTATCGGGGTTTCGGCAAGAATCACGCCGCCGACAGGAACATAATCCTTAGGGGCGAAACCGGGCGTGTTAGGATAAGCAATATCCGGCTTTCCGGAGAAAATTCCATCAGGTTCTGAATAAGTTTCCTGAGGTGTGTTTTTATTCTGATCCATAGTATTTTTTATTATTGGTGTAATTACCTCTGCATATTCCATACGGAACTGCCATTAAACACATAACACCACCCTATTTTATAGGATGATGAATCGAAATAAGTCGAGAGCCGTCCGTAAACACAGCCTCAACCTGTAGAAGTTTTATCATGTCCGCAACACCGGGCATCACCTGATCTTTCGTTAATGCCTGACTTGCGTCGTGCATAACCTCTTCAACGGTCTTTCCCTCTCTCGCTCCTTCGAGAGCTGCACTCGTTATATAAGCTACAGCCTCGGGATAATTCAACTTAAGCCCTTTCTGCAAGCGTCGCTCCGCGATCATGCCAACCATCAGAAGGGTAAGCTTGTCCTGTTCTTTAGGTGTGAAATGCATAATAATCTAAATTTTGATAAGGTTCCTTTATTTGTGGCGATGGCAACAACAATTATTGTCACCGTCATCATTAACATTTATTAAGTAACAACTATGAGTCCACTAAAGTTTATCTTAAAAACTTGATTCAAGTCTATCTGCCATCAGTGACATGCGCACGTGAAACAGACACATAACATAGTGTATATATTCCAAGGATTACTAATGTCAATGAAACTGCACTCCAAACCACCAATGAAAATGCCGCCCCCTCCGCATTCGGAATACCAAAAAGCGAAAGGGCGAACATCACTGCAAGATTCCATGGTCCAAGCCCGCCATTGCTGGGAATTGCAATACTCATCGAACCAAACACAAAAGATATAAGCCCCGGCAACAGTCCCCATGCCATGCCCGACTGAGAAATGAGATTGCGGGTAAAAGGGAATGCCATGAACCCTATGTATGTTTCAAGATAATAACACACCCATATGCCAAGTGTGAGCCAAAGATACGCCCAACGCCCTTTCATGGTGAATAAAACTTTGAATCCTATCCATATCCTCTTTAGTGAGATTAAAAGCGAATTCACCCAGCTCCTCTTCCGTAGAAAATACAATATTGTTACAATAGATACGACAACTATACCGGTTCCTATCCACATCCATGGATCATAAACAACATCAAGTAACTTCTTCCCTACTTTATAACGATCCAAGAATGTACCAATATATGAATGTCCGACAGCCATTGCCACTAAAAAAAGGAAGACAACCACTATTGCGTCTGAAATGCGGTCGCCCATATCCGTGCCAAGCACCGTAGAGACTGGAACCTTCTGCCTTTTTGCAATATAGATTATACGCCACGCCTCTCCCATATAGGGAATAATCAGATTTAAAGAATATGCTCCAAAAATTGAGCAACATAGCGCCATCGACGAAACTTCACCTGCCCCTGCCGCACGAAGTTGATATCCCCACCTTATGCCTCGGATACAATGCGACACAACCACTATAATCATGACCAGAAAAAGCCACGGGTAACTTACATTCCCGTGAATTATTTCCAATACCCGGTGAAAATCAACCCTCCTGAAAAGCCACATTATAAGGAGAACTGAGAAAACCAGTGGAATCAAAAAACGCAATATTTTCTTCAGTCCCTTCATTATGTCTATCTTTTATGAAGCTTCTGACGTGTTCCCGATAAAAACTCATGGAAACTGCTACCCTTGGAAATTACATCCTCCCTATTATCCACGTCATCCCTCAATTTAGCAATGTCAGAGCTATCGGTATCAAACTGACCTGATGAAAGATGACCGATTCCAAGCAGGATCACCACCATCGCCAACAAGAGCATAACCACAAGTATTATATTTAAAATAGTCATAAGCAAGAAGTCATAAATATTACCGGGAAATATCAGACATCCCGGACATAGTTTTAATACTCATAACAAATTCCTATATGTTTTGCTCACCATTTCATAATTAAAATTTCATATTTTATACACATATACACATGCCCTACATATTACTCCTCCTGTAGAAATGATTTGTGAAATAAAAATAATTTTTCGACAAAATATACTTAATTAAGTTAAACTATATTTAGCTACAGATGTTATAAGAATAAAATCAGCGGGAAACTAAGGTTGACAACAAGAATTAATAATGAAAGACACAAAACAATCTGTTTTCCTAAAGCCGATTTTCATACTATGGAAAATAAAAAAGGTTATAATTAAACATTTAGCGTTATGAAAAGAACAGTATTATTCATGGCAGCCATCATGACACTTTCGTGTGCATGGGCTCAGAAAATCAGTAAAAACGAAGCCAAGTCGCTTCAGACATTCCTCTCCCAGACTGCGGCAAAAGGTGGTAACAATGCAGAGGCACTACGCATGGTCGGCAACAACGTAGCAGCATGCCCCGGAGTTAAAGTAGAGAATGGTCACGTCACTGAAATAGACTTCAAAGGCAAAGACCTTGCAGGCACATTGGACCTCTCAGGTTTTACCGCCTTAAAGAAAGTGGATGTTTCAAACAACAAGATCACAAGCCTGACACTCAACAATAACCCGGCTCTTGTTGAAATATATGCGGGTAAGAACAGAATCCACACAATGACAATCACCGGTTGCCCTCAGGTTCAGATGATCAAGGTTAACAAGAACCGCCTTGCGGACTTCGACCTCGGGTCTGTTCCATTACTCCAGAAATTCAACGTATCAGGAAACATGCTTGAAGCGCTTGACGTTTCAAATGCTGTCAATCTGGAATATCTCAATGTAATGAGCAACAACCTGCAGGCTCTCAACGTAACAGGTTGCCAGAACCTTAAATCGCTCTACGCAGCCTTTAATGATCTGGCAAACGTGACACTTGCCGGACTTGTAAAACTGGAGAACCTAAATGTGAACTCCAATAAGATAGCAAAACTTTACATTCAGGACCTTCCTGCAATAGAAACATTGCTATGCTCCGACAACCACATGGCTGCCCTTACAGTGAAAGGATGCAAGACAATCAACGAAATCTGGGCTCCCTACAATGACCTCACCTCCTTCTCCGTTGAAGATGCCCAGAATCTTGCCTTCGTAAATGTTGAGTGGAATGACCTCACTTACCTCTCGCTCTCGGGCATGAACTTCTTGCAGAGAGTTAACGCGGCAAACAACCAGCTTATCACACTCGACGTATCGTTTGACCCGATGCTCCGCTTCGTAAACGTAACCAACAACAATATGCTGACAGACCTCCGCACACAAGCAGACCCGCAGCTCCGTCACGTAATCGGTTACAATGATTATGATTATGGCTTCTGATTTATCAATACCTGAATATTTGAGCCGTCGGAAATTCCGACGGCTTTTTTTGCGTATATCCCCTTTTTACGCTAACTTTGTGAGAAATGCAAAAAACGGAATACATATTGATTGCAGACGGAGGTTCAACCAAAGTGGAATGGTGCCTTATCAATCCTATCGGCAATATCATCACAACTTTTAAAACCGATGGTATTAATGCTGCCCATATATCAGGGACAGATGCCGAAACATATTTCCAGGGAATAAGCGCCAATATAAATCCAGAATACACAATCTCCCTAATCCACTATTATGGCGCGGGATGTGCCACCACCGAAATATGCACACGCATAAAGTCTGCAATCGAATCCGCATGGAAATCCGCTATTGTCCATGTTGAATCCGACATGTTGGCTGCATGCCGGGCACTATTAGGCAAAGACACAGGAATAGCCTGCATACTTGGCACAGGCTCAAATTCCGCCTTGTTCGACGGAGAGTCTATAATAGCCAATATCGCGCCGCTCGGATATATCCTTGGAGATGAAGGAAGCGGCACGGCATTAGGGAAGCGGCTTATCGGAGATGTTTTCAAAGGGATCGCACCCAAGGAGATTATTACGGACTTTGTCAAAGAAACTGGACTTACTAAAGACGATGTGATCCGAAAAACATACCGCAGCCCGGGTCCCAACAAGTTTCTTGCCTCCTTCGTGCCTTTCATAAAGGAGCGTCTTAACCATCCGTACATGCTTGAAATTACGAAAGAAACATTTTTATGTTTCTTCAAGAGAAACATTATCCCGTATCATCCAGCAGCCGAAGTGCCGGTAAACTTCATCGGCTCTATTGCCGCAAATTTTTCCGGAATACTCGAAGAAATCGGAAACGATCTTGGCATAAAGATTGGCAATATCGTAGCGAGTCCCATACCCGGACTAATAAAGTATCATACCGACGAGAATAAATATGCACTTTAAAATGAAAAACTTTAATACAAAACTATATTTGGCATTTCTCCTTATATCTGTCTCTTTCGCCGTCAAAGCCGACAAATATTGGGATCAGAGGGTATCACTTTTCGATCATTTGCCTGTCACGGAAAATGACATAATATTCCTTGGCAACTCTATCACGGATGGGGGCAATTTCGAAGAGCTATTCAAGCGCGAAGATGTCAAGAACCGGGGTATCCGGTCCGACATAATACCCGGAGTGCAAAAGCGGCTTGACCAGGTATTGAAAGGGCATCCGAAAAAAATATTTCTACTTATCGGCATAAATGATGTTTCCCACGGTCTAAGCGTAGACAAACTTGCAAGGAGATATGAAACGCTGGTCAACGAGATTATACGCCGCTCTCCGGAAACAAAGCTGTATCTTCAGAGCATCATGCCAATCAACAATGATTACGGAGTCTACAAGAACTTAAAAGGCAAAGAATCAACCATTGTTGAATTTAACAAACGCATAAAGGAAATTGCAGAAAAAAACGGATTGACATATATTGACCTATGGCAATTTTTAGCTGATAAAAACGGTAAATTAAACCGCAGATACACCAACGACGGGCTGCATCTTACTGGTCCCGGTTATAAGTCATGGACAAATGGAATAAAACAGTATCTTGATGAATGATCCCAATGAAAACACTCTCATTGTCTAAATAAAAAAAACGTTCAAACGTTAATGATATAAATATAGTGACAAAATGATTAAAAAATATTTTCAACGTGCCCTTTTGAGCATGGCGTTCATAATGACGATATTGTCTCCGGTGCGCCTGAATGCAGAAATTATCGAGATAGAACCATTATTCGAATATCCGGTTGCTCCGGAAGAAATAGTATCACTTACCGATAAAAGCAATTGGCTAATGCAGCATTTTTGGGATAAAATGGATTTCAAAAAGAAGGATGCTGTGAATCAATCGGCACTTAACGACGCCTTCAGGGTTTTCACACTTCCAATGCAATGGGCAGACAAGGTTGAGGTGGATAAAGCCGTAGACAATATGCTGTCTCAAATTTCAAAGAACCCGACTCTGCTGCTGCAATTCACAAAAGCTGCTGAGGAAAGCCTTTACGGGCAACGCGCAAAAATATGGATCGACGAGGTCTATATCAAGTTTGTTGAAACATTCTTAAAGAACAAGAAAATATCAGATGCCCGGAAAATACGCTATAAGCGACAGCTGACACAGCTTAAGAACTCAATGATCGGGGAAATACCTCCATCTTTCGATTTCACCACCCCTACCGGAAATCCCGGCAAGTTCCAGCCTATCGGAGTCTTCACCATAATTGAATTTGGAGATCCCGACTGTGATGACTGCAGACATGCCAAGCTAAAGATGGAAACTGACATGAAATTCACATCGCTGGTAGACCGCGGTCTGGTAAACGTTCTCTTTATAGTTCCCGATCCATTGGAGGGATGGCAGACAACGCTTGGCGAATACCCCTCCAACTGGGTTGTCGGAGGTTCGGACAATGTGTCGGAGATACTCGACATACGTGCCACCCCTTCCTTTTATGTCATCGGTAAAGACGGCAAGATAGTTGCCAAAAACATAACCGTGGATCAGGCAAAAGCACTTGCCCTGCAACAAGACACCGTAAAATAAAAGAATTATCCTTTACCGTACAAGTGATATATAAGTAATAAAAATTAATCGATATCTGTAAGATTCTTCGCCTTATGATGAGTTCTTTGAAAAAGATATACATACGCACAACCGGATATTCCTACACCAACATGGGACGGCTTTTCCTACGCCTCTTCGTGGGAATCATGATGATGCAGTTCGGAATCCGGCAATTATATAATTTCGATGTAGCCGAGGCTATCTTCCCGTCTATCATGGGAATTGATCCGAAAGCTATACTCATATTGATGATAGCGATCGAAATCGGATGTTCGTTCTTCATCATGGCAGGATTCATGACAAGGATCATGACCATACCTCCTTTCGTGGCGATGATAGTGGCGGAATATTATATTCTCCATGAACTCGTGCACGAAGCTCCGTATATGCTGAGCTGGTCACAACAGGGATACGTGCCCATCATGTTTCTTGGCATATATTTCTTCATAATGCTTGTTGGACCGGGAAAGATCTCTGTAGATTATTTCTTGTCGCTCCATTTCATACACACCAACAATCACAGTGAATCAGAACTTGAGGAAGTATGAAGATAGCAGTATTGGTTTCAGGAGGAGTAGACAGCGCAGTGGTTGTTGACACTCTTTACAGACAAGGACATGACCTGCATCTCTTTTACATAAGGATAGGCATGGACAATGGAGAAGGAGACTGCTCTGCTGAGGAAGACATTGAGATGTGCACGCTCATTGCAAAGAAATATGACCTTCCGCTAAAGGTGGTTTCCCTGCATGAAGAATATTGGGATCATGTAATGGCATATACATTGCGCACCGTCAAGGAGGGTCTGACCCCTCATCCCGACATGATGTGCAACAAGCTTATCAAGTTCGGTTTCTTCGAAGAGCGTTGGGGCAAGGACTTTGACAAGACAGCGACAGGACACTACGCATCAATTGTGAAGAAAGACGATAAATATTTCCTCGCAACGGCGGCAGACCCGGTAAAAGACCAGACAGATTTCCTTGCGCAGATCTCATATGAACAGTTGTCGCACCTCCTATTCCCGCTCGGTGAACTTCCCAAAGCGGAAGTTAGACGGAGGGCGGCAGAAGCAAAACTGCCTAACGCCTCAAGGAAAGACTCCCAGGGAATATGTTTCCTCGGGAAAATAGACTATTCAGATTTCATAGAACGTCACCTGGGTACAAAAGAAGGACCGGTGATAGAAATAGAAACCGGCAAGAAAATAGGCATACATAAAGGATACTGGTTCTACACTATAGGACAGCGCAAAGGGCTCGGACTAAGTGGCGGACCCTGGTATGTTGTAAAGAAAAACGTGCGAGACAACGTTATATATGTATCGAACGGATTCGACACCCGCAAACAATATGGCAGGGACATTTCAATCGAAGAGATGCATTGGATCACTGAGTCCCCCTTCAACGGATCGGAGATTTCAACCGGAATAGCCTTTAAGACCAGACATTCCCCGGAATTTTACAGCGGCATGATTTTAAAGAATCCTGACGGGTCATATGTCATCAATTCCGAAACCGATATTCAGGGAATAGCGCCCGGACAATTTGCAATCATTTATACACCCGACCGCAAACTATGTCTCGGCTCCGGAATGATATCGCTTCCGTCAAAAGGGAAAAAGCGACTCTGAAACGATACCCTCTGAAACGCTATACAACCATACGCAGAACTTGTTTAATTCATTTGTTTTCTTCTGCCATAATCTTAAAAAAATGGAAAGATATAGATTAGAATTGATAGGTATAACCTACAATCAGATAGAATCAGGCGTATACGCCGTTATCCTCCGTCAAGCAGGAGGCACACGACGCATACCGATTATAATCGGTTATCCGGAAGCGCAGGCAATTGAATGCAAATTGCAGGAAGTTGTCACTCCGCGTCCGCTCACCCACGATATGATGATGAATTTCATGGAAGAGTTTGGAATCCGGCTAAAGGAGATTGAAATACGTCGTCTGCCGTCAGGAGTCTTCGCTGCCGACTTGATTTTCACAGACGGCACGAACATACATACCATAGACTCCCGTTCATCCGATGCCATCGCCCTTGCAATCCGCGCAGATGCACCGATATACACATCTGCAGAAGTGCTTGACGAAGCAGGATTCGATCAAGATGAACAAGAAAAGAACCCGGACCTTATGGCTCCTGCTACAACAGACTCTCTAAACACTGATAAAGACAGCAATTTAAAAATCTCAAAAAAATCATTGGAAGATCTAAGGAAGCGCATGCAACAGGCTGCGGAAAGAGAAGATTATGAAGAAGCTGCACGCCTGAAATCACAAATCGACACTTTAGAGCACCACACATACGAAGAGTGAGCAAATTGAATAATTAAAAAATTATTCAAAAATAATAGATTTTTCATAAAATTTATTTATATTTGCAACAGTAAGTGTATATTTAAATTTAGATGTATTAACTTTTGGAGTATCTTAGAAGCCGTCGGAAATAAGGATCACTTTTGTTTTTTAACGGCTTCTTTGTCACACAATTTATAAATAGTCTTATGAAGAATCGAAAGCAGAGAGTGGAATTGATGGTTGATCTTATTAAGAACAAATGCATCGGTAGCCAGGAAGAACTTGCCCGATTGCTTGAGGAAGCCGGCTACACAGTGACGCAGGCTACGCTTTCACGCGACCTCAAGATGCTTAAGACCACTAAGATTCCTACTGACAGAGGGGGATACATGTATATCCTCCCCGATAGCAATTCCCTGAAGGATAAGCTCCTTGCCCGCGGTCAGTTACCAATCAACGCCAACTATCAAAGCGGGGTCATATCGCTCACATTCTCAAACAATGTGGCTGTGATAAAAACTCGAAACGGATATGCAGCAGGACTTGCATACGACATCGATATGAGCAACGCTCCCGAGATCCTCGGCACTATACCCGGATCAGATACGATTATAGCGATATTACGCGAAGATGTGAGTCATGAAAAGGCAAGGGCTATTTTCTCACGGCTCTTGCCTCTTGACCAGAAGATTCCATCATTCTAAACCTAAAATAAGGAAATGATCAAAGTAGCTATTACGGGTGCCGATGCCCCGGAAGCAGGAGAATTACTGCGAATCCTGGTGAATCATCCGGAGGTGGTTATAACCACGGTTTCCGCTCCCGGACGTGAAGGGCTGTCTGTTACAACCGTTCATCATGGACTTATCGGAGAATTGAGAATGAATTTCTCAGGTCCACTCTCCATGACACCGGATTGCTCCGTGATTTTCGTATGCGGAAACTCCATGACGGCTGCTGAGTTTTCAGCATTGCAGCTTGCACGTCCCGACATCCGGACAATCCTCATGCGTCCTTTACCGAATCTTGACACGGAACGTCTCGGAATAGTATACGGGCTGCCAGAAATAAACAGGAAATCATTAGTAAGGGGCGCCGTGTCAGCCATAGTCCCCTCCCCTTTGGCATCCGTCGTGCTGACGGCATTATATCCATTGGCGTTACACATGCTACTCAACGATTCTCTTAAAGTAAAAGTCAATGCCCCCGAAGACATACTCTCCGTTGATAACGGAAACGCAAAAAAAGAAATAATCAGCACATTGTCTCAGACGCAATTAAGCTTTGCAAATAACCTTGATATTGAATTTGTTGAATCTGAAGGCAAACGCTTCATGAGAGCAAATATTTCTCTCTCATGCCCTGTCACCATAGATCAGATTAATGAGATATATGAAATGTATGATGACCATAATTTCGCGTTCCCGGTTTCACATTCAGTTTCGGAGAAAGAAGTATGCGGCACAGACAAATGCGTGCTGTCTCTTCAAAAAACTAACGACACCACTCTGAACATCGAGGCGGTGGCGGATCCCCGAATGCGTGGCGGAGCAGGAGAAGCGGTGCATATTATGAATCTCCTTTTCGGGTTGCATGAAAAAACCGGACTCGCCCTAAAGGCATCAGATTTTTAGAGTATGTCAGTCAATAAAGTTATTCTTCTCGGATATGTAGGATCAGATCCGGAAATTAGGTATCCGGAAAAAGATCATCCGGTAGCTTTCTTGTCGCTTGCCACCAACGAACGTTACATCAATTCAACTGCAGAAGTGACAGAATGGCATTCATTGGTGATGGGAGGTAAGAATGCTGAAATTGCGGAAAAATACATACGTAAAGGCACACGGCTCTATGTCGAAGGCAAACTTCGGACAAGAGAATACGAAGACCGCATGAAAATACGTCGGCGCAAAACAGAAATTATTGTAGAGCGCTTCGAGCTTCTTGGACGTAAAAACGAATTTACAGCTTAATTTTTTTTAAAATTACACTAAAAAAGAGATACAGTCGCCATATACGGCTGTTATCTAATAAAATGACATTTAAGAAATGAGAAAATGGCGCATCGAAGATTCCGCAGAAACTTATAATGTTCCAGGCTGGGGTCTCAAATATTTTTCCATCAACGAGCAAGGTCACGCCCAAGTCACGCCTAAGGAGGGAGGCCCCTCTATCGACTTGAAGGAAGTGATGGACACGTTGCAGCTTCGAGACATCGACGCTCCGTTGTTGCTCCGGTTTCCGGATATTCTCGACGACAGGATCCGTAAAATATCGAATTGTTTTCACAAAGCCGCAGAAGAATATCAATATGAAGGAAAGAACTTTATCGTCTATCCGATAAAGGTGAATCAGATGCGTCCCGTAGTTGAAGAAATTGTCAGCCACGGCAACAAGTATAATATCGGTCTTGAAGCCGGTTCCAAGCCGGAATTACACGCCGTGTTGGCTGTCAATACCCATGAAAATTCCATCATTGTCTGCAATGGTTACAAAGATGAGAATTATATAGAACTTGCACTTCTGGCGCAGAAGATGGGACGCCGCATATTCTTGGTGGTGGAGAAATTAAACGAACTCAAACTCATCTCCGATGTTTCAAAACGCCTTAACATTTCTCCGAATATCGGTATACGCATCAAACTTACGTCTTCCGGCTCAGGGAAATGGGAAGAATCGGGAGGAGATGTAAGTAAATTCGGTTTGAACTCTTCCGAACTGCTTGATGCCCTGTCATTCCTTGAAAAAAACAAGATGACAGATTGTCTCAAGCTAATTCATTTCCACATCGGAAGTCAGATAACAAAGATCAGGCGTATCAAGAATGCCCTCAGGGAAGCGATGCAATTCTATGTGCAACTTTCCAAGATGGGATTCAAAATTGATTTCGTAGACATAGGCGGCGGTCTTGGAGTGGATTATGACGGCACGCGGTCTTCATCAGGCGAAAACTCTATGAACTATTCCATTCAGGAATATGTAAACGATTCCGTATCATCCCTCGTTGATGCCTGTGTAAAAAATAATCTTCCACAACCGAATATAATCACTGAAAGCGGAAGGTCGCTTACTGCCCATCATTCAGTGCTTATCATACAGGTTCTTGAGACTGCACGTCTCCCGATATGGACAGAAAATGACACATTGGAGGATGATCCGCATGAACTTGCCCTGGAACTATATAATATATGGGACAAGATTGACCCTCAGAGCGTGTTTGAAGATTGGCACGACGCCCTTCAGATACGAGAGGAGGCTCTCGAACGTTTCAGTCTCGGACTTCTTTCCCTGCGGTCACGCGCCCAGATTGAAAAACTTTTCTGGTCAGTGGCTCGTGACGTGAGAGACATGACCCGCTCCATGAAACATCCGCCGGAAGAATTGCGTAAGGTGGCAAGGATGCTCCCTGAAAAGTATTTCTGTAATTTCTCATTATTCCAGTCTCTTCCCGACTCTTGGGCGATCGACCAGATGTTCCCCATAATGCCGATCACCCGTCTTGATGAGAAACCGACAAGAGATTGCACAATACAGGATGTAACCTGCGATTCCGATGGCAAGATTTCCCATTTCGTATCTCCGCAGGGAACAGCATATTCCTTGCCCGTTCATGAACTGAAGGGATCAGACCCATATTACCTCGGTGTTTTCCTTGTAGGTGCTTACCAGGAAATACTCGGTGACCTTCATAACCTTTTCGGAGACACGAATGCGGTCCATATAGCGCTCACAAAAGACGGATATGAAATCGCCCAGATTATTGACGGAGAAGCCGTTGCGGATGTACTTGATTATGTGGAATATAATCCGAAGAAACTCGTTCGCAATCTGGAAGCGTGGGTCACAGCATCAATGAAAAAGGGAATAATCACACCTGAGGAAGGAAGGCAGTTCCTAAACAACTACCGCTCCGGACTCTATGGAATCACATATCTCGAGAGGGACTGATGCGATATTTCCTGAAATTGTCATATAACGGCAAGCCGTTCCATGGATGGCAATCGCAACCCAACGCGGTGAGCGTGCAGTCAAATATTGAGACTGCACTCTCTACCGTGTTGCGCCGTCAAGTGCCGATAGTCGGAGCCGGACGCACAGACACAGGTGTAAACGCACGCGTGATGTATGCGCATTTCGATTCCGAACCTATAACTGACAAGGGGAAATTCCTGCTCTCCTTGAATCGGCTTTGCGGACCGGATATTGCATTGGAAGACCTTATAGCTGTTGACGCAGATGCCCATGCCAGATTTGATGCCACTGAAAGGGAATATAAATATTTCGTAACATTCGAGAAATCTCCGTTCCTTGCGAGATCGGAAGAGCACACGTCTGAACTCCAGTCACGCGATAGTATCTC
>CASBHZ010000051.1 GCA_949123685.1 uncultured Bacteroidales bacterium | reverse complement strand
AAGGAGACACACTCTTTCCCTACACGACGCTCTTCCGATCTCCATCGTCTCCGGAATTGGAACTCATATAGAGCATCCCTTCAACTCCGTTGATTTGCTGTTCGATAGGCACGCCGATCGATTGCGCTACGGTGGTGGCGTTGGCACCGGGATATGAGGCGTTGACCACTACCGTCGGCGGGGTTATGTCTGGATATTGCGACACGGGGAGGGACTTAAGGGTCATGAGTCCCGCCAATACCATCAGTATGGCAATGACCGTAGCGAATATCGGTCGTTTTATGAAGAAATTAGATAACATTTTCTTGAATTTATTAACGTGGAATCACTTGCATACCGTTTCGGACAGTGAGGATAGCTTTGGTTACATAACGCTCTTTACCTGTTATGCCTTTGTTAACTATCCTTAAAGAGTCCCTGTATATTTCTCCTACTTCGATAGGTGTATAGACCACTTTGTCGGAGTCATTGACCACATAAAGATATTTGCCGAGCTGGTCTGTGCCGATCGATGCGTCGCGCACGAGTATCGCCTTGGGTTCAGTGCCGTAGGGGAGGTCTACGGAGACATACATCCCGTCTTTCAGCTCTTTGTATTTATTGGATAAATGTCCTTCCAGTCGTATGGTACCGGTGTTTGTCTCCACGTTGGGTGACACATAATAGAGGTCGGCTGTATATGAATGGGGCAGCGGATTCTGGAAGTTCAGGGGTATGGACCTCAACAGGTTGTTTTCGTCTGCCCGGTTTCCGTTCATCATCATTTCGTATTGGGAATCTTCTATTTCGAAGACTGCTTTGACATCGGTGTCGTCATATATTTTGGCGAGTGTTACCGGCGAGGCTTCCCCATTGAGATAGTTACCGGTGGATACGTTGGCTATCGAGCAATGTCCGGAGCGCGTGGCGCGCACGGTGCAATAGCTTAGATTTTCCATAGCCGTGGCGAGGGCTGCCTTTGCATTCTGTATGGCGGCTTTTGCAGTGTTCATACTGCTCTCTGCCTGCACCACCTCCATTTCCGAGACGGCATCCGCCTGGATGGCGCGTTTCATGGCTTCATATTGCCTGGACGCATATGAGTATTGGCTTTCGGCTGTCTTTAATGAGGCTTGAGCCTGTTGCACTGCATCGCGATATTTTGATGGCTCTATAGTGAAGAGCACCTGACCCTTGGTTACGTAATCACCCTCTTTATAATTCTGAGTGAGAAGCATTCCGTTTACACGCGCCACCACGTCTGCGCTGTTGGCGGCGCGGATATATCCCGGATATGATCGGTGAAGCGTCACCGAATCTATTATCGGCGTGGAGACTTCCACTTGGGGCGTGGTCCCTTCCGTGGCTTTATTTTTCTTATGGCAGCCGCTCAATGTCAATATGATCACGGCGATTACGTAAAAGTATCTCATAGTATCAGTTGTTTTCAATTATTTCTGCCGGATTTCCGGCTACTGCGGCATATACCTTTATCAGCGATGTCAGGGCCGCTGCGCGTGTTTCTAAAAGGGTGTTCTCATAGTCGAGCAGACTGATCTGCGCGTTCATCACGTCTGTGAAAGAGGAAAGTCCCCGTTTATAGCGGTCCACGGCAAGCGAGAATGCTTCCTGACTCTCTTTTAAAACTTTCCGGTAGAGGGAAATCTGCCGGAGGGCGCTGTCATAAGTGGAGAGGGCATTTTCGGTCTCTATAACGGCATTCATCACCGTGAGATTGTAATTGTCGATGCCTGCCAGCATTTGCTCTTTTGCAGCAGCCAGACGGTGATTGCGTGCCAACCCTTCGAAGATGGTCCATGACAGTTGTGGCGCGACCGAATATGTGAAACTGTTTTTACTGAAAAGGTCATCTATCTTATGGGCGGATGTCCCGATTGCTCCATTAAGTGTGAGGACAGGGAGGAAATCTTTTTTAGCCACTCCCACCTGTGCTGCATACCCTGCAAGTTCGTATTCAGCCTGAAGTATGTCCGGACGTCGGCGTAAAAGGTCTGCGGGAACTCCTATTTTCACCATTCGGAAAGCATTGGGCAGCTCACGTTCCGCTAACAAGTCATCCTTTATCTTGTCCGGGTAGCATCCGGTGAGAAGGGCGATGCTGTTGAGGGCGGCTGTGCGCATGTTTATGAGTGCGGGCAAGCTTGCCTGAGTGGAATAAAGCACGGTCAGAGATTGAGCCACATCAAGTTTTGAAGCTAATCCGGTTTCATAACGCGCTTCTGTAATTTTTGATATGCGTTCCTGTGATTCTATCTGTTGCTGGGCAACATTGATGCGTTGCTGGGCGAGTCGGTAGTTGAAATACGCAGTGGCGATATTGGAACATAGGGATACCATTGCTGCTGAATACTCAGCCTTTGAGGCATTATAGCTTGCTTTCCCTTCTTTTGACTGCTCGCGAACTTTGCCGAACACGTCAATCTCCCATGAGAAGTTTAATCCTAAAGAGAAATAGTCAAGTCCCATTGCCTTGCCCGTATGGTTGGAAGTCATGCCGGATTGTTGTTCTTTTGTCCAGCCTGCGCTTATTCCTATGGTTGGATAATAGGCGGCTTTTGCCGATTCCCAGTTCTGGCGTGCCATTTCTATGCGGTGAAGCGCCATTGAAAGGTTGAAGGAGTTGTTTTCTCCGAGTTTTATCAATGATGTCAACTCCGGATCATCGAAACCTTCCCACCATTGGTCGTTGGAAGGTAGCGATGTGGTTTGCTCAGGCACGTAAGTCCATGCATCGGGGATGGAATCTCGCAATTCCGAGACCTTTTCTGAATATACCGGAATCTGGATTGAACCGAGAGCCGATGAGACAATGAGTGTTTTCCAAAGCAGTTTCATAAATTCGTAACCTTTTCCCCTTAGAACGGATGAAAGGTCTTTCGAGTTCACCTACAGAATGTTAAAAAGGAGACACTTCATACCGAAGTGTCTCCTTTTTTATAGTTGGCTGATGCTGTCGATTAGATGTGAGGACCGGCAGCCACGAGAGCCTTGCCGGCTTCGTTTGTCTCAAATTTCTTGAAGTTATTGATAAACATCTCAGCGAGTTTCTTAGCCTTGTCATCCCATTCCTGAGCGTCAGCATAAGTGTCGCGAGGATCAAGGATAGCGGGGTTAACACCGGGAAGTTCAGTCGGGATAACGAAATCGAAGTAAGGAAGAACCTTTGTAGGAGCTTTCTCGATGTCGCCATTGAGGATATCGTCGATGATACCGCGTGTGTCAGGAATTGAGATACGTTTGCCGGTACCGTTCCAACCTGTGTTCACGAGATATGCCTTTGCACCGTTGAGGCTCATCTTCTTCTCAAGCTCTTCTGCATATTTTGTAGGATGGAGCGAGAGGAATGCCTGACCGAAGCAAGCCGAGAAAGTGGGAGTGGGTTCAGTGATACCACGCTCTGTTCCGGCGAGCTTAGCGGTGAAGCCACTGAGGAAGTAGTATTTAGCCTGCTCGTTGTTGAGGATAGCTACAGGAGGAAGAACTCCGAACGCGTCTGCGCTGAGGAAGATAACCTGCTTTGCAGCCGGACCCTTTGATACGGGCTTAACGATGTTCTCGATGTGGTGGATAGGATAAGACACGCGAGTATTCTCAGTCACGCTCTTGTCTGCGAAATCGCATTTGCCGTCTTCGCCTACAGTTACGTTCTCAAGGAGAGCGTCGCGTTTGATAGCGCCATAGATGTCGGGCTCGTTTTCTTTTGAAAGGTTGATAACCTTAGCGTAGCAACCGCCTTCGTAGTTGAAGACACCGTCATCGTCCCAGCCATGCTCGTCGTCACCGATAAGTTTGCGTTTGGGATCGGTAGAAAGGGTTGTCTTGCCTGTGCCTGAAAGACCGAAGAAGATGGCTGTTGAAGTCTCTTCCATATTTGTGTTGGCAGAGCAGTGCATTGAAGCGATGCCGCGGAGTGGATTGAAGTAGTTCATCATTGAGAACATACCTTTCTTCATCTCGCCGCCATACCAAGTGTTGATGATAACCTGCTCACGCTCTTTGATGTTGAATGCTACAACTGTCTCAGAGTGGAGGCCGAGCTCCTCATAGTTCTCGCATTTAGCTTTTGATGCGTTGAAAACAACGAAGTCGGGAGTGAAGTCAGCAAGTTCCTCTTTGGTAGGGCGGATGAACATGTTGGTCACGAAGTGAGCCTGCCATGCAACCTCCATGATGAAGCGAACTTTAAGGCGGGTAGCCTCGTTAGCGCCGCAGAACAAGTCAACAACATAAAGAGTCTTGTCGCTGAGCTCCTTTACAGCTTTCTCGCGAAGCTCGTCCCATACTTTTGTGCTGATGGGTTTGTTGTCGTTTTTATATTCGTCAGAAGTCCACCATACGGTGTTTTCTGTAACCTCGTCTTTTACGAGATATTTATCTTTGGGAGAACGACCTGTATAAACGCCGGTGAATACGTCAACTGCACCGAGGTCAGTTACGATTCCTTTTTCATAACCCTCGAGGTTGGGGTTGGTCTCATCCTTGTAAAGCTCTTCATAAGAGGGATTGTGAATGATATTTTTCACATCCTTTATCCCGTACTGGGACAGATCTAATGTTGCCATAAATCTTTAGATATTTATTTGGGTTTTATATTATTTTACCTGTTTGCGAGGTGGTGGCGCACCTTATTTCAAAAATCCTGTTCTTCTATTTTGACCACGTTGCAAAATTAATCAAATTTTTTCAAATAAGATTAATATTATGGAAAAAATTCCGTAATTGGATCGATTGCCGGTTGAAATTATTGCTGAGCGATGCTTGGAGCTACGAATGTTCTTGCTCCGAGTTCTCTGTCTATCTGGAGGATGCCTGTACCGTCGCCGTTTACAAGTTTGAGATTGTCGAGGATATCCTGCACGTTGTGTTCTTCTTCAACCTGCTCTGCCACATACCAGTTAAGCATCTGACGGGTGGCATAATCTTTCAGCTCTTCAGCGAGGGCGTATAGGTCATTAATGCGTTTGGTGACGCTCTGTTCGTGCACCAGGGTGTCGCTGAATGTCTCTTCAAGTGATTCCCATGTATGTTTCATCTTGTCGATGGCTTGGAGTTTAACTTCGGCACCACGGGCGTGGAGATAGTTGATGAAAATTTCTGCGTGTGCCTGCTCTTCCTTGAATTGGATCCTGAACCAATTTGCAACTCCTGACCTTCCTTGCTGCTCCCAGTAACATGCCATTGAAAGATAAAGGAATGCTGACCAAAACTCAGCGTTGATCTGATCGTTGATGGCATCTGCCAATTTCTGATTGATTGTCATATTTTGATTGTATTAATGAATAAGTAAATAATAAAAATTAATCGATATATGTAAGTAATGAAATCTTGCACTATAAAACTTGTTCTTTTTGGCTGTTTTCACCTTGTAATTCAGTCGCATATGCCTATATGCTCCTTCATTACGCGGCAAAAACATCTCAAAAATAACAGCGTTTTATATGTGCATTAATTTTTATTACTTACTTATCTTAAAAGTAGTTATGCATAGCATACAACAATTCTGTGTGAAATCTTTTTGCAAAAGTAACAATTATTTCGCAATTTTGTAATTAAGTAACAAAAATAGCATGAAAAAAATTGATAGGATAAAGAGCGTTGTGACAGCATTTTCCGACTCCTTAGCATCGCTTGTTAAAGTGGTGTTGATGTCTCGGTGTCCCTCCCCATCCCGTAATCGTGGAGACGCCACGCTTATAGTGATGGGAAACGGACCTTCGCTGCGCGATGCGATTGATAATCATCGTAGTGTATTGGCTGCGCATGATCTCTTGTCCGTAAATTTCGCTCCCCTTACTTCTGACTTTTTTGATCTCAAACCGGCTATGCACCTCATCGCTGACGGACTTTTTTTTCAAAAGGAAAAGCCGGGAAATGTTGAGGAGATGTGGGAGGCGCTGCGTCGTGTCGATTGGAATATGGTTGTCTATGTCCCGGCACAGAAAAAATCTTTTGCAGAGTTGCAATCTCTTCCTGCGAATGTTGAGGTGCGGTATTTCAATCTCACTCCGGCTTCAGGGTGGAAGTGGCTTGTGCATAAGCTTTATGGTGCCGGGTTGGCTATGCCGAGACCGAGGAATGTATTGGTGCCCTCGTTAATGACGGCGATTCGTGAAGGTTATTCGCGTATAGTCCTTACAGGTGCAGACCATAGCTGGAGTAAGACTTTATGGGTCACTGACAATAACCGGGTCGTTTCCGTTCAGCCTCATTTCTACCGTGATAATGAGAAAGAACGAGACCGGGTGGAAAGCCTGTACAAAGATATTCGTCTTCATCAGATATACGAAAGTTTTGCGATAGCGTTCAGGAGCTATTTCGATGTCAAAAAGTTTGCCGACTCCCGTGGAGTCGAGATATTTAACGCAACCCCCGGCTCTTTTATCGACGCTTTCCCGAGAACCCAGTTGTAATGTTAAATGTTTAAATTTGGTATTAGGTATTAGGTTTTAGGCTTTAGGCATTAGAAAGCTTCGCCTAAATCCTAAATCCTAAAGTTTAAAGTCTAAAACATGCTTGTAACAATTATTGGCTATTTAGCCGCAATATGTATGGTGTTTGGATATCTGCCACAGGCGATATATACAATCCGCACCCGTGATACGGATGGTATCGCGCTTCCTACTTTTCTTCTGATGTTTCTGGGATCGGTATTTTTCGTTATCCAGGGTTTTCTCCTTGGCAATGTGCCTCTTTGGATTACCAACTTGATTACAGGAACGTCTTCCGCTATCGTTTTTGGAATAAAGATGTATAACGACTATTTCAAGAAACGTTGAATTCAAATGTCACGGCTTCGAAAAAATCACCTTCGCGCATAGAGGCTTCAATCTCAATTTCAAACCACCTCCACCGCGTCCCGTATATCCCCCGGATATATGGTCCGGTAGCTGAGGCGATGAGCTGTCGGTTCTCACGATGTTGCGAGGCATAAAGCCGTAGTTTTGTCGTTTCTCTTCGGAATACGCCTCTGAGTGTGACGCACCGAACGCTTTTTTCATCTTCGGGATAATCGAGATGGAGCGGTTCTGTGAGTATTTTTATTCTCTTTCCTATCATTGGCGGCTCCTGGCTCGTTGAAGAATCAGGTTTTGGTAATTTTGAGAAATCGGTTAGTGTGCCCGGTGCTATCGGAAGAGGAGAAAATTCATCATTATCTTCGATTTCATTGATGGGAATTGTCGCGATTCTGCGAAAATCATTATCTTGAGAAATAAGCAACCTGACATCATTTTCTGCGTATCTCTCATAATGCCAGCATCGGTGAGGATTGCCATCAATAGTTATGCTGCGTATACCGGCGACTTCTGCTTCCGAAGCATAAAGGGCAACCTGCTTGGTGGCGTATATCTCTATTGCCGCGATCTTGCTGTGGTATGCAAGAAATTCTGCAGAAGATTTGAATCTGTAATGAAGACGGGCAGGAACATTTCTAACCTGTGCGCGGGTATAAAGATATTTGTCGGTGAGTTGATGAGTTGTAACGGGAAGTCGAGGTGCGGTATGAAAACAATCCAATGAACCGCAATCATGCATTTCTGAAAGGGAATTGTCAGTAAATCTGGATATCCATCCTATTCTGAAAGGGGAAGTAAAAAGATTCGATGCATGCGCAGCGTTAAAATATGTTTTGAGAGCATTATGGACAGCCGAAGTGCGATTTTTCTGGAGGACTGCACTTTCTGGAGTGGTGACACCCTGATAATTGTCATCGAACCATGCATTGACTCTTACAATGTCACTTTCCGCAACAGAGAATGCAACCTCCACTTCGTGCCATCCTCCCATATTGCGATGTGTTTTCCCGTTTTCATCGGTAACTATTGCTGGCGACTGCGGTCCATGTCCGGCTAAAGTTTCCCCCTCGAGCATAAACTCAATGCCACAATCTTGAGTAATGTCAGAATCTTCCTGTGTATTGTCTGGATTTTCCGGCAATGTCTCCGTCTTGAAAAGTTTGACTTTATCAAGTTGTATTCTTTTTTTCATTCTCATAAACATGTCTTCTAAATAAAACCTCAGGGTGAAGATAGCTATTCATCTTCACCCTGAGGTTTTATTTGTTGCAATTTATGAGCGATAAGCCTACGTGTTTAAATTTCAAGAGACGTGCTGTTACAGCCTGTCGTTGCGAAGTGTGCTTATTCCGGGAATGAAGATAGATAGTATCTTTGATATTCGTTCAATCAGGTAATCTTTTTTGTTGTATTTTAACAATTCCTTCCCTTTTAGATATGCAACCTCCCTGTCTTCCTCACTCATCTGAGTGCGTTGTATTCTTTTCATCAATGCTCCTAAGCGTATCATCTTCCTCACAGTTGGAATTCTGGTGTTCTCGAAAATATGTCTCAGAACTATGAAATCTTCATCGAAGAGATTTCCGTTGGATTTCCCTTTGTTGATGCCCTTACGCGTGGTGCTTCCGGAGTGGAACCTGAAGCGATTGAGCTTTCGGTAAATCTCAATCACATCTCCTTTGGCTGCCATGATTGACCAGAAGAGCCAGTCGCCGGCATTACGCATCTTCACACAGCTTTCGAATTCCGAGCCGTCACCGTAAGCATCACGTCTGAAAATAGTGCCGCTGGCGTTGTAGATGTAGTTGATCCAAATGAGATTATGGGTTATGTATTGAATGCCGTCAAACACACGGCATTCGCCTCGTCGCTTTCTGAACCGTTTGTCATACCAACGGTCGTTATCAATTTCTATTTTTGAACTGTTTTCGTCAATGGTGACCGAACCGGCGAATGCTATCACAGCCTTCGAATTGTTTTTCATCATCGCCACGCAGGTCAACAGAAAGTCAGGGTCGCAACTATCATCACTTTCGGCAATCCAGATATACTTTCCGCGTGATAGCTCGATTCCCCGTTCCCATTGACGGAAAGGACTTCCGCTGTTCTCTTTGTTCACAACCAGATGAGACACTCGTGGGTCTTTCGCATATTCTTTCAGAATCTCCACTGAATTGTCGGTGGATGCATCATCGAGGAGAATGATTTCGAAATCGCTGAATGTCTGGTTGAGTACTGATTCCAACCGTTCCCTGAGAAATCGGGAGTGGTTGAAATTCGGTATGATAATGGAAACAAGAGGAGTGTTGTCCATAATTGATGGAACTTGGTTTGGTTATGTGAGGTAGACTTAATATCTCGAATTATTCGGCAATTATAAGGAAATGGTTCTTTTTACCTTTCTGTATATGCAAATATTTACCTCCTAAAAGAGAGGATGCATCGATTGTTGCGGCGGGATCGGTAAGTTTTTCCTTGTTGAGGCTAACACCACCTCCTTGAATCATTTTTCGTGCCTCTCCTTTCGAGGGGAACACGTTTGCCTTTACTGCCAAAAGGTCAAGCGCCGGTATGCCTGATTCAAGTTCTGTTCTTGAAATGGTAAACCTCGGCACGCCATCAAAAATATCAAGTAGGGTTTGCTCGTCGAGAGCTTTCAGTGCTTCGCCTGCTGAGTTGCTGAAAAGTATCTGTGACGCTTCGACAGCCGCGTTGTAATCCTTCTCGCTGTGAACCATTGTCGTCACTTCCTTGGCAAGGCGTTTCTGCAAGGGGCGTGCTCCCGGATTCTCGCTATGTTCGCGGCTTAGTTCTTCAATTTCCTCTTTTGAGAGGAATGTGAATATCTTTAAATATTTCTCGGCATCCGCGTCTGATACGTTAAGCCAGAATTGATAGAACTTGTATGGAGAAGTGTAGCGGGGATCGAGCCAGACGTTGCCGCTTTCGGTTTTTCCGAATTTTCCACCGTCAGCTTTGGTGATTAGGGGGCATGTGAGGGCGAATACTTCTCCTCCGATCTTACGGCGTATCAGTTCGGCTCCTGTTGTTATATTTCCCCATTGGTCCGAACCGCCGAGCTGAAGCTTACAGTTCTTGTCTTGATACAGATGGAGGAAATCGAAACCTTGGAGCAGCTGATAAGTAAATTCAGTGAAGCTTAATCCGTCGCGTGCCTCACCGTTAAGACGTTTCTGCACGCTGTCTTTAGCCATCATGTAGTTGACCGTGATGTGCTTGCCGATTTCACGAGCGAAGTCCAAGAATGTTATGTCCTTGGTCCAGTCATAATTGTTGACCATCTCTGCGCGGTTGGGGGCATCGGATTCAAAATCAAGGAATTTGGCAAGTTGTTTCTTTATTGATTCCTGATTATGACGCAGGGTGGCTTCATCAAGAAGATTACGCTCTGCCGACTTGCCTGAAGGATCTCCGATCATGCCCGTGGCGCCTCCTACGAGTGCTAACGGTTTATGTCCGCAACGTTGAAAATGACGCAGCATCATCACTCCGCATAGATGACCTATATGTAAGGAATCTGCAGTGGGATCAATCCCGAGATATGCTGTTGTCATCTCTTTGTTAAGTTGCTCGTCGGTGCCTGGCATCATTGTGTGTATCATGCCGCGCCATGTCAGTTCTTCAATGAAATTCATATGCTTTTTTGTTTATTATCTTGATTATCAGGAGAGGGTAGATATATGGTTATTATTCAGAATACAGGTATTTAATCAAGGTTTCTCCCACAGCCTTGAGGGTATTCCTGTCTATATTGTCCATGTTGTCTTTGGAAGTGTGCCAATGCGGATTGAAGCCGGAGCGGGTATGATACTCTATAATATCCACTGCCGGTATCCCTTCTTTTATAAATTCTACATGATCATCGGTTACTGCTCCTCCAAGCTGTGCGAGGAATAAGCTTCCGTGACCTGCCTCGGATGCCGCGTTCCATATCTCCGATACAAGATCGGGAGCCGACTGGTGAGAGAAATATTCAATGGGGAATTTAGCTCCGGCTCCCCCTACCATATCGACAACTATAACTCTCGCAGGATGGTAATTCTCTTTTATGGGATTCCTGACGAAATACCTTGCACCCATTGCCCACGAATCGTCATTGCCCTCAGTGCCCCAGTCTTCGGCATCCACGAAAAGTATGTCTATCCCTTTGCCGGGATTCTCAATGGAAATCTGCCGTGCCGTTTCTAAAAGCACAGCAACTCCGCTTGCCCCGTCATTGGCACCATCTACCGGAAGTCTTCTTTTGTCGGGATCCGGATCTTCGTCCGCCCACGGGCGACAATCATAATGTGCTAAAAGCAGGGTGCGGTCATCTTTTTCAGGATTATATTGCCCGAATATGTTGCGTGCCTTCAGGATTGTGCCGTCGAAAGCTTTAAGGTCTGCGCGTTGCTCTATTACGGATGCTCCGTGCCGGTTCAATTCTCTTACCATCCAGTCTCCTGCATTGCGGTGAGCTTCCGTGTTTGGGACTCGCGGACCTAAATCAACCTGATGTTTCAGATAGGTATATGCGCTGTCGGCATCGAAGTGTGATGTTTTTACGGGAGTGCACTCGGAATCAACGGAATCCGAATCGGGAGTCGCGTTGGTTCCTTTGCCAGGGTTGCAAGATGCAAAAAGCAGAACAGCAATGTGTAAAAGAGACATTCCTTTCTTCATGAAGTTTACAACTCTTCAGATTTTCTTATAACTTAAATTAGTTTAAACAACTTCATTGGTTTAAACAACTTCAATTACAAAATTAGCTGTTTTTATTGATTTTTTGAAAGGCTATGGATAAAAAATATTATTTTTGCATAAAAACAGATATATATGAATATAGCTCTTCATGTTAATGCAAAACTGCCGGTGTCTGCGTATGGCGGCACAGAAAGGGTGGTTTGGGGTCTTGGCAAGGCTTTGGCGCGTGCCGGTCATAACGTCACGCTTATGGCTCTGAAAGGCTCAAAGGCAGATTTTGGTCGCGTGATAGAGCTTGACCCTCAGATGCCGATAGGATATCAGATCCCACCGGATGTTGATATAGTGCATTTCCAGAATGTGGCTCCTTATGGGTTGGAACGTCCGTATGTTGTGACTGTTCACGGAAACATGCCGCAAGGGGTCTTGAAAGACCCGTATGCAATATATGTATCCTCCAATCACGCGCATAGACACGGGGCGTCTTCATTCGTATATAATGGACTTGACTGGGACGATTATCCTCCTTTCCGGCATGACTTAAGAAGGGATGGTTGCTTTTTTCTGGGGAAGGCGGCATGGAAGGTGAAAAATATCAGAGGTGCTATAAGGATTGCCGCAGCAGCCGGAGAGAAACTTGATGTTCTCGGTGGGTATCGGCTTAACTTTAAAATGGGTTTCCGTTTCACACTTGACAAACACGTCCGTTTTCACGGGATGGTAGACAATATCCGTAAAGGGGTGGTAGCAAACAAGTCGAAGGGATTAATTTTTCCTGTGTTGTGGGATGAACCTTTCGGACTTGCCGTCGTGGAGTCGCTATATTTCGGTGCGCCGGTGTTTGCGACACCACATGGTTCCATTCCGGAATTGGTGCTTCCGGAATTTGGAGTTCTAAGCGAAGATGAAAATGTCTTGGCTAATGCGCTTCGCACGTTCGATGCTGATTCTGTACGGTGCCATGAGTATGCTGCGGATATGTTCAATGCCGATATTATGGCTTCCAATTATATTAAATATTATGAACGCCGGTTGAACAACTTGCCATTCGGTTGATTATTATGAATATTCTTGAGAAATATATACGGCCCGGTAAAAGGATTGCGCTTTTCTTCTATATTAAGGGGGCATTGTATAATCTTGTGCCCAGAAGTTGGCTTAATAATTATCGCAGAAGATTATTAAGCAATTGGGAGAAGCGATCCGATGCCGATTATCTCCGCTGGCGTCGTGACATATATTGTCGTTGTGAAAAGCCTTTTTCCATACCACCAGGAACCGGTATTGTCCTCAGGGATGTTAAGTCAGGACGGTTTCAGAGCCGTTATGCATTGGATGCACAACGTGCTTTGCGTTGCTTCCCCAAAGATGCTGTCCTTGCTTTCAAAGATGGAGATATATGGGAAAATCCGGAAGTGCCGACGCTTATGAAAGCACGTAGGCTTAGCGGACATAATGAGGAGAATGCAGTGATCCTGAATCTTGATTCAATTCGTCACTGGTTACGTCCGCACGATAATATCCCGTTTGATGAAAAGATTCCTAAGCTTTTTTTCAGGGGTGATATTTTCAATAAACCGGCGAGAATCAGATTCTTCGAACAATGGGCAGACAATGAGATGTTTGATTTGGGAGATACAAACCGCACTAATCCTTCGCGATGGCAGTCTGAATTTGTGTCTATTCCCGGACATTTCAAGTATAAATTCATACTTGCCTTGGAAGGATACGACATGGCTTCCGCACTTCAATGGATTATGGCTTCGAATTGCGTCCCGGTGATGCCGAAACCAACCGTCGACGGTTGGCTGATGCATTCCCGGCTTGTGCCGGGAACGCATTACATAGAGATTGCTCCTGATTTCTCTGATGTAGGATATAAAATCAGATATTATATAGACCATCCCGACGAAGCGAGGATTATCTCCGAAGAGTCAAGGAAATGGGCATCTCAATTCAATGACAAGAAGAGAGAAAGAATCGTCACGTTGCTTGTGGTGGATAAATATCTTTCTATAGTTGCAAATAAAAATAAACAAGAAAATATATGATATCTATAATAACGGCAATCTCCCTATTGCCGATTGAGCGCAAGTGGTCTGAAGAAAAGAGGCTGGAATATGACGCTTTTCTCAGACATTGATCTGAAATGAAGGATTTGGAGACAAACAATTGAGTAGATTTAAAAGTGTATATTACAGAGTGTTCATTAGATGGGACCGAAGATATAATTAATATAATTAGCATATATCAGATGTTATCTATTATTGTAAGCACGGTTTATCCGGAAAGACTGGAGAGATTCCGTCGGAACATCACCGACACTATCGGAGAAGTTCCCTATGAAATAATTGCTATTGAAAATAGGAAAGATCCACGTTCGCTGGCAAATGTGTATAATGAAGGCGCTGTCCGGGCTCGTTATCCATATCTCCTTTTTATGCACGAGGATGCAGGATTCCAGACTGGGAACTGGTTTGATAAAATCCGCTGTAAACTCGACGAACCGCACTGCGGCACTATCGGTTTCGCCGGTTCTAAACTGATGTTCAACATGCCAGGCGGCTGGGGCATGGGACTCAAGTGGATGTATGTAAATGTATTGCAGTGTGGAGAAATGGCACGCGCCAATTATGACGCCAAAACACCATTTGTCGAGGTCGTGGCAATTGACGGACTTGCGATGTTCGTTCGCAAGGAGGTGTGGGCAGATAATCCTTTTGATGAGGAGTTGCTCACAGGATTTCATTGCTACGATGTGGATTTTTCTCTCAATCTGTCGTTAAAATACAGGAATTATGTTTGTTTCTGTGTTGATGTCTACCATGATTCTGCTGGAAATTTCGATCAAAAATGGCTTGATCAGACTTTGAAGGTATACGAAAAAAAATGGAAATATATTCTTCCTCGTGTAGTAGACGGCATAAATCTTACGCCTTCGCAGATGAAATATGAGGAGGAGAGGCAGTGCTTCCGCTTTCTGAAGATCCTGAAAAAAGATGCACCTCTTCGGAAGTTATATAAACGTCGTTTTATGCATTATCCTCTAACTCCACGCCATTTCGAGCATCTCGTGAAACTTGTGCTAAGAAAATTGAATAAATAAAAACTGTTCAATAAATTAAAATACGATGAAACCGACTGATGATAATTCTCTTCGTGTCTCGGTGATTGTGTCTGTCTACAATCATTTCCGTTGGCTTAGTCTTATTCTGGATGCTTTGCGTCAGCAGACATATGGCAATTTTGAAGTAGTCATAGCTGATGACGGTTCTTCTCGGGAGAATGTGGCAAAGACGGAAGATTATATTCGGTCACATCCGGAAATCAAGATATTGCACTCCTGGCATGAGGATAAGGGATGGAGAAAGAATGAAGCTCTCAACAATGCAGTCAGAATGTCGGACGGTCAATATCTGGTATTTATTGATGGTGACTGCATACCTCATCCTGATTTTGTGGCAGATCATGTGAGACTCGCAACCAGAGGCGTTGTGATGGGAGGCAGACGAGTTGAAACAGGACAGCCTCTTAGTGATATGCTGGAAAGTTGGGAGGAATTGCCCAAGAATTATTTTCATAAAGCAAGGGTAACGATTCTCAAATCCATTTTTCGGGAATCGTTAGGCAAGACTCTCTCTCAGTTGCGAAGAACATGGCGCTTTCCGTATATTTCAGGAAAACCCTTGGGCATCAAGGATCAAGGTATTCTCGGTGCTAATTTCGGGATATTTCGTTCTGATTTCGAAAAGGTGAATGGATTTGATGAAAGATACACCGATCCCGGCACGGGAGAAGATTGCGACCTTGATCTTCGCCTTGAAAATGCCGGCATAGGTCATCGCAAGGCTTCTCATTATGCTTTGATGCTTCATCGCCATCATGATCGCCTTGATTGGAGTTCGGATAAAAATGCCGCACTGTATGCGGCTGCACGCAAAAACAAAACAACTTATGTTGCAACAGGTATCAACCGCTGATTTTTGATTCTAACCAATCCACGATAAATATATGACCACTTCATTGATAATATCAACCTATAATCGTCCGGATGCGCTGGAAGTCTGCCTGAAAAGCATTTCAGCGCTCAACCCTCTTCCGAATGAGGTTATTGTCGGGGATGATGGTTCCCGGGAGGATACAGTAGCTCTTGTGCACCGTTTCCAGAAGGATTTTCCTGTGACGCTGAAATATATCCGTCAGGAAGATGAAGGCTTCCGCCTTGCGATGATACGTAATAAATGCGTGGCGGTCGCCTCTGGAGAGTATATTATTCAGATTGATGGAGATTTATTCCTTCATAAACGCTTCATCGCAGATCATGTGCGTGAAAGTAGAAAAGGATATTTTCTGAAAGGAGGGAGAGTGCAGTTAGGGAAAACTCTTACGGATGAAGTGTGCGCAGCCCGGGATCCGCGAAAAATAACGCCTTTCACATCAGGGATTGAGGCAAAACGCGCTAATGCAATGCGTATGGTTGGGATTGCTGATTATCTCGCTCCCCGCTATCGCAAAAACAGGGAGAATGTATTAGGATGCAACATGTCTTTCTTTCGGGATGATTTTATAGCTGTAAACGGTTATGACGAGAATTTCGAAGGATGGGGCGGAGAAGATCTTGATCTCTCTTTCCGTTTTAAGAATCTCGGTCTGGGTAAAAGATATCTTAAATTCTGCGCACTTTCTTATCATTTATGGCATCGGGAGGCTGCGATGGATAAAAGCCATAGTAATCACGATACCGCGCGGAAACACCGCGATGAAGGCATAGTCCGTGCCTCAAAGGGAGTTGAACAATATTTATAAATTGTTTATGATTTTGCAAGGCTTATCGAGGTTGGCGATCTCTTCTGCCATTTTGTTCATGGCGAGGCAATCCTCCCGGGTCAATGTAGGTTTGCATGTGTCATATTCCCATGGTGCCAGATATAGTAACTTACCCTTCGCGCAATAATCGAAGAAATCACCCGATGGCTTATAGCGTTCAGGAATGCCTTCTTTACGTATTATTATCAGCCTTCCGCCTTGCTGCATCGCAAGTCTCATGATCTCTTTCTCCTTCGTGCTTATGAATGGAGATACGAGCACTGCTCCGTTTCTGCTTTTTTCAAGACAGTCCTGTCGGTAGGTGGAATATTCATCTTCAGAGAAACTTCGTCTCACTCTTACAGGTATAATTTCGGGGTACCTCAGTAGAAACATATTGCCGATAGTGGCAAACGTGTGCTCTCCGATCTGTACCTTCCTGCGGATGCGAAATAAATCCTTGTTCCGGGATTTGATAAGATGTCGGCGAGGATTGTCGTCAACATATCTCAGCATCTTCTCAAGTTGTCCCTTCCCTTTCAGGATGGAATGATGCGGCTTGCCGTCGAATATGGTGAATCCTGTTTTGCCGCTATGCAGGTTCTGGGACGGCTCGGATGCGAACTCCTTGAGCCGGGAGCTGCAGACACTCTTCAGATGACCGGCGATTCTGCCCGCATGCACTTCAATCCTCTCCGTGACAAAAATAACGAGATGGATATGATCCGGCATTAGGAGAAGCCTAAGGGTCTTAACCGAAGGGTATTTTTCTAATACGCCATTGAAGATTTCATATACCTTATATCCGATTTCGGTATATTCAGCTCTTGGAGGATCTTGGTCAGTATCAGCAACCTTGGGATTTCCTTTGATTACGCTCAGCGGAGGGAATCCTTTCGCCATTTTGAATGTGTACATGTAGATTCTCCTACCGTGATAATCATTCCAAAAGGCATTGCGACTAAAACTCGGTTTCCTCGGGTTGCGATAAGTCCCCTTTGCTGCAGAAGAAATGTCCGGGTCATGATTTGCTGCATTGACTCTATTCCGAGCCTCGGGATCATCTTCTGCCATAATTCCTCTGATTTAATTGAATTGATTTATTGGGCAAGTTGCTTAGCCTCCGGCCCTTTGCCACCCGCCAAGGCGGCATGGCACCTAACCTTTGCTGGCGAGGTGAGGGAGGGGTGGTTTTACCATTGCGGGCTCTTTTCCACCCGCCAAGGCGGCTTGGCACTTAACCTTTGCGGGCGAGAACCTTTGCTGGCGAGGTGAGGGAGGGAGGGTTTTAACCATTGCCGGCTTGGGTTGGGGTTGCCGGCAATGGTTTGGTGAGATTCCGCCTTGGCGGAGCTTGGTGCTGTGCTGTTATCCTACGCAGGCTCCGGGTGCTACAGGTCCGGTCGGGCCTACGACTACCAAGTTGCCGTCGCTGTTGACTGCCGACAGGATCATGCCTTGCGATTCGATACCCATCATCTTGCGTGGCTCGAAATTAGCGATGAAGCATATTTCTTTCCCTATCAGGACTGACGGGTCGTCATATGAAAGCGCTATTCCACTGAGGATTGTGCGTTTTTCCATGCCGTCCTCAATCAGGAACTGCAGCAGTTTCTTGGATTTTTTCACTTTGGTGCATTCAAGCACTTTCCCTACGCGGATATCAACTTTCTCAAAATCTTCGTATGTGCAGTTCTCTTTCACCGGTTCCGGTTTCCAAGACATAGCTTCGTTCGCTTTTTTCGTGTCAAGGAGTTTCTGTACTTGAGCTTCGATGGGAGCGTCTTCAATTTTCTCGAAGAGAAGGTGCGGCTCGGCAATCTTGGTGCCGGCGGGTATCAGGTCGAACTTTCCTGCCATATCCCAGCTGATTGTTCCGATGCCGAGCATATTGCGCAGGTCGGTACTCATGAATGGGGTGAACGGTTCGAATGTCACAGCTAAGTTCGCACAGATCTGAAGCGCAATGTTCAAGATTGTTTTCACACGTTCCGGATCTGTTTTCCAAAGTTTCCAAGGCTCTGTGTCGGCGAGATATTTATTACCGACGCGGGCGATATTCATAGCATCCTTGAGCGCCTCCCTGAATTTGAAATTATTGAGATTTTCAGTCAGTGTGGCAACTGAGTCTTTTATTTCTCTGATAGCTTCTTCGTCGATAGCTTGCAATTCGCCACATTCGGGAATCTCTCCGCCGAAATATTTGTGGTCAAGCACCATCGCGCGGTTTACGAAGTTTCCGAGTATGGCAACGAGTTCGGAGTTATTGCGTGCCTGGAAGTCTTTCCAAGTGAAATTGTTGTCTTTGGTTTCCGGAGCGTTGGCTGTCAGGACATAACGCAACACATCCTGTTTGCCGGGGAAGTCGACAAGATATTCGTGGAGCCATACTGCCCAGTTGCGTGAAGTCGAGATCTTGTCGTCTTCAAGATTAAGAAATTCGTTTGCAGGAACGTTGTCGGGGAGGTTGTAGCTTCCGTCTGCCATAAGCATTGCCGGGAAGACTATGCAATGGAATACGATATTGTCTTTACCGATGAAATGGAGCATACGGGTTTCCGGATCTTTCCACCATTTCGTGTAGTCTTCTCCTACGAGGTCTATAGTGTTGGAGATATAGCCTATTGGCGCGTCAAACCATACGTAGAGCACTTTCCCGTCGGCTCCTTCTACAGGCACGGGAATGCCCCAGTCAAGGTCGCGGCTTACGGCGCGAGGCTGGAGACCCATGTCGAGCCAGGATTTGCATTGACCGTATACATTTGATTTCCATTCCTTATGCTCCTCAAGAATCCATTTCTCCAAGGGTTTCTGCCATTTGTCAAGGGGCAGATACCAATGGGAGGTCTCTTTTAATATCGGTGCATTACCCGTTATTGCTGATTTCGGGTTTATGAGGTCTGTAGCGTTGAGTGATGTCCCGCATGCTTCGCATTGGTCGCCGTATGCGTTTTCATTGCCACAATGGGGGCATGTGCCTGTCACGTAGCGGTCGGCAAGAAACTGTCCTGCCTGTTCGTCATAAAGTTGCATCGACGTTTTTTCCACAAATTCACCTTTCTCATAAAGGCGGCGGAAGAAGTCGGAAGCTGTTTTGCGGTGAGTCTCGGAAGTGGTGCGTCCGTAGACATCGAAAGAAATGCCTAACCCTTCGAAAGAGTCTCTGATTATGGCATGATACCTGTCAACTATGTCTTGAGGGGTAACGCCCTCTTTCTTTGCCTTAATTGTAATTGGCACTCCGTGCTCGTCACTGCCACCGATGAGAAGCACCTCCTCGCCTTTGAGTCGAAGATAACGGGCATAGATATCTGCCGGGACATATACGCCGGCAAGGTGTCCGATATGCACCGGACCGTTTGCATATGGGAGAGCTGTCGTTATAAGGGTACGTTTAAATTCTTTCATATATGTATGTTACTTTATTTTCAATACTTACTTATTGTCAAATCACTAATAATCTGCAAAATTAACAAAAAATCCCCTAACTCCCAATATCTTCGGGCTGCTCCGGACAGGCATACGCCCCGAGAACAGGTTTGCCGTCGGGTTGTCCGGAGAATCTGTTGTTGCCGTCGATGTCAGTCTCCGTAGCCGGTGGGTCGAGATCGGGATTCCCTTTGCCTATTACGGGAGAGTCCGTTTTTACATGATAATTGAAATAATACTTCGGTCGGTCTGTCAGGAAAAGAGGGTCGCATTCCCACAGGCAGTCGATAAAATTGTCATCATTTTTGCCTTCTGATTTTAATGATACGTTGCGGAAGAATACTTCAGATTCGGTGAAATCCCCTTTGTTTAGATCCTTGGATAGTCCGTATATGATAGAATTTTCAAAACTTGCTTTCATTAGCGCGTTTGTGTTGTCCGGATTCTTTTCAATGTCTTCGGGCAGACAATGATACAGACAGAGTAGAGGCTCCGATATGGCGGAGAAGAGATAGTTGTTGGCAACTGTGCATTGTATAAAGTTATTTACTCCTCCGTGAAGACTTACCACGGCATCTGCGGCTTCGGAGAAACACACTCCGTAGGCTTGTATGAATGCATATTTGGATTCGAGAACGTGAGATTGCGAATTATGGAGCCATGAGTTCCGCAGTAATAGTTTTAATGTTGAGGCATCACTGCATGAATCGACTTGCAATCCCTTGGCTGTTGAACGCATATCTACATATTCAAGGCGGTTATTGTAGGATTCTCCGGATATCCTCATCCCGTCCCATTGTCCGGCAAGGATGTCATACCCCACGTTTGGAAGCACGTTGTCAAGGCGGTCTCCCCGCATAT
>CASBHZ010000050.1 GCA_949123685.1 uncultured Bacteroidales bacterium | reverse complement strand
CGCAGTCACATAGCCCGCTATGCTCCTTTGCCTTAAATGAATTTTATTCAAAAGATAGCCGCCCCAAATTTCACAGTTATTTTTAAACAACTTCTTAAAAGTTAAAAAAGAGTTGGCGGGTTGCGTAGTTTAAGCAAAGTTCGTATATTTGCGTAAGTGATCCTTACCTAAGAACTAATCGCTATGCAGAAACGTAACCATATCCTGATATTAGCCTTCGTTGCTGTTTTCTCATGCCTGACCTCTCAAGCCGCTTTAGGTCATGGCGAATTACGCAGTGTGACGTCAAAAGATGGCATCAGCGACCTTCTCGTGAATGTTATATATAAAGATTCAACGGGTTATGTCTGGTTTGGCACTGAATCGGGTCTTGACCGTTTCGACGGGAATATTATAAAACCTTATCATCTCGAATCTGAATCAAAAACCTCGTCGCGTCGTGTCAATGCAATCACGTCAGGCACATCCGGTAATATTTTTATAGGTTCTAATGTCGGTCTCTTTGAATTGCAACGTGGGTCAAGGAAGCCGTTAAGGCTATATCCAAATAAAATCACCGGTCGTGTCAGCAGTCTCGTTTCTGACTGTAACGGAACTCTTTATGTCGGAACAGACGCTGGCCTATACATATATAATGAAAGGAAGAAAGAGATGGACATGCAGCTCGTGGTGCCTGACATGTTGTCTTCTTCCAATAAAATAAAGGCACTGAATCTACAGAAGGGTAAAGGATTATGGATACTGACACAGCGCGAAATTCATTTCTTGTCTTTCTCCAAGGATCCCATATCTTCTTATAGCCTCGGTAAGGATGTTGAGTGTTCACATCTTGCCAGTAACGGGCCTGTATTGTATATAGGTACACAAGGAAACGGTATTATCCCTTTCAATACGGATGACCGGAAATTTCTCGAAACGATAGATGTGGGAAACAATGTAGTGACATCTATCAGTGTAACAGACAGGAACAATATACTGGTGAGCACAGACGGGGAAGGCATTTTCCTTTATTCACCTGCAGACAATGTGGTGCGTGAACATATTTCCACATTGAAAGAGACGGGTCGTCTTTCGCTTCGTTCAAATTCAGTTTATTCTACCCTGATTGATAATAACGGGCAACTTTGGGTCGGTTATTACCAAAGTGGAGTGGATTATACGCCCAGAAACAATGCAAGCATAACGCTATATTCTTATCCCGGACTCCCGGATCTTGGACGAATGGCTGTGCGCTCACTTGCAATTGCCGGTAATAGCAGACTTATCGGAACTCATGAAGGTCTTTTCTTTGTAGATGAAGAATCGGGAAATGTGAGGCATATCCGTAAACCTGAAATCAAATCAAATCTTATTTTCTGTGTAACTTATTGGGGGGGGTACTTTTACGTTGGAACCTATCATGGCGGGATGTATGTTTTTGATCCTGCTTCAGGCACTGTCCGTAAGTTTGGACCGCCGGAAATGGAGGGGGAGAGCATTTTTGATATTGAAGTGGATGCCAACGGATGCCTATGGGTTGGAACTTCTTCCGGAGTTTATTGTTTCGGTAAAGGATCCGACAAGCCGATTGTGGAATTAACTTCAAACAATTCTCATCTGCCGCCCGGCAATGTATATGAAATATTTCCTGATTCCAAAGGCAGGATATGGTTCTGCACAGAATCCGGTATGGCTATATGGAACGGTCACGTGGTGAGCGCATCAGACTTCCCTAAAGGTTTCCCTTCTAAATTGAAGATACGTGCGATATATGAAGATTCCAAAGGTCGTCTTTATTTTGTTCCTGACAGGGGGGCTGTGTATAGGTCAAATATTGAGCTATCAAAAATAAATACGTTGGGGGAGGGGATGTCACAGCGTTTCAAGATGAGCACCTTCGTGGTGGAAGGACTTGACGGTCACCTATGGATTGGCACCGACAAAGGGTTGTGTCATTATGATTATGACGGGGATTGTGAGGTCATTAATAATCTTGATGGTATTCCCGCACCCGTGTTTACTCTTTGCAAACCTTATCGTCAAGATAACGGGGACATTTGGTTTGGTTCAGCAAACGGTTTGTATAAGCTTGATTTCGATGTGTTTAGAAAGAATGAGCGCGATCAGGTTCAGGAAGTCTGTATTTCAGACATCAAGACCAATGGCACGAGTATAATACATCTGATGAAAGCAGGCGACAATAAGATGATTGTTAATTTGAAGAATGAACAATCTGATCTGGAGGTTAATGTTGCCAATTTCAATTTTTGTAATCCTGAATTTTTTGAAGTAGAGTATTTTCTTGACGGGATTGATACAGAATGGAAAATAGCAGATGGAGCTAACCCTATTCATTATTTCAATCTTCCTGAAGGGACACATCGTTTGCATTTGCGTCTGCCAGGTGTGCCCGGTAGCGAAAAACTTATTGTAGTGAAACGTTCCGGAAGTGGGTTATGGCTCTATATTCTTGCTGTCACGCTTATTATTGCAGTTGCAGTGTGTGGCGTGGTTATATATCGGTTCCGCATAAATATTGCCAAAAAGAATAATATCGCTGTCGATTCCAATGTGGATGATGACGACCTGTCTTCTTCGGGAAAGCGCAAGGCAAGTTATCTCAATACCCGGCTGACTGATGAGGAGTGCAAGCGCTTGATGAAAAGATTGGAACATGTAATGAAAACCGATCATCCTTATATAGACCCTGACCTTAAGATTTCAAACCTCGCAAAAAAAGTTGATTCCACCGCACATGCCCTGTCGTTTCTTTTCAATCAATACCTTAAAACGAGTTATTACGATTATATAAACGGATATCGTGTTGCCAAATTCAAAGACATAGTCAAGGAACTTGATACGTCAAAATATACACTGTCGGCTCTCGCATCGATGTGTGGCTTTTCTTCGAGGGCAAGCTTTTTCCGACATTTCAAGAATATCACCGGTATAACACCTGCTGAATATTTAAAAAGCAGACAGGTTTAAACAACTTCTTAATATGATCAGTTGCCGGTCATTTAGTCTCAAATTATTGTGAAACTACAAATCTCAAATTCTTAAATTGGTAATAATCAGTGAGTAGTAATAATATTTGTCTTATAAAATATAGCGAGATATAATCAGGGTTTAATTAATTGTCGAGTCCGTTTTTTGAGAATAATTTTGCATCGTCACATTGTCAAAAGTGATGACAAAAACCAAGAAATCTATACTCAATTAAAAAACGGATAACGACATGGAAGACTTGAATTTTTCCAACTATTCACTTATCGATGAATTGTATCGCAAGCATTCTAAAAGCATTGCCAACTATATTGCCGTGCGTGTAAGCGACTATAGTGTCGTGGAGAATCTGGCACAGGATGTATGGTTCAAGGCTCTGACATGCGGCAAGATTATAAATGCTGAGACAGCAGTTCCTTTCATCTATAGGATCGCGGCAAATCAGGTCCGTGATTATCTTCGTAGCCTGTACGTGCGTCAGAATAGTGCGGATCTCGGTTGTCTTGTCAACGAAATTTCGGACACTACTCCCGAGACAGAGTATTATATACGTCAGGTTATGGAGCTTGAACAAAAGAGAGTTGAGTGTTTGCCGACTCAAAGACGTATAATTTATACAAGAAGCAGATATGATGAAAAGGATGTAGCCGAGATATCCCTTGAACTGAACCTCTCGGCTCGTACTGTGGAAAATCATCTTCGCCTTGGCAGACGTGACGTAAGGGAATATCTCAAGGCCGTGGGTTGAATCCCGGTTCAAAAGCGGAACTAATACTAACAATTTCTTAATAATTAACCTCATCCATGAGAAAAAGAAGTAATAATTTATTTGCACGCTGTCAATGCCTGTTTACAGGTTTATTGATTGCGTTTTCGGTTGTTGTCTTCGTGTCTCCGGTGTATTCGGCTCCTGCTGAAAAGCAGGCGACAGCTGTTGTGACCGGGGAGGTCGTAGACAATGCCGGTGAGCCTCTTATCGGTGCCACTGTTATGCTTAAAGGTGGTAGCGTTGGTGCTTCTACAGACATTGATGGCAAATTCAGAATCAATGTTCCCGTAGGGAGTACGCTTGTAGTCAGTTATATAGGCTATCGTCAAAAAGAGGTGAAGGCTACATCGGGATCTATGAAAGTAATCCTTGAAGAGGACAGTGCCGTTCTTGACGAAGTGGTAGTGGTAGGATATGGTACGCAGAAGAAGGCGACAATGACAGGTGCCGTAACGGTTGTCGGGAGTCAGCAGCTTGAAGACAAGGGCACTCTTGCCAGTCCCGTTCAGGCGATGCAGGGGCAGGTGCCGGGTGTTATCGTGACCCGTTCCAATTCAGCTCCCGGTGAAGAAGGATGGAATATGAAGATCCGCGGTTCTGTGTCCAAGAATAATTCCGATCCTCTCGTTATAATCGATGGAGTTGAGTATGAAGGTGTTGGTGCCTTGAATCAGATCAACCCTTCGGATATAGAGTCAATGAACATACTTAAGGACGCAGCTGCATCTATCTATGGTTCGAAGGCTGCCGGTGGTGTCGTGTTGATTACAACCAAGAAAGGTTCCTCAGACCGTGTGAAAGTGGATTATAACGGTTCGTTTACCGGAAAGTTTATAGGTAACCAGCCGCGTCCTGCAGGTCTTGTTGATTGGGCTAACGCTCAGATTGAGGCATATCGCAATGATGGCTACGATGACAGCTATGACCGTATACGCTGGTGCCAGATGATGATTGAATACAAGGACCAGTATTTTAATTTCGATCATGTAAACAATCCGATAGGGATGTTCGGTGACACGGCAGACCTGACTTTCTTCGATACAGACTGGAATGACATACTTTGGGGAAACTCTTGGTCTACGAGTCACGACCTTGCCGTTTCCGGTGGTAATGACAAAGCCACATACAGGGTTTCGGCTGCATATATGTATGATGACTCTAACTTGAAATGGGGTAACAATCATAATAACCGTTTCAACCTGCGACTCAACAATACGTTTAAATTTCATGAGAAATTCTCGCTTACCTCTTCGATCGCGCTCAATCGCCAGGATCAGGTTGCTCCGACACGTATCGGTGCATGTCTGACATCATCCACGGCTCAGCCCGGTTTCCCCTCGTCGACGATTGATGGTAAACCTTACGGATGGGGTGGCGGATGGAAGGCACCGAACTGGGAGGCTGAACTTGGAGGCGACAACAGGTATAAGGCTGTTTCGGTTAATGTAAGCGAGGCTTTCCGTTATGACATAATAAACGGATTGAGTCTGAATGCAACATTCGGTTACAACTATCGTGGCAATACACGTGACAAGAAAAGCCTCGCCGTGGATTATTACAACTATGCCGGTGACAAGATATGGTTTACTGATCCCACGGAAGATAAGACAAGTTACGAGAAATGGTGGGACAAAAGGGAACTTTTCACTGTTCAGGCTTATCTCGACTATATGAAGACATTTGCGGAGGATCATAATTTCAAGGCTATGGCGGGTGTGCAATATTCTTATACCGATTATGAATCCAACACCAATAGTGCGGTAGATATCATTCCTTCTCTCGAGATTGTGAACGGGCAGGGCACGCACACTATAACGGCAAATAAATGGCAGGAGTCACTTTTGTCATATTACGGACGTCTGAATTATGATTTCCGTTCCAAATATCTCTTGGAGGCTCAGGCGCGTTATGACGGCAGTTCGAAATTCCAGGCGGAAAACCGTTGGGCATTCTTCTGGGGTGTGTCGGCAGGATGGCGTATAGCCGAGGAGGCATTCATGGAGGGAACACGCGAGTGGCTCAGTGAACTCAAGCTCCGTGCATCTTACGGTAACGTTGGTAACCAAAGCGGTATAGACACTTATTCCGGAGTAGGTCTCTACAACTTCAGACCCAATCAGAATATAATCATAGGCAATGGTAAAATATCATGGATAGATACTAACGGGAAGCTTGTCAGCCTTGACCGCACATGGGAACGTGTTCATAACTATAACGTTGCTCTTGATTTCGGATTTTTCAACAGCCGTCTGTCCGGAACGGTTGAGGCATATTGGAAAAAAGTGAACAACATGCTCATCGACGTTATTTATCCCGGAGTTCTTGGAGACAGGGCACCGACAGCGAATAAAGGTAAGTTCAAGGCTTGGGGTTATGACGCTAATGTAAACTGGAGCGACCAGATCGGCAATGTGCGTTATCATATAGGTGGAACTTTCACTTACGCTGACAATAAGCTCCTTGATAATGGCGGTTCCGGAGCGATTGGCTCAGGTGTGCGTTCCGATCAGGAGGGTTATCCGTTAAATTCCGTGTGGGGACTTCGCTATTGCGGCAAGATCGAGAATGAGGAGATGTTGAAAAAATATCAGGATCGTTATGCCGCTACTACCACTATGGGAAACATCTCGAAAATCCGTGTCGGATCCAACATGTTCGAGGATATTAATAAAGATGGCAAACTTGATTCACAAGACCTTGTGTATCTCGGAACTGATGATCCCAAAATACAGTTCTCATTTAATTTCGGGTTAAACTGGAAAGGTTTTGATCTTGATGTCGTATTCCAGGGCGCAGGACGCAGAACAGTCTGGCGTCAGCAGGGAAATACAGCCGATGGCTGGAGGATTCCGACACGCACATGGTTCCAGAACTTCTCGGACCATTTCATAGGGAATGTATGGAGCGAGTCCAATACCGGTGGATATTACACCCCTCTCACACATGAGAGCGACATAAACAACTATAATTACCAATGTTCTTCATGGTCGGTTGAGGACGGAAGCTACCTGCGTCTTAAGAATATAACTTTAGGATACTCTTTACCTTCCGAGCTCCTCGCAAAACAGAAAGTGTTGTCGCAGGTTCGTTTCTATGTAACCGGCACCGACCTCTGGGAAGTGTCAAACATTAATGACGGTTGGGATCCCGAGGCATCGCGCAACGTGACCAACTCGAACCGTTATCCCTTCCTGCGTAACGTCACTTTCGGTGTGCATCTCTCATTCTAATTTTTAACAGACTATACAAATGAACAAGATATTAAAGACAATTTCGGTTGCCGCGCTCGCTTTGGTTTGCAGCTCCTGTCTCGATCTGGATCCTCAGGCTCAGATGGCTGACCCCAATCTGTGGCAGACCGCAAAGGATTTCCAATCTTTCGCCAATCTGTTCTATAGCTGGACTCCTAACATGCAGTCCATGGCTAAGGATAACGACAAGAGCAGTGACTTTATGGTGGATAAAGGCGCGATGAACACAATATCTAACGGAACCAACTCTGTTCCAATGTCGGACGGAAATTATACCGGTAGCTATGACCGTATCCGCCGTTGTAATATCCTCATCGAAAAAGCGGAAGGCTTCGGAAACAAGAACGATATTGCCAAACCGCTTGGAGAGGCTTATTTCTTCCGTGCGTATAATTATTATACATTACTTCGTCTTTTCGGTGATGCCATCATAGTGACGCGCACGCTTGATGTGACAAGTCCCGAACTCTATGCGGCACGCAATGACCGCTCTGAAGTTGCTGACCTGATTCTTTCGGATCTTGACAAGGCGGCGGAGCTACTCCCCTCTGTAAGTGCAGTAGAGGCAGGATATGTGGGTACGGAGACGGCAATGGCGTTCAAAGCGCGTGTGGCTCTCTTTGAAGGGACTTGGCAGAAGTTCAGAGGCAATACTGAGCGAGCCAAAGTTCTGCTTGATCAGGCGGCAAAGGCGGCAAAAACCGTTATCGACTCAAAACAGTTCTCAATATTCAAGCCTTCCGAACTTGGTACAGAGGCTTATAAATATCTCTTTATTCTCGAAGACGTTAAAAGTAATCCTGCCGGTCTCACAAAGAGTGCCAATAAGGAATATATCTGGAGCCGCAGATATAACGAAGACGTGACCATCGGTTTCAATATCACTACAGAATGTCTTGGGAATGCGCAGCTCGTTTCGCATAAGGTAGCAGATCTCTATCTTTGTTCCGACGGTCTGCCTATCGATAAATCCGGTCTTTTCAAAGGGTATGACATGATGGATTCCGAATGGCAAAACCGCGATAACCGTATGAGCAACGCCCTGATGCGTCCGGGACAGTCTTTCTGGAAAGGGGATGACCCGAACGGAGGTCGGGATTTCACTGACGGGGACGAGGCTCGTAAATATCTTTCCAATTATGCGCCCGGTAGCGGTACTGGATATTTCGGCCAGAAATGGGCATGCGAGCGTATGGTGAGAACCGGTCAGGAAACTTACGACGTGCCTATCATCCGTTATGCGGAAGTGCTTCTCGCCTATGCGGAGGCGGTGTTTGAAAGAGACGGTAATATATCGGATGAAGATTTGAACATTTCCCTCAATCTGGTGCGTAAGCGTGTGAATCCGAATATGCCTAACCTTTCTAATTCGTTTGTAACCAATAACGGACTTGATATGCGCACTGAAATACGCCGCGAGCGCAGTGTGGAGTTCTATGGTGAAGGGTTCCGTCTCGATGACCTTCGCCGCTGGAAAACGGCAGAGGTGGAGATGCCTCAGGATTTTGTTGGCGTGCACGTAACCGGCACAGAGTTCGGGAGAAAGAATTTCCCCGCATCCCGCGTTGATGCGCAAGGACGTGTAATATGGGAGAGCGGGCGTCAATGGGCTGAAAAGAATTATCTGTTCCCCCTTCCGGTGGATCAGCTTCAGCTTAACAAAAATCTTAAGCAGAATCCCGGTTGGGCAAGCTAATATAAAATTTTAAGAAAGATCAGAAATGAACGCAAAATATTTTAAAGGATTGCTTCCTGCTGCTGTCATCGCCCTTGCCATGGCGTCTTGCGATGATGACAAAGTGCTGACCACATGGTATACGGAAGCTATCGTCCCCAGCGAGATCAAATTTGAAGTCAGTGAGATTCTTCCACTTGCCGTTGGTATGGACTCCACTTTGGTCTATACGGTAGGTCCGGAAGAAGCTCAGGAGCTTCCAATCGTGTTTAAATCTTCCGACGAGAATGTTGCAACGGTTGATCAGGATGGAACGATCCATGCAAAGGCTCTTGGTGAGGCTGTGATTTCGGCGGTGCCTGAACGTCTCGGTTTCGGTGCTACAGGGACGGTGACTGTCAAAGTCATTCCCGAAGTCATAAAGGTTTCAGAAGTTAAACTTGAGAATGTCACTGAGGCAGGAGAAGATGGTAAAATATATGAAACGGACGTTATACAGCTGAAGCCGACATTATTGCCGGCAGATCATACATACGATCATGTGACATGGGTTTCAAGCGATGAAACGAAAGCTACCGTCGACCAGACCGGTCTGGTCACATGTGTGGGTCAGGGAGATGTGGTGATACGCTGTCTTACTCATGACAAAAGCAATGTCCGCGGAGAGTTTAACCTTCATATTGACCCTTATATCGCGGTAGAAAAAGTGATAGTAAACGCCAACCTTACAGGTCTCACGCTCCCCGGCTATGAGATTCCTGTGGATGTGACATATGTTCCGGCAAACGCTACCGTCGGTTCTGTAGACTGGGAGACCAATGATGACCAGGTCTGCATCGTAGAGCGCGGCAAAGTCACCGCAACCGGTTTCGGTTCGACAACTGTAGTGGCAACCTGCCGTGCAACCGGTGAGACAGCTACTGTAGAGGTGTCTGTAACACCCGGACTCTGCTACTGGGGACCCGAAAACAAATGGAATGGCTGGATATGTTCCAACAACGCCGCGCCTGAAGACAGAGGCGACGCATTCTGGAGAATATCCTTCCCTGACGCCGGCACGGGTAAGTGGAGACGCGATATTAAGATCGACTGCAACGCCAGCAATCTCTTTGGCTGGTGGCACAGCGATTATCCGGTCTACGCTATCAAGACCAACTTGCAGAAAGGCGGCAACAACACATTTGATATCCGCGATGCCAACGGCAAGGATAATGGCGGCACAGACCTCAGCGACGGCAACCGTCTCCTTATATGGGAAGCAGCGGTCGGAAAATGGGAAGGATATCACGGCTTCAACCTCTTTCAGGTGAAGATTGCTGACATTCCCAATGCGAACGTAGATCCCGCTGCGGCATGGTATGACATCTTCTGGATTCGCTCGTTCAAGAGCAAAGAGGATGCTGTGAAGTTTGCAGAAGATGAGATTAAAAACAACAAATAATTAATTCAGCAATGAACGCATTGAAATATATGTTTCTCGCTGCAGGCGCCATGACAATGGCATCCTGCTCCGAGATCAAAGACGGAGTCAACGACATGGATACGTGGGTTGATGTAGCAAAACCTCAGGTCTACACGATCAATCATCCCGCAATGATGCATTCGCAGTCGGATATAGACTATGTGCGCAATAATCTTGATATAGCGCCATGGAGCGATGCCTGGGCGAAATTTGAAACCAGCCCTTATTCGGACATTAACAGGGCGGCGAATCCTACAAAACTCATATCTCGAACTAACGGCAATCCGGATTGTCCCAATAATGCCACCAACTTCGGACGCGATTGCGCCACAATCTATCAGCTTGCATTGCGCTGGGCACTTAAAGACGACGGAGCGGCTGCAGCGCGTGCAATAGCAAACGTCAAGGCATGGGTGGAGAATTGTGATGGCGTGCATAATAACGGCGATACGAATCAGCAGTTGATAAATTTCCAGATCCATCAGATTGCCAACGGAATGGAACTTCTCCGTAATTTCAACGGATATGGGGAAAGTGAAGATTTCAAGAAAGCGTGTGACTGGCTTGTGGAAAAATTCTATCACGGTGCATCGGATTTTCTGGTAAGACACAACAATACGCATGACCATTATTGGCTTAACTGGGATCTTGCATCCATGACGGCAATTCTTTCTATCGGTATCCTCACCGATGATCAGGATAAGATAAATGAAGCCATAATCTATTTTAAGAATGGTATCGGTGCCGGAAACTACCAGAAAGCGGCAAACTTCGTGTATGACGATCCGGATCCTACAGGAATCAGGATAGCACAATGTAATGAATCTGGACGTGACCAGGGTCACTGCACCATGTGTGCAGTGTTGATGGGTGCATTCTGCCAGATGGCTCTCAATATTGGCGAAGACCTTTTTGCTTATGATAATCACAGAATGATAGCAATGGCTGAGTACATAGCAAAATACAACACTCCACGCATGGGTGTCTCGGCACCTATGGGGGAAGGGGATTTCATGCATCCGGGGTCTTCCTTGCCTTACACGACATACATCTGGTGTCCTGACAGCAATAACAAGACCGGAGAGCGTACAGAACTTGGTGCCGCCGGACGAGGCACAAAACGTCCGGGATGGGAAATCTATCTGAACTATGCGAAGAAGAACGGCTTCAAGACCGTGTACATAGACGAGATGGCAGAATACCTGCGTCCCGATGGGGGTGCCGGTGAATATGATAAAAACACTGGTGGCTTCGACCAACTTGGATGCTCAACGCTTATGTTCTATCGCCCTTGACCTCAATTACATGCAAGTCAATATTCTTAAAAAATCACTGCGTTTGCGGTGATTTTTTAATCCGGAATTTCCAAATCGAAATTCTGCCTTCGCTGGGAATAAAAAACAAGAGTATAAAATCGGCAATAAACTCAGTTTATTGCCGATTTTATACTTGGGGAGATATTGCTTTAAAATTTTAAACAGCTTCTTAAGCAAGTCTGAATTAAGTGAAAGGGATGGGTTATGCGTATTAGAGGATAGGATGTAGTGCGTCAAAATGCCTTGTTTGGTTTAAACAGTTTATTGTTGAATCATTTTCTAATCAAGTAATAATACGAATACGAACATGAACATAAAATCTATCATAACTGCTGTTGTGGCATTTCTTTTTCCGCAATATGTATCGGGTGAGATTGTGACTTATCCTGCAGGAAAAGACGTTGTGACTATCAATGACTTTAATGTCAGCGTGCGTCAGAACGGAGGTGACTGGCTCCCCTTGGATGTATATCCTGTAAAGGTTGATGAGGTAAAGGATGCAAAACACCATGTGGAGACTGCCTCTATGGCATATTTTGATTTCGAGGGGATGCCCGTTGAGGTTCGGGTGATCAGCAGGAAACCTGTTGATATAGCCCGCATCCGTCCGTTGTCATATGAAATCACACCCAGTGTCAAGGGCGACACGCTTTTATTTTTCCTCACGCAGCCGAGAAACCTCTCGGTGGAGGTGAATGGTGATATATTTCATAATCTTCATCTTTTCGCCAATCCGGTCGATAAGAACCGCCCTTCTGCAAAAGTGCTGAAAAATCTAAAGAAACATAAAGATTTGATATATTTCGGACCGGGTGTGCATCGGCTTCCGGGTGACACTCTCAGGATTCCATCCCATATGACTGTGTATGTAGACGGCGGAGCGAGAGTTTACGGACAGTTTATCGCCGATGGTGTGGAAGATGTCCGTTTCTATGGACGTGGGGAGATTCATCCTGAAGGTAGGGGCGAGGGAATATATATCAAAAGGTCTCGTAATATAGAGGCGGACGGGGTGATTGTCACGCAGATTCCGGTAGGCGGAAGCGATTCAGTGCGCATAAATAATGTCAAATCCATAAGTTATTATGGATGGGGCGACGGCATGAATGTTTTTGCAAGTGATAATGTTAATTATAACAACGTTTTCTGTCGTAATAGCGACGATTGCTCCACGGTCTATGCTACCCGTAAAGGATTTCGTGGAGGTTGCCGGAACATTACTATGGAAAATTCAACACTTTGGGCAGATGTGGCGCATCCGGTCATGATCGGTCTCCACGGAAGTGCCAAGGAGATTGGTCCGGATGCCCCTTCCGATACGATAAGCAATATAATATATCGCAATATCGATATACTTGACCATCAGGAGAAGCAAGTCGATTACCAGGGATGTTTCGCCATAAACTGCGGAGACAATAATGTGGTGAGTGATATTGTTTTCGATAATATACGTGTGGAAGATTTCAGACAAGGGCAGCTGGTGAATATCCGTATATTTTTCAATAAGAAATATTGTGCTGCGCCCGGACGCTCTGTGGAAAATGTGCTCTTCAAGGATATAACATATAATGGGAATAATTCCGAACTCTCAATAATTGCCGGATATAATGAAGACCGCAAGGTTGCGAATATCACCTTCGAAAACCTGATTATTAACGGCAACCGTATATCTGATGATATGCCGGGAAAACCGAAGTGGTATAAAACCGGAGACATGGCGCGTATCTTTATCGGTGAGCACGTAGACAATGTGATATTTAAATAGACAATATAATCAAATGGGAAGATTGAGACTATCGAAGTTTTGGACTGTTTTTGCCATTGTGGCTGTTTTTTCACTTGATGTAGTCGCGGGCATCAAGCATCCCTCGTTGTTGTTTACTCCCGATAGGGTGTCGGCAGCAAAGAAAACTGTTAAGAACGACACTGCAATGCAGAAAGCGTGGGAATATATTCAGGGTGTTGCTGACAAAGAGGTGAGCGGCAAACCTAATATCATGAAATTGGAATATCCCGCATTGGCTTATCTTATGACGGGCGACCGCAAATATGCGGAGCCTTTGCGTGAGGTTTTGTTGCAGACTTCGAAAGTGAATAGCTGGGGAGACAGGGAGATGCTGGCACGTAAGCCAGCATGGCGCAGTGAATTGCAGATGGCTCACCGCTCATTTCAACTCGCAATGGCATATGATGCCATTTATGATCTTCTCACTCCGTCGGAACGTAAGCAGATAGCTGATGGTCTTTATCGCCTTTGTGTAGAACCGCTGCTTGGAGACTGGATTCTTGAGCCTACGCGAATCCATAGTCTCAACTCGATGGGGCATAATTGGTGGACCTCATGTGCCGGAATGGGCGGACTACTCGCGCTTGCGATCAGCAATGAATCGGAAGCGGCGCGTAAGGGGGCGGAGACTTTGGTAGAGGTGCTTCCTGAATGGTTTGAATTTGAAGGGGATGTTATCCAGCATAAGCCAAAGAGTTTCGACCGTGATGGAGGAATGTATGAAAGTATCAATTATGCGAGTTTCGGTTCTACGGAAGCTTTGCTTTTCCGGCTTGCATGGCTTAATTCTCATCCCGGCGACAAACTCGAGGATATTCCGCAGATGGGGAAACTCGCCCCGTTTTTCTGTCATGTCGCATATCCGCGCACCGGTCAGTTGCATAGTATCAATTTTGGTGACAGCCATAAGAATGTTACCGGAGAGAGCAGTATGCTCCTCGCTTATGCTATGGGTGAGAAATCGCCTGAGACTCTTTGGTATGTGAATCAGGTTGAACCGGGACAGCACCGCGAGGGTTTCCCTCGCACTTTCCCGATGGGGTTCCTTTATACTCCGGATCTCTCGGATGCTCCCGTTGTCCCTTCCTTGCCTACATCACATCTCTGGAAAGATTTCGGCTGGGCTACTATGCGTGATTCATGGAAGAAGGATGCGACCATGCTTGCCGTGAAGTCGGGAATGACTTGGAACCATTCGCATGCCGATGCCAATTCCTTCATCATTTTTCATAAAGGTGTGGATATCATAAAGGATGCCGGTAATTGCGGCTATGGCAAACCGGAATATCGCAACTATTTCTTCCAAAGTCCGGCACACAATGTTGTGCTTTTTAATGGAGAGGGGCAGAAGACTTATCAACAATATCACGGCACGATGTTACCGGGTTCTGTAAGCGGCTTGCTTGATGGTGGCAACATTAAATATGTGCTCGCAGACGGCACCGGTCCGATGAGTCATGCTTTCGACCGCAATTTCCGTCATTTTCTATGGGTCGACAATGTGATATATATAATAGATGATATACATTCTCATGAGCCGGGGCATTTTGAATGGCTATGGCATCCGGGAGGAGAAGCTACTAAGCGGGGATTCGATCTTAATGTCACCAATGGAGAATCTTCCGTAGCTGTGCGCCCGATCTATCCGCGTCCGCTCGCATATAGCAATTTCGTACATGACTATCCCGAAGATTTATATTGGGAGGTGAAAAAGGGTCCGAAAGAGGATCTCTCAGGTGAGGAGGAGTATTATTCATTCCATCTCCCCGATAACACGGATCGTGTGAAAGGGGTAACGGCAGTTATCCTTAAGGATACTCCGGATCAGAAGGAACTCCCCGAGATTGAGAGAAGGGAAGGAAAAGACTGGGTCGGAATGCGAGTGAGATATAAAGGTAAAGTGACTGATATTTATATCAATCAGCTTGCTGACGGACGCCTGATGCATCTCAACTCCTGGATAAACGCTGACGGATGGGATACTGATGCCTATATGCTTACCGTTAGCTATCCGGAGGGAGGCGATGCCGTGAATCCGCAAGAGGTGTTTATTGGTCATGGAAGTTCCTTGAAGAGAGACAAGGATGTTTATTTCTCTTCGCTCTCAAAACTGAATGTGATAGCCAAGAAGGATGGTGGAAAACTTGATCTGAATGTTGCCGGTCAGCCACGTGTAAACATGAAATACAAGGGGGCTCCGTCAAGTTTGACAGTGAATGGTAAAACCATTAAAATCAATAGAGAGGGTAATTTCATCAAAGTTAAATTTCACGAATAAACAAATCAAAAAAGGAATGAAATATAGTGTATTTGCTTCCGTTTGCCTCTCTTCGGTGTTGATGGCTAATGCTTCTGTCGGAACATTGAGTCTTAAGTCGCCGGATGGAAGAAACGAGGTGTGTTTTTCCAAAAACGGTAAAGAGCTTGTATATTCGGTGAAGACGGATGGTAAAGATGTTATCTTGCCTTCAAGAGCAGGACTTCAGCTTGACAACCGAGTGTGGGAGATGGCTCTTGGGAAACGCGACCTTGTGCAGCCGGAGTGCTGGATGGATATGCTTGAAGTTGATTCGGTTTCGTATGCAGAGCCGGTTGATTCCGTTTGGCATCCGTTATATGGAGAGCGTTCCACCGTGCGCGATCATTTCAATAGCGCGACGCTGCATATGAGTCGAAAAGACAAGAGCAAATATCGTCTTGATGTGCAGGTGCGTGCCTACGACGAAGGTATAGCGTTCCGCTATTTCTTCCCGGAGCATCCGGATGCAATATTCCATAAGGTGACGGAAGATCTTACGGATTATTCTTTCCCCGAAGGAGCAAATGCCTGGAGCGAGCAGTGGGCGCAGGCTACATTTGATGTCGGTCCTGTTGACAGTATCACCCATCCGGTGGAGCGGGCTTTGACACTCGAACTTCCTTCCGGGCAGTGGGTGGCTCTTCTTGATGCAGATACAGATGATTGGTGTCTAACGAAATACATGGCACGTAGAGACAAGCATTCTACACTCAGTTCTGTGATGTATTCTCCTGTTGACGTGGTGACATATGCCGCTACTCCGTGGAAGGTAATCATGACAGCGGATTCTCCGGCTGAATTATTGCAGAATAATGATATTGTGTTGAATCTTAATCCTTCCTCCAAAGGAGATTTTTCTTGGGTGAAGCCGGGTAAGATTATGCGCTCGAAGATCGATACGGAGGCAGGACTTGCCACTATTGATTTCTGTGCCGAACACAATATTGATTACATGCTCTATGACTGGCAATGGTATATGCCGTGCACAAGTCATGACGGGGATGCTACAAAGGTTGTTCCCCATGTTGATATGCAGAAAGTTATCGATTACGGAAAAGAGAAGGGTGTTGGAGTATGGCTCTATGTCAATCAGCACGCCCTCATGAAGCAGATGGATGAGCTGTTTCCCCTTCTTAAACAATGGGGTGTTGCCGGTGTCAAGTCAGGATTTGTGCAATATGCCTCTCATCGCTGGAGCATATGGCTACACGAGATGGTAGCAAAGGCTGCGAAAAACGGCTTGATGATGAATATTCATGATGAATACAGACCATCGGGATATTCACGCACTTATCCCAACCTGCTTACGCAAGAGGGTATTTGCGGCAATGAGGAGTTTCCCGATGCAACGCATAATACAACGCTTCCTTTCACCCGCATGATCAACGGGGCGGCAGACTATACCATCTGTTATTATGACAAGCGTTTGCGCAACACTCATGCACACCAGCTTGCCGCATCGCTGGTGTTTTACAGCCCGTTGCAGACAATTTTCTGGTATGATAATCCATCTCTCTATCAGGGAGAGAAGGAAATAAAATGGTTTGAAGACCTTGCTACCGTTTTTGATGACACAAAGATTCTTGCCGGTTATCCCGGAAAGGGGATAACCATGGCACGCCGTAAGGGTGATATATGGTGGGCGGCGGCATTGGCTAATAACGAAGGAGGGGAGGCAAAGTTTGAGCTGTCTCGTTTCCTTTCGCCCGATAAACGATATATGGCTGAGATATATAGCGATGCCAAAGGTGGCAAAGATGAAAGCCGCACCGGTGTGGAGATGGTAGTGAAGAAAGTGAAGGCTTCTGATACATTGAAGTTCAAGATCCCTCAAAAGGGTGGAGTGGCGATAAGATTTTACCCTGTTGATTGAGTATGGAGTGTCTTTTATCCGTATAATAGATTGTAAATTATTTAAGCAAGTGAATCATCACTTGTTAATGAAGCTGTTTAAACAGCTTCATTGGTAAAACAAGATTGTTTTAGGCATAGCAGGTGAAAATGAAAGAAAGGTTGATTATGGTAATTATGAGTTGCTCTTCTGTGATGATGGCTATCGCGGGGGAGCAACTTGTGTCAAATCCGCTGAATCTTGTTAAGTCAGGTCATTATGTGAATCCTGTGATTCATGCTGATTATTCGGACCCGGATGTGGTGGCTTCGCCCGATGGCAACACTTTTTATATGACGGCTTCAAGTTTCCAGTGTGTGCCGGGATTGCCGATATTGCGTTCCAATGATCTGGTCAATTGGACATTGGTTAACCATGCTCTGGATTCGGTTCCTCCCACAGATTATTATGGCAGCGGTATACCGCGACATGGCAAGGGGGTGTGGGCGCCATGTATAAAATATCATGACGGAGAATACTATATATATTGGGGAGACCCGGATTTCGGTATCTTCATGACAAAGACAAAAGATCCGGAGAAGAAGTGGAGCGCGCCTGTATTGGTAAGGGCGGGAAAAGGCTTGATTGATCCGTCCCCGTTTTGGGATAAAGACGGTAAGGCGTATCTTTCCAACGGATGGGCGGCTTCAAGATGCGGCTTCAACAGCATCTTGACAATAAGCGAAATGTCGGCTGACGGCACGTCGCTGATTTCCGCTCCACGGATAATATATGATGGCAATGATGGTGTCAACCATACTGTAGAAGGAACTAAGCTTTATCGACGCGGTGAATATTATTATCTTTTTGCTCCCGCAGGGGGTGTAAGGGATGGTTGGCAACTTGTGATGCGTTCGAAGAATATCCTGGGTCCGTATGAATCAAGGATTGTAATGGCGCAAGGAGAGACGGATATAAACGGACCTCATCAGGGGGCATGGGTTACGAATGCTGCAGGCGAAGATTGGTTCCTGCATTTTCAAGACAAAGGAGCGTTTGGCAGGGTTGTGCATCTTAACCCGATGGAATGGGTTGAAGATTGGCCGGTAATCGGTATTGATAAGGATAAGGATGGATGTGGCGAACCGGTAAGGAAGCATGCGCGCCCTAAAGTCTCAACGGAAGGAATGGGTGGTGTAAAGATGAATAATGATGAAGGAAGCAGCCTCTTCCAATGGCATTCTAATTATGACGATGTTTTCGGTTTTCCGATTCCGGATGGATTGATGCGTATTTATGGACATAAACTCAGTGAAGGATTTGTGAATTTCTGGGAAGTTCCCAATTTGTGGATGCAGAAGTTTCCTGCTGAGGAATTTTCATTTGTCGCGGATGTCGTGATTTCAGCTAAGGAGAACGCTGATGGAGTAAGTTCCGGAATAATAGTTATGGGATGGGATTACTGCCGCTTGGGACTTACAAAAAGAGGCGATTCGTTTGTCCTTCAACTTGTGGAATGTAAAGATGCCGAGCAAGGAGGCAAGGAGATGGTGAAAGATATTGCAAAGCTGTCTCCCGACAGGTGTTACAGTGCCGGTCTGTATGGCAATATGGAATGTGTCTTGAGGTTGAAGGTTTCTGTTGACAGCAAAGGCGAATGTCGTTTCTTTTATGAAACCGGGAACGGAGGATTCAAAAGCGTCCCGGGGGTGTTTAAGGCACGTGCGGGCAAGTGGATAGGTGCTAAAGTCGGCTTTTATAGCGTCACTCCGGCAGGATGTGACGAACGCGGATGGATTGATGTTAAAAAGGTTGAAACGAAATTACTTAACAGGCGAAACTGAAATGAATATATTCAATTGTATGTTGTTGGCTTGTGGCGTTGCCATTGGGTCGGTAATGTTGTCATGTTCGCAGACAGCAACCGCTGAATCGATAGATGTGGATTCCGCTTTTGGTTATTGCCATTCAAAAGTGTTGCGTTCTCTTGATCAGCTGAGTCGCGATTCCATTGATTATACCATGATGCCGCGAAATATCGAGGCGCAAGATTCCGTGTGGCATTGCCGCAAGGCTACTCCCGATGAATGGTGTGCGGGTTTTTGGCCCGGAGTATTGTGGTATGACTATGAGATTACGGGGGATGAAAAGATTCGCGAGCATGCCGAGCGATATACATCTTCCCTTGAATACCTTTCGCGCATTCCGGCATTTGACCATGACCTCGGATTCCTGGTTTTCTGCAGTTATGGTAACGGTTATCGTCTCACCGGTAATCCTAAATATAAAGATGTAATTCTGGCATCTGCCGACTCTTTGGCTACGTTATATAATCCGGAGGTGGGAACGATCCTTTCATGGCCGAGAAATATAGAAATGCTTGGTGGTCACAATACGATCATGGACAATATGATAAATCTCGAGATGCTTTTTTGGGCAGCCCGCAATGGCGGGGATAAACGGCTTTATGATATTGCTGTCAAGCATGCCGAGACTACAATGGAGCATCAGTTCCGTCCAGACGGTACATGCTATCACGTAGCCGTATATGATCAGGACAATGGTGATTTCCTCCGTTGCATGACGCATCAGGGATATGCCGACAATAGCACATGGGCACGCGGACAGGCATGGGCGATATATGGCTACACGATGGTTTATCGTGAAACGCAGGATAAGAAATTTCTTGATTTTGCATGTAAGGTAACGGACGCATATCTCAAGCGCCTTCCGGAAGACTATGTGCCATATTGGGATTTTGATGACCCCGCGATTCCTAACGCACCAAGAGACGCTTCAGCTGCAAGTGTCGTTGCCTCGGCTCTTTTAGAGCTTCAGGGATATTGTCCTGCCGATAAAGGTGAGGTTTATAAAGAGAAAGCGGTTAGGATGCTTGCATCTCTCTCCGGTGACAACTATCGCTCTGCCGAGCATCGGTGTTCTTTCCTCGACCATTCAACAGGTCATCATCCCGCAGGCTCTGAAATCGACGCTTCCATCATCTACGCCGACTACTATTACCTTGAGGCGCTCCAACGCCTTTCCAAACTCTGATCCCACACAACGATCACGATCTTCTAAATTTCGTTTTACCAGCCAACTTCAAGCCACTCCCGCGTATAAAAAGCTCCAACCATTCACAACCACGTTACAACCTCCTTTATATCTAACGTCAATCAGTTTTATGTATTTTGAGTTGGTTGTTTCGTGGTTTTTAGTGGTTGGATAATAAATATTCATATGGCTTGGTTTGGGCATTGAGATAGGTTTGGATTGAGGGTATTAATACCACCAACCACTCACAACCACATAACAACCACATAACAACCACATTTATATCTAACGTCAATCAGTTTTATGTATTTTGAGTTGGTTGTTTCGTGGTTT
>CASBHZ010000049.1 GCA_949123685.1 uncultured Bacteroidales bacterium | reverse complement strand
TTGATTCTTTCAATCCAATCCATCTTTATTATTTATTCTCCAACCAATTACAACCACGGGACAACCACTTCTATATACATGAAATCTTTATGAGAGTATATTTAAAAGTGGTTGTTGTGTGGTTGTTAGTGGTTGGAGTTATTAATTTGACATGGCAATTTAAACACAGAGGCACAGAGGTACAGAGTTTTAACCTAATGTGGTGTTTAATGCGAAATTGATAACGGAGTAGAGGCACTGAGGCATCTTGCGATGCTGGCGGAGGCACAGAACTCGATAGTATTTTCATCTGACACCACTACCATTCGGTTCATATATCATCACACTCATTCAATATTGCACATTGTCCCCATTATTCCCATTGTCTCCAAGCTTCGTGCCTCCGCAAGGTCGCTTACGACCCTCAGTGCCTGTAAATATCCATGCTTGTCTTTTACATCTGCAACTCTGTTCCTCTGTGCCTCCGTGTTAAAATTTTCGAATCAGATTTTGCCTCTTTCAATCCATCATTATTATTTAGTCTCCAACCACTTACAACCACAGAACAACCACTTCAAGATGCATGAAATCTTTATGAGAGTAGATGTAAAAGTAGTTGTTATGTGGTTGTACGTAGTTGGAGTTTAGTGTGGAAAGATTTGAAACAGGGATAAATAGGGGCTTTTAATTCCGAGCCTTATAATATTTTTTTTACACATTTATCACAATTTATATGACAAAATCATGCGCCATAATATTGCAAATTAAAACATTTTAACGTATCTTTGACATTCAATAATTCATTAGCATAGAACAGCAATAAACGACCAGAAGTGGCAAATATATTAGCAAACCATAAAAGATAAACCGGATATGAAAAATAATAATTTAAAAAGATTTCTTTTGACAGGAATCGTGATAATATTTCTTGGCTTGTTGCAATCTTGCGAGATGAAAGATGGAGACGACTTTTATCCCATGAGGTTTAATCTCTTGGAAAATTCGAATCATGATAATGTTTTGGTTACTTTTGATCGGACTAAAAATAGAAGCGATGTGATACACGTTGATGTCTCATCAGAAGGAGGCACGTTGAAATTTGAATGTATAAATTATTCAGATCTTGAAATGTGGACTATATCTTCGCCTATTGAAGAAGGCTATGATAAACACTGTTTTGCTAATGAATGGATGGAATTAAAGGCAGAAGGAAGATTTCTTTATCTTAATTTTCCTAAAGATGTGATATTGGAAGAGAATGTAGAATTTATATTCGGAATCTCAGATTATGCCCCGTCTGCTCTTGACGGAAGATTGATTGTTCGCAGAACTCCTTAACTTAACAGTTTTATGCCGTATTGATATTGGGAAAGGTTCTGTGGCATTTCGCCATAGATCCTTTAGTATGATCAAGAGCATTACGGTATCTCCGTATCCATAATTCTCGGAATATGGAAACTATCTGTCTAAACCAATCAATATTTATTATTTATTCTCCAATCACTTACAACCACGGAACAACCACAGCAAGATACATGAAATCTTTATGAGAGTATATGTAAAATTGGTTGTTGTGTGGTTGTTAGTGGTTGGAATTATTAATTTGCCATGGCAATTTAAACACAGAGGCACAGAGGTACAGAGTTTTTACCTAATGTGGTGTTTAATGCGAAATTGATACCAGAGTAGAGGCGCTGAGGCATCTTGCGATGCTGGCGGAGGCACGGAGCTCGATAGTATTTTCATCTAACACAGCTACCATTCGGTTCATATATCACAACACTCATTAAATATTGCACATTGTCCCCATTGTCCCCAAGCTTCGTGCCTCCCCAAGGTCGCTTACGACCCTCAGTGCCTGTAAATATCCATGCTTGTCTTTTACATCTGCAACTCTGTTCCCCTGTGCCTCCGTGTTAAAATTTTCGAATCAGATTTGACTCTTTCAATCCAATCCATCATTATTATTTATTCTCCAACCACAGAACAACCACTTCAAGATACATGAAATCTTTATGAGAGTAAATGTAAAAGTGGTTGTTGTGTGGTTGTTAGTGGTTGGAGTTTTTTTGCGTGGGGTGGTTTGAAGCAGAGCGAAATCGGGATTTTTTTGAATCGGTGTGTCACATTTTTATGTTACATTTGTCTTATGGATAAAATCGAGTTAAATCGAGAAAAAGATGAATATCACCCCGAGAAAATATTTCACTGACAATATTCTTCCTTGCAATGCGAGAATGTACGCAGCGGCACTTGCCATCACCGGTTCGCCGGAAGATGCCGCCGATGCAGTGCAGACAGCGATGCTCCGCATCTGGGAGAATGTCTGCAAAGGAGTATTTCCGAAGATTCCAATGGCATATTGCCTATCGTCAATACGCAACATCTGCATCACGGAAACCATGCGGTCTTCAAGAAAGATGCCACTCGATACCACCCGTGAAATCTCCACGGAGAAAAGCGGAGTGGAAGAAACATTAGAACTCAATGAAGTAACGGCGACTCTCCAACGCTTGCCGGAGAAAGAACGAAAAGCTGTTGAAATGAGTGCTTATTCAGGTTGTTCGGCTGACGATATAGCAAAAGTTTTAGGAGTCACACCCGCAAACGCTCGACAGATCCTTAGTCGTGGCAGACGCAAACTCCGTTCATTTTTCATTAAATAAATAATCACTTCCTTAAATAGTTATCACAATGGCTACCGATATAAAATACATAAAACACCTTCTTGAAAAGTTCTACGAAGGTACAACCTCTCCGGAGGAGGATAATATCCTCTATGAGTTTTTCTCTTCCACCTCCGAAATTCCGGAAGAGATGGAAGCTGACAGCAAAATATTTACCGCCCTAAGCGACTCGTCGAAATATGCTGTCCCTCCCTCAGACCTTCCCGACAGAATCATGAAGGCTGTGGATAATACCTTCATTTCTGATCACAAATCCAGAGTCGCCTCTCAGCGCAAGCGCTTTTCAGTAATAGCCTCTTTTGCCGTGGCGGCAGCCGTTACAGCATTTATCATGCTCGCTCCTTTTACCACCGGTATAACTCCTGATACAACCCAACTCCCCATACAATTAGCTTCTTTAGAAACCTGCGATTCAATTGACAAGAATCCCGCCATATCCGATTCAATTGAGCACACGGCAGACAACCATGACGCTAAAAATTCGGAGCAATCAGTTAATGTGTGTCATCCGGCTGCTAAAGGCGTAACATCGCCTCCGGCATCAACACTTGCAAAAGCTGCTACAAAAACGGAAAGCATTACAGAATTGACAGAAGAAGAGCTGATAGCTTTAGAAGCGGGGATGAAAGCCCTCGCTCATGCCGGCGAACAAATGGCATATGCCTCAAATTGCCTCGAATCCACAGATGACAATCTGAGAAACATATATTCCTCAATCCAAAGTAAATTAAAATTAAACTAAGTATTATGAAAGCTTTAAGATTTATGATCATTGCCGTAATGGCATTTTCGATATCGCTCACAGCGGTGTCGCAGAACCGGGTATTCAACACATATCCAAACAACAATGACATCTCCACCGTCTACATCTCCAAGGCAGCTATGCGCCTCGGCCTCTCAATGACCGATAACGATTCTGATATGAAAGAAATTCAGAAATTCATCAAAAACCCCGAGGGAATGGAAATTATCAACGCAACCACCCCAAAAGCAATCTCAATTGTCAAAAAAGATGCTGCCGAAAAAATGAAAAAACTCAATCTGGAGTTATTACTCAACGCGCAAGATGAAGGAGACAATGTGAACATATACACGGGGAAAATGCTAAACGGAAACGTTATGCGTGACATACTTATCGAATCCGACGAACCGGATGAATACACCATCGTATACATCCGGGGTGAGGTCGACATTCAGGCTCTTACCGACCAATATAAAAAATAAGGATATGAAAACCGGTGTATATTCAGTCCTCATATCCTTATGCATGGTAATCTGCACTTCATGCGGAAGTTCGAAAGAATTTTCAGCACTTGAGGATTACGACAATATCGACATTCTACACATTCCTAAAGGTGTCGGGTGGATGCTCGGACCTATTGCCTCTATCGGCGACAATGATGCCGGAAAAATCCTTAATGGATTCAAAAGCGTAACCATTATCGATTGCGAAGGGAAGAGAGGAAGAAAAGAAGCGATTAAATGCGTAAAAGATGTCATCAACAGCGACAAGAGCGAACTGATACTTGAAGTGCATGAAGGAGAGGAGGCTACGTTCATCTATGGACACATTGATGAGAGGAAGAATAAACTCAAGGATATCACAATTATCGCTGACGAACCTCTCGAATTCAGTGTCATCCGCGCCAAAGGCACTTTTGATATCAGCTCTATCCTCAGCGGGCAGATGAAGAAGCTTCCTTGAATGCGTCCATTATGATTGTCGGCATATCGCGGGAGAAAGCTCCGAGACGATAGTCTTCCTCGGCATTCCATTCCGGTGCCCAATAAAAAACACCCTTGCAGGCTCCATCAGTAAATTCTTTTGAAGCCTTTATCAATGCCGATATAAACTCTTTCCCCTGTTCGGGATTACGACCGTCGACACCCGTCTCGACAATCATTACATCCGTTCCATATTTCCTTTTAAGATGACGGATGTTGGCAACGGCATCAACAAGGGTCATGACCTCACTTTTCTCCAATCCCGACTCCATCGCCCAATAAGGATAGACACTCATACCTATCATGTCCCATTCCACGCCATTCGCTTTCAATGAATCAAACACGCCGTCATAGAGAGCCTGGTCAAAACCATTGTCCAGATGTATGATAACCTCGGCTTCGGGATATACTTCGCGCACAGCCTTAACTCCGGCATTTGTCAAAACGGCATAATTTTCAGGATTCTCCTCAAAACGACCCATCGGCCATAAAAAGCCGTGGGTTGTTTCGTTACCCACCTGAACCCATTTCACATCTATACCATTTTTCTTAAGTAGCGTAAGGGTCTGGCGCGTATGATCGGCAAGTGCCTTTTCCGTCTGCTCAAGTGTCATTCCAAGCCATTCCTTCGGAGGGTTTTGCTTACCGGGATCCGCCCACCAGTCGGAATAATGGAAATCAATCATCACCGGCATACCCAAAGCCTGCGAACGCTTTGCCATCTCAAGCACATCCTGCGGAGAACAAAAGCCATCCTTGGGATTCACCCACACACGCAGGCGCGTTGCGTTCATACCGTAATCCTTCATCAGCTTTGTCGTCTCGGTTCGCACACCGTCTCGGTTCTTCACGAAGCGTCCACGAGCCTCATCAGCCGTCATTCCGGATATGTCACCACCGAGCCAAAACGGCTCATCTGATACGCACACAGTCTCCCCCTTGCTCATAAGGCAAGAAGAGAGGACAAATAAACATATAATAATTTTTTTCATACTTGTTAAAGAAAATATCCAAAAGCCAGCCATAAGAAAACAGAACAAGGACGGAGCAAGCTCCATCCCTGCCGGATAATCTTTATCAAAAGAAACTATCGATTGATTAGCCGTTAACTTTCTTCATGTGAGCGATGAGGTCGAGAACCTTGTTAGAGTAACCGATCTCGTTGTCATACCAAGAAATTACTTTCACGAAGTTGTCGGTCAAGTAAACACCGGCGTTTGCATCGAAGATAGAAGTAAGTGCGCAACCAAGGAAGTCAGAGCTTACTACTGCATCCTCAGTGTAACCGAGCACACCTTTGAGTTCACCCTCGGCAGCCTCTTTCATAGCAGCGCAGATAGCCTCTTTAGTTGCGGGTTTCTCAAGATTAACTGTAAGGTCAACTACAGAAACATCAAGAGTGGGGACACGCATAGAGATACCAGTAAGCTTGCCGTTAAGCTCGGGGATAACTTTACCTACAGCCTTTGCAGCACCAGTAGAAGAGGGGATGATGTTGCCGGAAGCGGCACGACCACCACGCCAGTCTTTCATAGAAGGACCGTCAACAGTCTTCTGAGTAGCTGTTGTTGAGTGAACAGTTGTCATAAGACCCTCCTTGATACCGAATTTCTCGTGGAGAACCTTAGCGATAGGAGCAAGACAGTTAGTTGTGCAAGAAGCGTTAGAAACGAACTTCTGACCAGCATATGTATTTTCGTTAACACCTACAACGAACATAGGAGTAGCGTCTTTTGAAGGAGCTGACATTACAACGTATTTTGCACCTGCCTCGATGTGAGCCTGAGCTTTCTCCTCTGAAAGGAAGAGACCGGTTGACTCAACAACATATTCAGCACCTACTGCGCCCCAGTTGATCTCTTTCGGATCGCGGCATGCAGTAACGCGGATCTCTTTGCCATTTACGATGAGAAGGCTCTTCTCGAGATCGTAATCTACAGTGCCGTCGAAACGACCGTGCATTGTGTCATACTTAAGCATGTATGCCATGTAGTCAACAGGAAGAAGGTCATTGATTGCAACAACCTCGAGGTCATTTCTTTTGGTGGAAGCACGGAATACGAAACGTCCGATACGGCCAAAGCCGTTGATACCAATCTTTGTCATTTTAAAATTTGTTTATTTTGGGTAAATTTATTTGGGTTTTATATTTATTACCTTAATTCATATTTTTATCCGCAATTTATGTAAAATTGCATATTTCAGAGTATATATACCCTATTTTACCTTTTAGAGTTGCAAATTTAACAAAAAAATCGCATTTTTGCGATGTATTTTAACACTTTTTTGAACCTTTAACACTTAAATATTGTCTATTCATTACCAACCGTGTGTTATTATTCATCCACATCACCGGGAATGAGGAGACATTGATTCAAGCAATAAGCAAGGTTCACTGAAAATAACAACATTATACACACAATTGATTGAAAAATAAGAATTAAAATATATTAAAGATAATAAAACCAGTTCAGTTTAATTCAAATATAAAACTCATATTATGGGAAAGTTTCTACAAGACTTCAAAGAGTTTGCCATGAAAGGCAATATAATCGACATGGCTGTCGGTGTTATAGTGGGCGGTGCATTCGGCAAGATCGTGTCTTCGCTGGTCAATGACATAATCATGCCCGTCATTTCATTAGTAACAGGAGGCGACGGCTACAAAAACCTTAAATATGTCATTACTGAAGGACATCCCGCAACTGCAGACGGCGTTGCCGCAGTAGAAGAGGTGGCTGTAAATTATGGACTTTTCATTCAGAACATCGTTGATTTTATGATAATAGCACTCAGCATCTTCGTTGCCCTACGTGTCGTAATGAAATTTATGAAGAAAGAAAAAGAGGTGGAAGCCGTAGCACCTGCCCCAGAACCCAGTGCGGAAGAAAAACTTCTCACAGAAATCCGCGATCTCCTGAAAAAAGATTCAAAATAAGACGCAAACACATCTTTAAACGTGTTAACCAGAACGCGCCTTGAAGTATCCAACATTTGTGAACTTCGAGGCGCGTTCTGTATTAAGAAGCTGTTTAAAATAAAAATCAAACCGGATCTTGAGCTTCCATGGCGGTCATGACAGCTAATGCGTCCGAAACTTTGGCAATATTGTCAAGCACCATGAGCCTTCTTCCGTTAATCTCCTTAAGACTGCATTGTCTTGGGTTTTGCTGCAAATATGAGAGCACTTTCCCGAAAGCCGATGAATTATAATAAGCCTTATTGTCGTCACCGACAAAATAGACTCGCATCTTACCCCCTTTAAGGACAAGACGCTCTATTCCGAGACGACGTGCCGACATACGCAATGGCACTACCCTTATAAGCTCCTCAGTGGTGAATGGGATCTCACCGAAGCGGTCACGCAGTTCTGTCCTGAACTCCTCAAGTTTCTCCAGCCGTTCCATATTGTCAAGGCGACGATAAAGGGTGATCCTCTCATTCTCTTGCGGAACATATTCCGACGGTATCCGCAATTCCAAATCGCTTTCTATCGTACAGTCGGCTGTAAATTCCTCCTCTTTTCCGGCAGCCACATCCGTAAACGTATCGGCAAACTCTTCCGTCTTCAGTTCAATCACAGATTCTTTCAAGATTTTTTGATATGCCTCATAACCGAGATCCGCAATAAAGCCACTCTGTTCCGCACCAAGCAGATTTCCTGCACCGCGAATATCAAGATCCTGCATGGCTATATGAATGCCGGAGCCGAGATCACTGAAGCTCTCTATCGCCTGAAGGCGACGACGAGCCACCGGGGTCAGCGGCATTCCGGGGGGCACAAGGAGATAACAGAACGCCTTGCGCGAACTGCGTCCTACCCTCCCCCTGAGCTGATGAAGTTCGCTGAGCCCGAAGTTGTGCGCATTATTAACCATTATTGTGTTGACATTCGGCATGTCAATGCCGTTTTCCACAATAGTTGTCGACAACAACACATCGTAATCCCTGTTGGCGAAATCTATAATCGCCTGCTCCACCCTTTCCGGCGGCATCTGTCCGTGTGCCGTCACAACGCGCACCTGAGGAATCAACCTCCTCAGGGTATTCTCTATATGCGCGAGATTCTCTATGCGGTTAGAAATAAAAAACACCTGCCCGTTACGACTCAACTCAAACTCCACAGCCTCCTTGATAACGTCATCATCAAAACTGCTTATGTTTGTCATCACCGGCTGACGGTTTGCAGGAGGCGTGTTGAGCGAACTGAGATCCCTGGCTCCCATTAGCGAGAACTGAAGCGTTCGCGGAATCGGAGTCGCGCTCATTGTCAGTGTATCCACATTCACTTTCAATTGCTTTAGCTTCTCCTTAACCGCCACACCGAATTTTTGCTCCTCGTCAATCACCAACAATCCGAGATCCTTGAATTTTACCCCCTTACCTATAATCTTGTGAGTACCTATCAATATATCTATCTTGCCGGCTTCAAGGTCTGCAAGTATCTGTTTAACTTCCTTCGGTTTGCGGGCTCTCGAAATAAAGTCTACCCTTACCGGAAGTTCCTTGAGACGGTTAGCGAATGTATGATAATGCTGCATGGCAAGCACCGTGGTCGGAACCAATACAGCCGTCTGTTTTCCATCAGCCGCAGCCTTGAACGCTGCGCGCACGGCTATCTCCGTCTTGCCGAAACCAACGTCACCACATATCAGGCGATCCATCGGCTTGGGAGATTCCATATCCGCCTTTATAGCCTGCGTAGCCTTAAGCTGATCCGGAGTATCCTCATATATAAAACTTGCCTCAAGTTCATGCTGCAGATATGAATCCGGAGCGAAAGCATGTCCCTTCTCTTCCCTCCGTGCGGCATAAAGCTTTATCAGATCGCGTGCTATATCCTTGACTTTTGCTTTTGTGCGCTCTTTGAGCTTGTTCCACGCACCTGAACCAAGCTTGTTTACCTTCGGAGGGACTCCTTCCTTGCCCCTATATTTCGACAATTTATGAAGAGCATGGATACTGACCAAAATAATGTCGTCATTCTGATATAAGAGCTTGATCATCTCCTGAGGCGTGCCGTTGGCATCCGTCCTCACCAGTCCTGCGAACTTGCCGATACCATGATCTATATGCACTATATAATCCCCTATCTCTATCTGGTTGAGCTCCCGCAGCGACAGCGCCAACTTGCCGCTACGCGCCCGGTCACTCTTGAGATTATACTTATGAAACCGATCAAATATCTGATGATCGGTAAAGAAACAGCATTTTCCGTCGTGATCCACAAACCCCTCATGAAGAGTATGGTCAACAGCTGTGAAAGGTATATTGTCACCCCTGTCTGCAAATATGTTACGCAGACGTTCCGCCTGATATGCAGAATCCGAAAGGATCAAGATCCGGTAGCCATCTTCAACAAATTTGCTGAAACTATCGGATATCAATTCAAAATTCTTATGAAATAGAGCCTGAGGGCTGCAATGGAACTGAATGGAAGCATCCGCCCGGAATGCAGGATCCAAACCTCGCGATCCGAAAGCTACCACCTTCATCGATTTGAACCGGTTTGCAAAAGCATCCGCATCAACAACTTTATCCATAGCGTTCTCATCCCCCTCCTCTGCAATCAATGCCGCTGATGAAAATGTTTCTTCCGACACCGCTTTTACACGTTCAAGCAGATAAGACGGACTCTGACACATCACCACAGTCGAATCATCCATAAACTCAAGCAAGCTTATACCCTTATCGGCAGAATGAGAAGACGAGGGAGGAAGGATATTGACACCATCCAGCCTTTGCTCGCTGAGCTGTGTTTCCACGTTGAAGGTACGGATAGAATCCACCTCATCGTCAAAAAAATCTATACGATAAGGCAGTTCACAAGAGTAGGAATATACATCGACAATAGAACCACGACGGGCGAACTGTCCCGGCTCATATACATATTCCGTTTCGCGGAATCCGAGTTCACGGAGCCTTCCGGTAAGGTCTGAGAGTATAATACGCGATCCAACCTTCAGCGAGACACTGTTATCGGCAATCGTAATGGCATCTGCAACCTTCTCCGCCAAAGCTTCCGGATAAGAAACCACGAAACGGACAGCACTTTTCTTATCGCCTAACGCATCAAGCACCTCCGTGCGCAAAATCTGCGAAGGGGCATCAACCTGCCCATATTTTATATCCCTCTTATATCCGCTCGGGAAAATGCCCACACATTCCTGTCCTACAATCTGGCAAAGGTCATTATAAATATATCCTGCCGAATCCAAGTCATCAGCCACTATCAGGAACGGACGCTTACCCGGTTTCAGACATGCAAATAGCATAGCGGCAGAACTCCCCTCCAGACCGGAGAGGAGCAATCCCTTTATTTTCTTATCTGCCAACGCTTTTTCCACGGCTACGGTCTTCGCCGCCGTAGCAAAAAGCTTATCGGCTTCCTTTAGTTCCATTCGCTAATATTTTACCATAAAGTGAAGGATCCGACAATATTTGATCAGCAAGTTTCACCGCCTTGTCCGTTTTCAATTCGTAAGCCACCTTCCCTTTATCATAATAATATCTTCCAACTATCTCCGATCCGAGATATTCGGAAATCTCATCCCTATGGGTATCAAGGTCTCGGTCAAGATCATGTGTCAACAGCTCGGCAAGCTTGTCTATCTGAGCTTTGGTCTCATCGCTCATATAGCCTTCCGCCTCCGCCGTGGTACGAAGTGTCTTCACCATCTCCTCGCATACTTTGTCATATTTAAATTTCTTCGGGTCTATCGATTTCTTAAAGTCTGCATATATTTCATCAGTGATCTCGAAATCTTTCGGCTCACCGATCTTCGGATGCGAGGCAATAAATTTTGTTGCAAAATCAAATGCCCAATTGTCTGCCACTATATTATAAACGAGACGGTTGATCTTGCCCCAATCTACCACGGTATCAGGACGCAACCCTCCGCCATCCCTCACTTCGCGACCGTTAGCCGTGCGATATACATTCGTAAGGCTGTCCGGCACACGAGCCACAGACCCATCGGCATTGCGATGTGAATAATCCACAGCCTGAATCAACCTGCCGGAAGGAAGATAATATTTCGCCACAGTCACTTTAAGCAATCCACCATATGGCAACTGAACGGGAGTCTGCACAAGCCCTTTTCCGAAACTGCGGGACCCGATCAACACCGCCCGGTCAAGATCCTGCAAAGAACCTGCCACAATCTCCGACGATGATGCGCTCCCTCCATCGATCAACACTGCAAGCGGAATATCCGGGAATATCGGTTTCCGTGTAGTCTTATATATTTTCTCCTGAAGCGGATCCCTGCCTATGGTGCGCACAACTTCTGTTCCCTTCGGAACAAAACAACCCACCAAGTCAACGGCACTCTCCACCAAACCGCCGCCATTGCCACGAAGATCTATCACCACTCCCTTCAAACCCTTATCCTCCTTGAAGCGTTCAAGAACCTTACGCACTTCCGCCGGAGTCTTGTCAATGAAGCTTGTAAGGCGCAAATATCCTATTCCATTGATAATAGTATCATAACTCATGCTGGGTTCCTGCACCTTTGCCCTTATAATCTCCATCGTCAGGATAGAATCCGCGACATAAGGGCGCTTCACGGTAACTTTCACCGGCGTGCCGGGAACACCCTTGAGAAGCTTTGTCACAAAATCGCTATTCTTCTTCTCTACGTCAGTAGTGTCAACCCTTATTATATGGTCGCCGGGACGCAAACCTCCCTTAGCCGCCGGACTCCCCTCCATTGGCTGAGAAATGTACGAGCCACCGTCACGCTGCATTATGTAACTTCCAATACCCCCGTATTCTCCGGTGGTCATCTTCTGCAACTTCTCTTGGTCATCGGCACTATAATACTCCGTATAGGGATCCGTAGAGGCAAGGAAAGCACCTATGGCTGCCTTAAAGCTCTGATCGGTATTGATCGTGTCGACATAATGCAGCTCCACCTGCTTCACTATCGAATTGAAGTTATTAAGATTTCGCGCAAGCGAAGCGTCATGGCTCTTCTGAGCCGACAATGTTATACCCACGGCTGTGACAGCTGCAACTGCCGGAAGGATTCGGAGAAGTTTTGTTTTTTTCATTCTTTATCTGTATCGGGATGAGGGTAGTCTATTGTGAAATGAAGCCCCCTGCTCTCTTTGCGCTCCATAGCCTGACGCATGATAAGGTAAGCCACATTGATAATATTGCGCAATTCGCAGAGCTGGCGCGTAGGTTTACTGCATTTGAAGAGCGCTTCAGTCTCCTGATAAAGGATATCAAGACGGTTCCAGGCTCGTTTAAGACGCAGATCACTCCTCACAATCCCAACGTAATAGCCCATAATCTGGTTCACCTCTTTCTCTGACTGAGTAATCAGCACCATCTCCTCGGGATGCGCCGTCCCTTCATCATTCCATTCCGGCACGTCATCTCGCCAGTCATATTCTCCGATATGGCTTATGGCATGACGCGCAGACGCGTCTGCATAGACCACGGCTTCTATAAGTGAATTGGACGCAAGACGGTTACCTCCATGCAAGCCCGTGCAAGAACACTCGCCTACGGCATATAATCGTTTTATCGAACTTTCACCATCCGTATTCACCTTTATGCCACCGCATAGATAATGTGCTGCGGGAGCAACAGGAATCATGTCTTTAGTTATATCTATACCCAAAGAAAGGCATTTCTCATAAATATTAGGGAAATGGCGTTTTGTTTCGTCAGGGTCTTTGTGAGTGACATCAAGGAAAACATGGTCGGTGCCATGAAGTTTCATTTCAGAATCTATAGCACGGGCAACAATATCACGTGGAGCCAACGAAAGTCTCGGATCGTATTTATGCATGAATTCTTCCCCGTCAAGGTTCCTGAGCACGGCTCCATATCCACGCATCGCTTCCGTGATCAGAAAGCTCGGACGATCTCCGGGATGGTAGAGAGCTGTGGGATGAAACTGTATGAACTCCATGTCACTTACAGTTCCTTTGGCACGATAAACCATGGCAATACCGTCACCGGTGGCAATAAGCGGATTGGTTGTTGTAGTATATACAGACCCGACACCACCAGTAGCCATAACAGTCACCTTTGAAAGGAACGTATCCACCTCCCCGTTATCTTCATTCAAGACATAAGCTCCATAACACGTGATATCGGGAGTCCGGCGAGTCACAATCTTGCCCAGATGATGCTGCGTGATAATTTCCACTGCAAAGCGGTTTTCAAAAACATCAATGCCGGGATCGTTCATAACCGTCTTGACAAGGCTCATCTGGATTTCTTCACCCGTATTGTCGGCATGATGAAGGATCCTAAATTCGGAATGTCCGCCCTCGCGATGGAGATCAAAATCTCCATTTTCTTTCTTATCGAAATCCACTCCCCAACCTATCAGCTCTTTGATCTGCGACGGGGCATTCTTCACCACTTTCTCTACAGCTGCCGGATCACTGAGCCAATCGCCGGCAACCATCGTGTCATGGATATGCTTCTCGAAATTGTCAACCTCGAGGTTTGTTACAGAAGCTACCCCTCCCTGTGCGAAAAAAGTGTTAGCCTCATCGGGTGATGTCTTACAGATCATCGCCACCTTAGCCCCGGCTCGTGATGCCTTGAGCGCGAAACTCATTCCGGCAATACCGGAACCAATCACTAAACAGTCATATTTATATACCATTTCTAAATGGATTTTCTTCAACTTGCAAATTTAACAAATCTTTTTCAAATTCCTCCAAACTCTGCTTTAAAACGACTCGAGCCAATTCTGCAGCGGCATTATACAATAAAAAAAATGGCGCTTTTTCTCAAAAACGCCATCCTCCTTATAACCAAATTTTATTTTTTCTTCAAGCGAAGGTATATACAATCCTTCAAAGATTTAATTCATGGATTAAAACCTCCGCTTAAAGCCGGCAACCGATCCTCTCGAAGGGATTGCCGATGCGTAAAAGCAATTCTTCTATAGTTTCTCAACTTTTGGATTGATACAATTGCTATTTTAAGCAGTTATCGATTTATATCTATGTAATCGTTTGCAAAAATAATGCAATTATTTTGAAATCCAATATTCCACGCCTATTTTTAAATGTTATCAAATGTTAACAAACACCATATTTGCATACATTTTTGCTGGGAATATAGCTATTAGATGCCATTTATATTATGTTGTGCAACATTATTTCACCGATAAAATATCGGTATCCACATTGACATCAATCCAATTTATGCAACATTATTGCCATTTTACATCAACAACCTATGCTTCATCTCTTGCCAACACCGGGTAGCGGAACCTTTTCAGCAATAACTATAGTCCCGATATAAATTGCAAGAAGAAGTGTACGGACGGCATACAGAATCCAGGATTCAAACATCCCGGCAATATAATTCCCGGCGAAATACAATGCTCCGGCAAGAAGGAAATACAAGAACATCCGTCCTATCTGATATGGCAAGGGATAATATCTGCGCCCAAGGAAATATGAAACCACCATTACTGAAAAATAGCTTATGAGGGCTGCCCATGCAGAACCCATATAACCATCAGGAATACCGATGGCAGGAACCAGCCATAGATTTAGTCCAAGCATAAGAGTGAAGCAGAGCAATGAAAGATACATGCCCCACTGAGTGCGGTCTGTAAGTTTATACCACAATGAGAGATTGAAGAATATCCCAAAAAACAGCTCGGCAAGCATCATCACGGGCACTACTCCGAGTCCCTGCCAATATGACGGCGATACGAAGTGCTTGAGCACCGGAAGATAGAACATTACTCCAAGGAAAATGAACAGCCCGAAAATCACGAAAAATTTCATTGCGTCACAATAAGCCTGATTGCGGTTCTCCCCCTCCCCTTTCGCCTGAGCGAAAATAAAAGGCTCATAGGCATACCGGAAAGCCTGCGCGAACATGACCATCACAATCGCGATCTTGATATTGGCTCCATATATACCGACCATAGAGCGCGCAGCCTCCTCACTACCTTTAAATATATAAGGGATAAGCATCTGACCCATGTTCTGGCTCATGATGCCGGCGACACCGAGAATCAAAAGCGGCCAGCTATACCCGAGCATCCGCAACAACAACCTGCGGTCAATGCCAAAACGTTGCCCCCGTAATTCCGGAAGCAGGCATAAAAGGACAACAATTGTGGAAATAAGATTGGCAACAAAGATCCATCCTATTCCGAACGCTTCGCCACCTATAGGCTCATAAAACCAGCTTACAGCCCACGGCACATGCTTCATAAGTGCCGGGCAAGCAAGGAGAAAAAACAGGTTTAAGGATATGTTTATGGTAATATTAAGAAACTTGATACCGGCAAAACGGAACGCCTTTTTCTTATATCGAAGATATGCAAAAGGAATATTTGAAAAAGCATCAACAGCCACAGTCACTCCCAATAGCCACACAAAAACTCTATGATTAGGCAGCAACAGCCATTTCGACACGGGTGACAGAAAAAGAGACAACAACACCATAAACAACAGCGATGTTGTCCCGACCGATGAAAGGGATGTCGAATAAACCCTTCCCGGATCCGCCTCCCTGTTGACAAACCGGAAAAAACCGGTTTCCATTCCATAATTCAGGATAACGAGAGCCACAGCTGTAAAGCTGTAAAGATAGCTCACGATACCATATTCCTCCGTAGGGAAAATATAAACATAGAGCGGCACGAGACACCAGTTCAAAAAGCGCCCCACAATACTGCTAAGACCATAAACGGCCGTTTCCTTTGCCAACGATTTAATGCCTGCCACTTGAAATAAACAGCTTCTAATTATTAAAATTGTCCATATCCACTTGTTTCCGGATATTATTCAAAAAGGGAAGATTGCCGCGCACCCAACGTACGTCCCAGATGCATATAGGCAAGTTCTGTCACCTCCCTGCCTCGCGGTGTACGTTTTAGGAATCCTTCCTTAATCAAGAATGGTTCATACACCTCTTCAATAGTGCCGGCATCTTCCCCTATTGCCGTAGCAATAGTGGTGAGTCCAACCGGTCCACCCTTGAATTTATCAATTATCGTAAGCAATATGCGATTATCTATCTCGTCAAGACCGTGACGGTCAATATTCAAGGCCTCGAGGGAATAACGAGCGATTGACAGATCTATGCTACCGGAACCTTTGACCATTGCAAAATCACGCACCCTGCGCAATAATGAATTTGCCACACGGGGAGTGCCACGGCTGCGCAACGCAATCTCCATTGCCGCCTCCTCGTCAATTCCGATATTGAGTAATCTCGCCGAGCGTTTTATTATGCCTTTGAGTGTATTGTGGTCATAATATTCGAGATGACAATTGATGCCGAATCTCGCACGCAAAGGAGCTGTCAGGCTTCCGCTACGTGTCGTAGCACCGACAAGAGTGAACGGCGATATCGTCAGTTGCACGCTCTTCGCACCGGGTCCTTTGTCAAGCAATATGTCTATACGGAAATCCTCCATTGCGGAATATAGATATTCCTCCACAACCGGATGCAGCCTATGAATCTCATCAATAAAGAGCACGTCATGATCTTCAAGGCTCATGAGTATGCCGGCAAGGTCACCAGGTTTGTCAAGCACTGGACCTGATGTTACTTTGAAGCCCACACCCAGTTCATTTGCCACAATATTCGACAGCGTAGTCTTTCCGAGACCGGGAGGACCATGAAGCAAAGTATGGTCGAGAGCCTCTCCCCGCATACGGGCAGCCTCTACAAACACTCGCAGATTTTCAATTATTTTTTCTTGACCGCTGAAGTCATCGAAAGCTAACGGACGCAATGCTTTCTCAATATCGCGATCGCTCCCATCCGGACGGTTAAGTCTCTCCCTTATGTCAAAATCCTCTTCCATGATGCAAAAATACGAAGAATTTGTTAATTTACACATCATGAAAAGTTAAAACATGCGATTTACAAAACTATTCACGCGCCCTTGCAGTTATATTTACAAAAGTAAACAATCGTGGTTACGCGCCCTGGTGATAGCGCTTTCCTCATTTGACGAGAGTCTTGAAGCGCATATTGCTCTAAGAACACTACGAAGCAGGCAAAAGCATGAGCCAAAGCGAATAGCGAAGTAAGAAATCACCTTTTCGTAACCTTGATGTTGCGGGAGCGTCGGTTTAGGCCGGTGCTCCCGCCTTTGTTGATATCACTCTAACGAGAGAGTGCCACAATCGTCAGGAGCGAAAGCGCCCCGTTAACATCAAATTTTTTGACCGACGCCGGAAGAAGAAGAGTTTCCCCTTTCTTTACAGAAGTAGACACTCCATCCACTTTCAGTTGTCCCTTTCCATCTAGACACAACACTCCCATAAAAGAATCCTTCGGATTGGAAAGAGTGCGTTCGCCTTCTACCTTTTCCCTATTGACCGAGAAACACGGACCCGAAACCAACGGAAGCGAAGCTGAAGACGGGGCGTCATGGCTTTCGGGACAATAACGGAATGCCGTCTGACGGGAATCCCCGTTAGCACATATTTCTATCAAAAGTGTCCCGTTCTCATCAACAAGTTTAAGGTTCAGCGGAAATTCTCCTCCATATAGAGAATACATCTCTTCTCCAATCAGCTTCCCTTTCTGTTGCTCCACAAGCACTTGAAGATCCATGCCCGCGTTATCCCCGTTTGCCACGATACTCTGCTTTCCGGGTATAGTCGACAATTCCCAACTCTCGCCTATTGAACTGCAATTTACGGAAAGTCCTTTGAAACGGGCGATATTGTCACCCCCGCATCCGGTATTTCCGAAATATGGCAGAAGTTTAATCGGTTGTCTCATCAGATATTATTTACTTATCTTTAAAAAGAAGCATCAAGGCAGGAAGGGAAGATGCCGCATAACTGCCAATCAGCTGATCATCAGGAGTGGGGATCCCAAGTTCACCATCGCATATGCCGGCTGAATTTCTGTTACGCATTCCGGCGGCAATATTCTTATCAATAAACTCCCTATATTGCCCCTGTCCGCATTCATTGATCAAGATATCCATATATTGTGCCCATATTGCCGGATAAACACCCTGCTCAAGACTTCCTTGATCATAAGGCTTTTCATGGTTATGCGCCCATGGCAGATATCCCCCTTCTGAAAGCACATTTATCGAATAGTCGGCACCCGCCTTGGCATTTTCAAGATAACGGGAGTCTCCGGTAGCCTTATAAAGCAAAGCTGCCGCACCGATAAACGTGCCTTGATTATATAGCAACGGATGCCCTCCGCGCGAGTCGCCATGGCGGTTGTCCACAATCATACCTGTAGACATGTCTCCCAATTTTTCTGCCGACCATCCGTATATCTCTTTTGCCATTTCAAGATAACGCTCCTTAGTCTCATAATGCGGACGCGAGAATGAACCATAAGAATTTGTCCATTTCTCAGGAGAAGCATCCGGCTTACGGCTTGCCGGAGTGAGATCATAGAGCATCATTGCAGCAACGACAGTAGGAAAGTTTATACATGACATCTTACCATCTCCGGCAGAGTTAGCTTTAGGTTTTTCCAATGGCTGCCATTGCCAGAACATGCCTCCACCCAATCCTTTCTCGGGATCTGCATATGAGCCTGTATCTCCCACTTTCGGAGAGCCATACCACACCCTTGCAAAACTTTTCTCGGCAAGTTCCCTGCAATCATCTCGGTCAAGAATCTTTGCGGCGCGTGCCATAGTAATGGTCCACCACTGTATATCGTCATAAATGAACCATCCTCGGTTAGTGTCATTATTATCGAAATCAAAATTAAGATAATGCGACACGTTTCCGTCTATAATCTTATTTGCGAGATCACGATACTGACGTTCACGGGCCTTATCTCCCTCTTTCTGCGCCAACACCATAGCATTCATTGCCATATCGGCATACATCGGCTGACACCAGATGGCAGCCGCTCCGCCCCAACGGTCTACAGCAGCCGAATCCGCAGTAGTGTTCTTATAGATATATTTCGCTGAATCAAGGAAAACAGTATTGAAAGAATCGAAAACTTCAAAAGCATCATTGGAGGGAGCCGGAAGTTTAGATGCTCCGCATGTTGCAAAGCCTAATAAAGAAGCTGCAACAAATGTAAAAGACAATAGTTTCATATGCATTATTTTTAAACAACTTCTTACCAACGGAAGGTAACATTCTTGCCGTCGGGTTGGTTATCAAATTTTACAAGATATGTGCGAGAAGATGCATCCCATGCCGAAGGAACATAAGATTCCACTCCATCTATCTTTACACTTTTCGGTGCAGAAGGCAAGAGCACCCTGGCTATGCCGTCTGTCTCTGCCGGACTTTTGGCAACAAATGAATACTCCCTTTTTCCGGATTTTTCATCGCTCTCGCGGAAAGAGGCGGCAAGCACACAAGGCTTCTTGCCATTCTTCACGTTTTCCAGATCAAGCAGCATTGCCTGACTTCCGGGATTGACAGCCACAATATCCTTCACGGGAAGCGCAGGATCAAACATGTCAATATATTTACCCCTGAGGATTAGAGGCTTGTCTTCGACACTTTCGTCAACCACCGCCGCAAGGGTATAAGGACCGCGATGAAGCAGGTAACTGTTCTTGAATTTAAGCTTACCGGCTTTAGCATCTTTCTCATAAAGACCGGTCAAAGTGCTTATAAAACCTGCGTCTCCATTGGCCGAGAGTATAAAGTCTTTGGGATCATGACGCATCACGCATACAGTTCCTTTCCCTACCTTGTAGCTTCCTTCTGCAGCATTTTCTGGAATACCCATCAATGAGAACAGATGCTGCGAAGGTGATGAATAAGAATTTCCTCCCGTGCTCCACCATTCCGGCACCTGCTGGAAGGGATCTTTATCAGATCCACAATAAAGCAGCACACCTCCATTTCTCACCCATTCATTCAGATGATCGTGAGCTGCCGGGTCAAGAGGTTTCATATTCGAATAGGTCATTACCAACACTTTTGTCGATGCAAGAGTGGCTGGAAAACCGAGATTCTCGATATGCACCGTCTTTACAGGCACACCCAGTTTCACCAAAGGCAAGGCAATGCCATAAAAATTGGCAAGCTGAGGGTCATCATACCCCTCATGAAGCGGGAACCTTTGGAACATCAACGAATTAGACATCAGGACACCTATGCCATGATTACCGGTAACCACATCCTTCACCGCAGGCATCTTATTGAGAGAGTTGATCATAACCTGCATCTGCGTGGAATAGAACCTCGGTATCTTTATTCTCTCATCGCTATCCTTGCTTTTGCGGTAAAGACCTTCATAAATGCGTTCAGGCCATGGCATCACTTCATAATCGCTAACTCCGGGATAAAGGAGTTGTGCCGTGAAAGTAGCCTGATAATTCCTTTTATAGTCATCCCAATCTTTAGCCCGATCCTCTATCGGATCAGTCAAGAAGAACATTTTCCGCCCTGTCGGAGCTGTCATTGACTCCATGGAG
>CASBHZ010000048.1 GCA_949123685.1 uncultured Bacteroidales bacterium | reverse complement strand
GAAATCTGCGCCAAGCTTGCGACCCCAAATTCACATTTATTTTTAAACAACTTCTTAATCTCTCACATTCATAAATATACATCGTGCGCGAAAAGTGTCTTCTGATAATAAATCCCATTTCGGGAACCGCCACTAAGAAAGGAGTGGCTGCTAAATGTATCCGCCGCCTCAACCGGGAGGGAATAGACGTTGAAGTCCTTTATACCGAAGGACCGGGGGATGCTTCGCGTTTTGCAGCTGAAGCCGCAAGAAAAGAATACCTCGGAGTTATTGCAGCGGGTGGAGACGGCACGGTAAATGAAATCGCGTCGTCCCTCCGCGGCTCGGCTACCGCATTAGGGATAATCCCCCTTGGATCCGGCAACGGACTTGCCAGACACCTGGGACTTTCCACCGACATTCATGAGGCACTCGATGTCATAGCCCGCCGTCATATATTGGCTTGCGATTCCTGCGATGCCGAAGGACACCCTTTTTTCTGCACTTTCGGACTGGGATTCGATGCTGCCGTGAGTGAAAAGTTTTCTCACTCCCGGCAAAGGGGATTAATAAATTATCTACGAAGCGCATTGGAAGAATACCTTAAGTTTCAGCCGGATGAATATGAAATAAATGCAGACGGACATTCATTCAGACTAAAAGCTTTCATTGTTGCAGCATGCAATGCATCCCAATATGGCAATAACGTATTCATAGCCCCTACGGCATCAATACGCGACGGACTCCTTGACATTACCATCATACATGCAGGAACGCCATTGACCCGTGCCCGCGCAGGTGTGGAACTTGTCACAGGCATGATAAAGAACAATATGGTCATACAGACATTGCGGGTAAAAAAGGCTACAATCAAGAGACACTCACCAGGGATAGCACACATTGATGGAGATCCCATACACCTTGGCAAGGAGATTAAAGTCAACTGTCATCACGGAGACCTATTAATTTTCACCACCGGAGAAAAAAAGCCGTTCCGTCCACTCATCACTCCATTTCAATACCTCCACCGCGAAATTCGCACCCGTCTCCGCCACCTGTTCTCCGGAAATTAAGAAACAGATAAAAATAAGATAAGAATAAGAAAAGGGTTCCGGCTCGAAAGCCGAAACCCCTTTTCATAAAATAAGCAAATGTTTTATTATTTTATGGAAATGTATTTGCTTGAAATTAATCCCGACGGGTGATTATTTACCCAGACGTGCCTTCTCCCGTTCGGCGTATGCTTCGATAGTAGTGCCATTGCCTGGTTCGAAAGAGGGATAATCTTTTGAAATCTGCTCATAACATTCGAGAGCCTTGTCATATTTCTTCTGCTCATCGTAAACGTTAGCTTCTTTCAAGAGCACACGGGGAACAATCTGCTCATTAACTCCGGCTTTCTTAACAGCTTTAGCATAGCAACCGAGAGCTTCATCATATTTCTTGATATTTACATAGCAGTCTCCCTTAAGAACGAGAGCACTTGCCTCGAGCACAGGCTCGGAAGAGGAGAACATGTCAAGACAATCAATCGCTTCCTTATACTTGCCGGTATTATAGAAAGACTCGGCTGCACTTAAGGCTGCAATTTTTCCGGGATCGGTACTTGAATATTTGTCTGCCACTTTCTTATATTCCACAGCTGCAACAGAATCATTACCGGCGGCTGATATTTCCACCTGATTGTAAGCTTCGGCAGCGCGATTGATCTTCGGATTGCGGAAGAAGAATATATAGCTGAGCACCAATGCCGCCACTACTATGACAGCTGCCATCACGATATAAATAACCTTAGTGTTATTGGCGATCTTCTCGCTCGCTGATGTAAGGTTAGAATTCAGCTTCTCGATTGTGGAATCTTCCTGCTGTTCGTTTTTATTATTTGCCATTTCTTTATAAGATGTTTTCCCTGTGTCGGGAATTAAATTATTATTTCTGTTTCAACACGCAAATTTAGTAATAATTCCCAAATAATCAAAATCTAATATTCCTTAATTATCTGCTGACCCTATTTTGAGAACATTTTCTTCAAAATGTTCGCGATCAATAGCCCGGTTGCGCATTCTGTTGCGATATGCATACACAGTATTGACCGAATAATTCAGAATCTTTGCTATGCGCGTACTTTCGGAAACTCCGAGCAATACAAACGCGTAAATCCTCAATTCCGGGGTTAGAAACCCTCCGCTAATCCGCATTTGCTCCCCGGGTAGCAACAGCATGTTTATCTTTTCGACGAAATCAGGATAGAGAGTCAATACCACGGAGTCTATCTCCTTATAGAAATCTTCATTCTCCCCTTCGTTAACCTTACCGGACTTTATCGTTTTCAGCAATTCCGATGCCTGACCGGAAGATATTTTCCGATCTACCAGCTTTATTAAAGAGTAATACTTCTCCGAATATGTGGAACACAGTCCTATAAAGTTGCCTATATAAGTATCTTTCATCCTGGAAGTCGCGGCAAGAGCCTTCTGACTCGCCCGGCTCTTCCGAATCTGCCTAAAAAGAAAAAAAGTCATGATCGCAAGAGCTGCAATCAGGAGTGTAGAGACCACTGCAAACAGAAGCCATTCATTGCGGGAGGCACTGATCTGACGACGATACGCTTCATCAATTGCCGGCACCCAACGAGCCATGCTCACCATACGCACCCTTGCATTACCCCTATATGCTTCTTCAAGAGCGAAATTGATATATCTGAATGCCGTTGAAAACTCCCCGTTCTCATATAACCATGCCGCCAACGCAGGCAGAGCAAAACCTTCCCTGACATTACATATTATATCACTCTCTGCCGCCTTGGCAAGATAAGCGGCATAAAGCGTCTGATCTCCGTCACTTTTATAAACCGATGCCAATTGATAAGCCGCCATTCCATAAATATTATTATCCGGTTTGATTTCCGATAAAAGCTTTTCCAATGCGAGGCGCGCCGAAGCGAACTTTCCGCTCGCCACCTGTCTTTCCGCCATAATAAACTGACGGAACCTATTGTCTGCAGGCATAAGGGAAATGAGACTGTCGTCACACTCCACATATTTATCTTTATAATATGTAGACATGTTACCCTCTTCATCAACATAACTGCTGAGATTCGAATAAAGCCTACGCCCTACTATGTAAAATTCGACTTTGCAGTCATTATATCCTGCAATATTAGACAAAGAATCGTAATTGAATATAGCCTGACTGAAAAAACCTGCCGCAACCAAAGCATCTGTATATGCCAATGAAGAAAGATAACGGCTACGAAGATCTCCGGAACGAGCCGATTCTGCAATCGCCATTGTGGAATAACGCAGCGAAGAATCGGACATATTCTGACGATACAACTGTGACAGCGTTATCATCGTTTCCACTTTAGACAACACAGGCTGATTATGCTTAGAGAGTTCACGTTTCAAAGAATCGAGCCTTGCAGTATTAATCGCGGAGTAACTGTCGGCATTATTCATCACATTATCAAGCGAACGAAGCTCCTTTTGAGGCAATTGCCACTTTCTAATTCCGCCTGCATTCAGCAAACTTGCCGAGATCGCTATAATAAAGATAAAAATAAGATTCTTCATGGGCGTAAAATTAATAATTTTTTCTAATATCCACAATTATTTAATTTATATTATACATAATATTATAGAATAACAAACAGCTTATTATTAATTATTTATAAATTATAATCATTATATTCAACTTATATATATACTTATACTTATTGGAATAGCTATGAGTTTGTAATAATTTTGCAACCAAACAATCGGAAAGACTACATATAAGATAAAATAAATCTTCATGTGGCAATAGAGCCATAAAGGTGAAATAAGAATTGTTTAGGCCCTTAACAGAAGCTGAAAGTTCTGTTTTTCGGTTTCTGGTTTGCATAGCTTTAATGTAGATAAATAGCTAATAAATTCATTTGTGTTAGGTTTTGTAAAATTAAATAGAGTATTGACAAAATTGATTCGCAATTAGGCAGGCAGCTTGTGAAAGCCGCCTGCTTTTCTTATTATAAACAGCCTAAATTTGGGGAATTTTCGGTAATTTTGCATTTTGAAAAATATGAAATGATTTGTCAGATCATGAATAATAAAGACAAGAATAAGTTTCACATACATACGTTAGACAACGGGCTGAGAATAGTTGCTACCAAATCTGACAGCAATGTGTCTTACATAGGAGCTATGGTCAACGCGGGAAGTCGCGATGAGGATCCTGACAAGCAGGGACTCGCCCATTTTGTGGAACACACAATATTCAAAGGCACACGTCATCGACGCAGTTGTCATATCGCGAGCCGAATGGAGACAATAGGAGGCGAATTGAACGCATACACCACCAAAGAAGAGACGATGGTTTACACCAATGCCCCGGCAGGATATGCACCACGCGCTTTTGAATTGATTTCAGACCTGGTTAAAAACGCATCTTTCCCCATTCGTGAAATAGAAAAGGAAAAGGAAGTTATAATCGAAGAAATACATTCATATAACGACAGCCCTTCAGATTCCGTTTATGACGAGTTTGAAGAACTTATCTATGCCGGTTCCGGACTTTCTCATAATATATTGGGCACACCGGAAAGTGTCAAGGCATTGTCGGGAGAAGACGGACGGAGATTTATAGACAGCAAATACACGCCCGACAATATGGTCATATATTGCAGTGATCCAAAAGATCCAGAACGCAACATACGGCTCGCAGAAAAGTATTTTGGCGATATGGAGTTCAAGTCCACGCCCAACAGGCGGACCCCTCCTCCACTCCCAGCAATATTCAACGAAACCAGATCCCGTTCAAACCATCAGGCAAACTGCATAACAGGATGCAGGCTCTTCGGACGAAATGATCCGAGACGCCATGCATTTTTCCTCCTCAACAACTACCTCGGTGGTCCATGCATGAATTCCAGGCTAAACATGGAGATGAGAGACCGCAGGGGACTCGTCTATACAGTAGAAAGCAACATCGCGCTGATGAGCGACACCGGCATCCTCCTTATATATTATGGATGCGATCCGGAAGAAACCAAACGATGCCGTTCGATAATCACAAATGAAATAGACCGTCTGGCTCAATCTCCACTCTCTCCCAAGGCATTCACACGCGTTAGGGATCAATATTGCGGTCAACTGATACTCAGTGGAGAGCATCGTGAAAACAGGGCAATGTCGATGGCAAAAAGCCTTATGTATTATAATGAGATCCATGACCTCGACTATACCGCCGAACGCATACGGTCACTTTCTCCCGAATCCATACAGGAGGCTGCCCAACTCATCGCGAAAGCAGGACTGTCAACACTTACACTAACCTGAACAAGAATATGAAAATAGATAATGTAGATCTTGGAAACCGCCCCGTTTCATTGGCACCAATGGAGGATGTGACAGACCCCTCTTTCCGCCTTATATGCCGAGAAATGGGAGCCGCCTCTGTTTATACCGAATTTGTTTCGGCGGAAGCACTTATCCGCGATATTAAATCAACCACACGAAAGCTGGCAATCAATGACAAAGAGCGTCCGGTTGCCATTCAGATATACGGACGCGAACCGGATGCAATGGTCGAGGCAGCAAAAATCGTTGAACAGGCAGGTCCCGACATACTTGATATCAATTTTGGGTGTCCTGTAAAAAAAGTTGCCGGCAAAGGAGCAGGAGCAGGCATGCTACGGGATATTCCCAAAATGCTTGACATTACCGGTAAAGTTGTAAAAGCCGTTTCAATACCGGTAACGGTAAAGACACGCCTCGGTTGGGATTGCGAGAATAAGATAATAACAGACCTTGGCCCCATGCTTCAGGATTGCGGCATCAAGGCTTTGACTGTCCATGGCAGAACACGCTCTCAAATGTATACCGGACAAGCAGACTGGAGCCTAATCGGAGAACTTAAAGCAGATCCGAGAATGACAATACCTGTTATCGGCAATGGCGACATAACGTCGGCAGAAGATGCCGCAGAAGCTTTTGAGAAGTTCGGTGTCGACGGAATAATGATAGGCAGAGGAGCAATCGGTGCCCCCTGGATATTCAAAGAGGTTAGAGAGTATATCGAAACCGGTAAATATACCCCCCTTTCTGATGCGGAGAAATTCGATATACTCCGCCGTCAGATACGTGAAAGCATTGACTGCATAGATGAATACCGGGGAATATTGCATATCCGTAGGCATCTCGCCGCCACTCCTTTATTTAAAGGCATTCCGAACTTCCGGGAAACGCGCATACGTTTGTTACGCGCTGATACGGAAAGAGAATTATTCGAATTGCTTGACCACATCGCAGAAACCTTTTTTAAGAAATTTTTAGAAAACTAAATTAAATAAAACAGTTTTCAAAGCGTTTCCATTTTATGAAGTGATTTAAACTGAAGTTGTTCAAACAAGATCATAATTAAAAATTTATGAAGAAACTGGTAATACTTTCGATTTTAATTGCAGCAGTAATCCCTATTGCCGCACAAGAAAAAACATACAGACTTGATGTTGGAAGATTCGACAAACTAAAAATCACTGACAACGTGAATGTTGTTTACCGGTCTGTGCCGGATTCAACAGGGATGGCAGTCTTCACAGGAGAAGAGGAGTTTGCCAATGCATTCATATTCTCGAACAGCAAGGGCAAACTCAGGATACAGGTAAACACAGAAGACGTAAACAACCCCAAACTGCCAACCCTCTTCGTATATTCAGACTATCTCACAGAGGTAGAAAACTCCTCCGAGTTCACCGCAACAATACACAACACGATTTCCGTGCCTTCATTTTCGGCAAAACAGATCGGCAACGGCAAGATAGTTGCCGAAGATATAAAGACCGGAGATGCAGATGCGCACCTTGCCACCGGGAAAGGGACAATAATACTTACCGGGAAAGCTGACAAGGCTACATATAAAATGGTGGGGACCGGCATGATTCAAGCGGACGATCTTGAAGCGTTTGACGTGAAATGCACAATTCTCGGGACAGGAGATATAACCTGCTGGGCAACAAAGAAACTTGATGTCCGTGGCATCGGGACCACAAAGATACTTTACAGAGGAAACCCGGACATTAAGAAAGTGGGAGGCGGTAACATTGCCCCCTTAGCTAATGAGTAACACTCCTCGGCGGATTGGAAAACCTGAAACTTAAAACGGCACGCACATTGAAATGGAACACGATTGACCGCGTTTCATCACAATTGTTGTATGCCGTAGTGGGTGTGGTTCTTGCCAATATACTGACTCCTGAAGACTTCGGTCTTGTGGGAGCGTTGTTGGTTTTCCAGGCATTCGCCATACTTTTCGTGGATAGTGGATTCGGAGCGGCTTTGCTCCAACAAAAAAATCCTACAGACAGGGATTATTCCACTGTTTTCTGGTTCAATCTCGCCGTCAGTTCCGGAGTCTATATCATACTTTTCCTTTGCGCCCCTCTCATTGCCGACATATTCCAAGGAGATCGGAGACTCATACCTTTATCCAAGGTTATGTTCCTGACCTTCATTCTCAACGGGCTTGCCATAGTGCAGACCAATCGGCTGATGAAGCGGATGGATGTAAAGCAAATAGCCATTTCAAACGTAGTCGCCTTATCCGTTTCCGGAGCATTGGGAGTGATCCTCGCATTATCGGGATATGGACCATGGGCGCTGGTGTGGCAGTCGGTCACACTTGCAGCCGTAAAATCAGCATGGTTATGGATCACCGGAGGATGGCTTCCACGCGCCGGCTTCCATATAGATTCCTTGAAAAAGATATGGCGTATAGGGCTCAGCGTCTTTTCATCGTCAACGCTCAACACCCTATGCCAGAATATTTATTCATTCATAATAGGCGCATTCTATAACCTTTCTTCATTAGGTCTTTATACACAGGCTGACAAATGGAGCAAAATGGGAAGCGCTTCCATTTCCCAGATACTCACCTCCTCGTTTGTGCCGTTATTATCGAAAGTCCAAGATGATAGTGAAACATTCCGTCGTTATGTCACAAAAATAAACCGTTTCACTGCATTTATCCTCTTTCCCGTAATGTTCGGCATCGCCACACTCGGAGCGCCTTTGTTTCACGGACTTTTTGGAGATAAGTGGGACGGTGCGATCATCCTGTTCCAAATCTTGACAATCCGCGGCATATTCGTGGTGTTAACATCTTTATATAGCAATTATCTCTTATCGCTGGGTTATGCAAAACGCCTTTTCGCAATAGAAGTTGCAAAAGACATACTTATATTAGCGGCAATATTGGGAACAATATGGTTCCGCAGTGTCCCAATACTCGTGTGGGGACAATTGGTTTCTTCTTTGATTACATATTTTATATCTCTCGCGATATTATGCAAGGCAACCGGCTATAAAATGAGCTCCATGATTAGAGATCTCATACCATCTTTCATTATTTCTCTGGTTGCATGCATAGTTGTCACTGCCGGATTATGGTCTGCCACACTACTATCTCCTTCACATTACCTTTCACTGCATATTTCAGGATTATTACAATTTATATCCGGCATCATTATAGGAATCATAGTTTACCTGATACTCTGTCGCATCACTAAACTTCCGGAACTTACAGAAGCATCCTCATACCTTCTTGGCAGATTCCGCAAAAACAGCCATTGAAAAAAAACTGAACACACCTTAGAAAACTAAAGACTAAAGTGAAATAGCAACAAAAACTTTCGATAAAAAAGATAAAATATTTTGAATTATAATCAAAATAGCCTATATTTGCATCGTTATGTTAGCAAAGACGTTTTAAGGTTATTACATACATTAATCATAGCAATTAACGACAATAAGCAATACCCTTTTCCGCCAATAGCTACATCCAACTAATAAACTAATATTCAGCACAACAATATTAACTTTAAAATCAACACTTTATGAAGAAATTTTTACTTTCTTTAGTTGCTGCGTCAGCAGCAACTATCGGCATTAATGCCGCCGAAACAATTTATTTCACCGAAGATTTCGAATGGATAAGCCCTTGGGCAGAGGCTGGAGACAAAGATGGCAATCCTGCAGGTGACGGAGTCGGCACAAACAATCCAAGTGCAAATTCGCCACAAATCGTGGCTAAAGAAATTGAGGGGCAGACCCTCGCCAAAGCATTGGAGGCTAAAGGATATGAACTTATCAGGGATTGTGCGGAATCAAAAAAACCGGGGGAATGCATCTATGTAAACAAAAATTATCTAAAATTCGGCAAGACCGGATATCAAGGAGGCATCACATTACCGGCAATGACATCAATGGGTGATGGAGCACAAAACGTTCACATTTCTTTTGAATGGTGCCCACAAAGACAAGGTTCAGGAGTAATAGACCCGACATCACTCGTAGTAATCGTAAAAAACGGAGAGGAAGAGAAACAATTCAATGTTCCGGCTCATGATATAGCAGAAGGTGGCGACCTGAAGTGGATTCCGGTAGATCTAAATCTTTCCGAAACGATGTTTAACAAAGACACTCGCATCTCTCTTCGCAATTCCGATGACCAAATGAAGAGCGGGAAAGCCCTTCGCTGGCATTTAGACAACATAAAGGTTTATGCAGCAGGAGAAGGTAGCGGAGTAGCAGAGATTGAAACTGACGAAAACGCGCCGGTAGAATACTATAATATGCAGGGTATCCGCGTATCCAATCCGGAGAACGGTCTCTACATAGTGAAACAAGGCAACAAAGTCAGCAAACGATATATAAAGTAAGTATTTAATTTAATCAACGAGAAGAGTGGGAATTGCGAAATTTCCACTCTTCTCGTTTTTAATTAAACCTTTTGTAATTTAAGGAGTCTAATGAGTTATACTCATTAAAAAGTCTTCTCAGAAGCAGTTCTTAGTATCGAAAAAAGGTGATGAAAATTAGGTATTTTCTAATGGCGGGGATGCTCGCATTCCCTGCCATATTGTGTGCCAAAGGCACTGTGACAGGTAAAATCGTAAATAAAACTACAGGAGAACCGATGGATTTTGTAACAATCCAGGTTTTCGATTCCACGGGCAAGAAACCATTCCAGATAGTAGCTTCTTCAGATAGCGAGGGAAAGTTCTCGCTACCTTCGCTGTCCGATGGTTCGTATATTATAAAAATCATGAACGTGGGAAGCGTTAATCAAGAACGTCCCGTAACAATCTCCGGAGGTAATATCGACCTTGGCACCATAAACCTTCAAGACGATTCCAAACTCCTAAAAGAGGTGGTGGTGGAAGGAATAAGAAGCCAGATGCGATTCGAACTTGACCGCAAGGTATTCACTGTCGATGCCAACATTGCTGCTGCAGGACAGAGTGCAAGCGAACTTTTAGAGTCTATTCCTTCGGTAGAAGTTGATCAGGACGGAGAAGTGTCGCTACGAGGCAACAGCTCTGTAACCATCTGGATAAATGGTAAAGATTCAGGTCTTACAGCCGACAACCGCGCCCAGATTCTTGAACAGATCCCGGGAGAAAGCATAGACAGGATAGAGGTGATAACCAACCCTTCGGCAAAATACAGTCCGGAAGGCACGGCAGGTATCATAAACATCATACTGAAGAAAAACCGCCGTGGCGGCTATTATGGCAGTGCTGAAATAGGCGGCAACACCCGTGGTGGAGGAAATGCATCTGCAAATATCAACTATAATACGGGCAAGTGGGAAACTTTCGCCTCTTTAGGATTCAGAATGCGCCACGGCAAAGGAGGCTCTGAAATACGGAGACTATTCGATGACGGAACTTTCACCAACTCCGATGGTGAAAGCCGCTCGCATGGCAACAACCTTTTCTTCCGGCTCGGAGCTTCCTACCATCTGACAGACAAAGACGAATTTTATGTTAACGGATTCGGTATGTTCGGGCGTCGATATGGAAGAAGCACTACAACCTATTCCGCTAACCGTCCGGATCATTGGCTTAGCGACATACAGATCTCACGAAACCACGGAGTCTCCCGTGGCACCCACGTGGAATGGGGCTACACACACCGATGGAACGACAACCATTCCCTTGAGACAATGGTCAGCTTCAACCACTGGGGAGGGCCGTCATGGAATTCCTATAGTGAAACCGAAACATGGGAAGACAATTCAACGACCAACCAGTATAGGGAACAGACAATGCCTATAAATGTAAATTCATGGGAGGCAAAAATCGATTACACCAACAAGCTTACCGACTGGCTGAAACTTGAAGCCGGTTATAACGGCAATTACAGTCATGAAAACACACCCAACACCACCATCCGGCTTAATCCGGCTGGCGAAATGGTCATTGACAAGGATCTTTTCAACAGGTTCATATATGACAACAATATATCGGCGCTGTATCTCACTCTTGGCGGAAAGATCAAGGATTTCAGTTTTTCTGCAGGCTTACGCTCCGAAGCATGGCAGGTGAGAAGTCGCTCTCTTGAATATGGAGAAAACCGCGATGATGTGCCGGAATTTAAGAAAAACTTTTTCGCCCTGTTCCCGTCCCTTTTCCTATCATACTCGTTGCCCCAAGATAATGAAATACAGATCAACTATACCAGGCGTATACGCCGTCCATGGGGTGGTCAATTAAATTCATTCCATAATATTTCGGACCCTACAAGCGTATCTTACGGTAATCCGGAACTCGAACCGCAATATTCCAATTCGTTCGAGTTGAATTATCTTAAAAGCTGGACATACCATATGATATCATTTTCCGCATATATACGCACAGCGGAAAACATGATAAACCGCATTGCATATATGGACAATGATGTGATGTATTCAACATATGCCAACGTGTCGAAAATGGCAAATTCCGGCTGCGAAATTGTGGTGAAAAATTCTCTTTTCAGAAGCAAACTCGATTTGACCACTACCGTAAACCTTTACAACAACCACATAAGCGGATGGAACTATGATTTCCAGACAGAAAGCGGAAACATTGCACACATCTCCAACGAAAAACAAAACAGTTTTGCCTGGGATGCACGCATAATGGCAAACGTGAAACTCCCATGGTCATTATCGTTCCAGGCAACAGGACGCTACTCATCCGAACACAAAGAAGCACAGGGAACACATCAGGGAGGATGGAGCGTGGATGCCGGTCTCCGTAAAATCGCCGGCAACTGGTCTTTTTCACTCAACTGCCGCGACATATTCGATTCCCGCAAATGGAAAACAACGATCTATGGACCGGGATATACCCAAACCTCCAAACGCTGGCGCATGGGACGCGTGCTAAGCCTTACCATCAAATATTCTTTCGGCAATATGAAAGCCAACAAGAAAGGAAACCGCAACAACGGGGGTGAACCCATGGGCGGTTCCGGATACGAAGAGGGCGGCATGGATTAAGAAGATTCTAAATAATAAAGTATAGACCCGTAAAGGCGATATCGCCTTTACGGGTCTATACTTTATTAATCCCCTACAGGTTGAAATAGAAAGTCCCTGTAGACAAAACTGTATAATATGAGTATTCTACGCCACGTAGATAATAATCAGTATTGAAAGCAGGCGTGTCCACTCCCCTATCCCATTGATCGGTCCATGGATTCCAAGCATTCAACACATTGACTATATACTGAACTCCATTATATTGATAGCTGACAGTCAATGGCAAGACTCTCCATATTCCCTGTGCGTCATATCCGCATGCCACAACTTTAGTAATTCCCTGATCAGAGAGTCCGGTAGTTATTGTCGGCGACATCACCGTAGGATCATTATACCATCCTTGATACCACGGACTTCCCCAGTTGCCCGGATACGTAGGACCGGGATTCCAGCCGATACCATTAGGCGGACCGAATGAAGGTCCCAAATTAGGTCTATACCTACCACCTGACCCGGGAGCAGGCAAACTGTTCTGCCCTGCCACGCTAACCGATAGGAATATCACAAACAGTAATGTCATGACCACACCCATAATATTACTATCCCTGCAACGCTTTTCCTTTAATAATAAGATATGTTTCTTCATAGCAGTATCCTTTAGTTTAAAACTATAACAACAAAACTGCACCTGTTTCCTCAACACACCACATAAATTCCTGTTTTATCAGCAAACCAAAGATGTGATGTGATATAATATTATATCAGTTGATTCCGTTACATATATACACTCACACTCACTAATTCCCGGAGGTCGTATATCATTGCTGGTTGCGACCTCCTTACTATGTGTCCGATTCCCGTAAAAATGGTAATGATGTATCGGAAACTGGTATCAATTTATGAGGACGATTCGTTAATTTTGCATTGAAGTTGTTTAAACAACTTCATTAATTAAGAAACTGTTTAAAAATCTACTCTTAAAAATGGAAATCATAAAGGATAAGGAATTTGGAGGTGAAAGACCTTTTTTCGGACAGCGTGGCCTCAGATTGGAAAATGTAACCGTCCATGCAGGAGAATCAGCATTGAAATGCTGTGCAGATATCGAAGCCGTCAATTGCCGTTTCGAAGGAAAATACCCTTTCTGGCATGTCGACGGTTTTAAAGTCACGGATTGTGTCTTCACTCCCAGAGCACGCGCGGCATTATGGTATTCTCGCAATCTTGAAATGCATGACACCCTGGTTGACGCGCCCAAGATGTTCCGGGAAATGGACGGCATAACGCTCCGGAATGTAAACATACCCGATGCAGAAGAAACATTATGGCATTGCGCAAATGTAGACATAAACAATGTAAATGTAAATAATGCTGATTATCTGTTCATGCATTCCGACAACATTCATATTGTCAACTGGAAACAACATGGCAACTATTCGTTCCAATATTGCCGTAATGTGGAGATACACAACGCGGAGATACATTCAAAGGATGCATTCTGGGGCACCGAGAATGTCACCATATACGATTCCGTGCTCTCCGGTGAATATCTTGGCTGGCACTCGCGCCGCCTCCGCCTTGTGCGCTGCAAAATATCCGGCACCCAGCCACTATGCTATTGCCGCGACCTCATTCTCGAAGATTGCGAGTTTGCTCCGGATTGCGACCTCGCTTTCGAAGACAGCGAAGTCAAGGCAACCATACTCACACCCGTAACCAGCATAAAGAATCCGATGAGAGGAGAGATTTCTGCCAAATCATTCGGAGAAATAATAATAGACAAAAATTCAAAAGCTATTGAACCTGTAAGTATAAATGAATTATAATTTTGAAGAATTGACGGAACGTCGCAACACCGGTTGCGTAAAATGGGATTCCGACAAAGCCCCCGACATGCTTCCTCTATGGGTGGCTGATATGGATTTCCGCACCGCACCCGAAGTGACGGAAGCCGTGATGCAACGCGCAACCACCGGAATATATGGCTATGTCCGCGTTCCGGACAGCTATTATGAAGCGCTAACGCGCTGGTTCGATACACGCCACGGATGGAATATCGACAAAGATAGGGTCATATACACACCGGGGGTGGTGCCCGCGCTTTCTGCGATAATAAAGGCACTGGTCAAACCGGGAGAAGGTGTAATAATCCAGACCCCTGCATATAATTGCTTCTTTTCTTCGGTTCGCAACAATCACGCTTTAGAGATTGACAATCCGTTGAAAAGGGTGGAAACCGAAACCGGCTTCACTTATGAAATAGATTTTGACGGACTGGAGCATTCCGCCTCCCAACCACACGTAAAGCTACTGCTGCTGTGCAACCCCCAGAATCCAACCGGAAGGGTGTGGAAGCGCAACGAATTGGAACGGGTGATGGACATTTGCCATCGCCATGGCGTTCGCGTACTTAGCGATGAGATACACTGCGAACTTATCCACAAGGGACATGAGTATATCCCTTATGCCACAATCGACAAAGATGCCGTGGTCTGTTGCTCACCAAGTAAGGCATTCAATACTGCGGGGCTGCAGGTGGCAAATATCGTGTGTCCCGATGCCGAGACACAAGCACTGATCGACCGAGCAATAAACGACAATGAGGTGTGCGATGTCAACCCGTTTGGGGTCGTGGCGCTTGAAGCGGCATACAATCATGGCGGCAAATGGCTTGATTCCCTTAATGAGTATCTTGATTCCAACTACCGGTTCCTGCGCGAAACATTGGAAGAGGCCCTTCCTCAATTAAAGATATGCCAATCAGAAGCTACCTATCTTGCATGGGTGGATATCACGGCACTCGCCATGAGTTCCGACGAAACTGAGAAAATATTGAAGGAAATCGCTAAAGTGCGCATCAATTCCGGCAGCATGTATGCAGGAGAAGGTTATATACGCATAAATTACGCCTGTCCACGTCCTCGCCTCAAAGAAGCATTAGAGAGGATCATTAAGGCGTTGAACGCCTGACAAAAAATTAGAAGCTTCTTAAATTTGAAAACCGACATCCGATTCATTCGCGAAGGCAAGCCTCTGTCATGGCGACAGCGGCTCCACCTGACTGCAACACTTTCACTACCCGCTATGCTCGCACAATTATCGAGCATAGCGATGCAGTATATAGACGCGTCTATGGTAGGACGCCTCGGTGCCGACGATTCCGCATCAATCGGGCTCGTATCTACAAGCCTATGGCTTTTCTGGGGCATATGCGCAGCTATGACTTCCGGATATTCCGTGCAAGTGGCGCATCGCGTGGGAGCTAATGACAACGATGGAGCCCGCAGGGTTTTACGACAGGGTATTATAGCCAGCCTCATATTCAGCAGCATGGCTGCACTGATAGGCGTAGCAATATCCTCTCCACTCCCCTATTGGCTTGGAGGCAAGGGAGACATCTCGCCAAAGGCTTCACTCTATTTTGTGGTGTTTGTCGCCGCGTTGCCCTTGCTGACAATGAACTATCTTGGCGGAGGAATGCTACGTTGCGTAGGCAACATGAAAGTGCCAAGCCTATTGAGCGGCATGATGTGTGCACTCGACTGCATCTTCAATTTCCTTTTAATTTTCCCTTCGCGGAATTATGACATAGGTGGATTTACATTAACCGTTCCGGGAGCCGACTTAGGTGTATTGGGCGCAGCTTTAGGCACTGTAGGTGCCGAAGCCATATGCGCAGCCATAATGATGTATTATGCATGCGTAAAACAACCCGAATTGCGAATCTATCGCAATCCGGGCAGTTTTAGGCTCACACACGACATAACGCGGAAAGCTATCGGTATCTCATCACCTATGACTTTGGAACACGCCGTGATATGCGGAGCACAAATAGCGATCACCATGATTGTTGCTCCCTTAGGCGTAATAGCCATCGCTGCAAATGCATTTGCCGTGACGGCTGAAAGCTTATGCTACATGCCGGGATACGGTATCGGAGACGCCGCCACAGCCTTGACCGGACAGAGCCATGGAGCTTCCCGTCCTCGGCTCGTAAGGCAATTCGGATATATGTCAGTAGGATTGGGGATGGTAATAATGTCCGTGATGGGCATACTCATGTATGTCTTCGCTTACGAAATAATGGCATTGATAACGCCGGTGGAAGCCATAAGAGAATTAGGAGCCGAAGTGCTCCGCATAGAGGCGTGGGCGGAACCTATGTTCGCAGCTTCTATCGTGGCATACGGAGTCTTCGTTGGAGTCGGACAAACTACCCTACCCGCCCTTATGAACTTCGGGAGCATATGGGCGGTCAGAGTGCCGCTTGCATGGATTCTCGCCCGTTCCATGGGACTGCGCGGAGTCTGGATAGCGATGTGTATCGAACTCTGTTTCCGTGGGTCGATATTCCTCATACGGCTCTTTCTCTCCAGATGGTTCATATGCTCAGGGAAACGCCGCAGGTAAGACAGCGAGGAAGCGCCGGACCATACATATAGCCTGAGTCGCGAAGTGAACCGGAATCAAAATCTTTCTGATAGGAATTGAATATGTTGCTGATGCCGGCTGTCACATCCATATCAACTTTCTTGAATATTTTGAAACAATAGGCGAACTTCAGGGATGCATCGAAAAATGATTGAGTGCGCACCGCGAGATCAACATCCGTTCCCGACCCGACAAGATGCTGCACGGTCATAGGACCGGTAAACGTTCCTGTAAGAATTGCACGGAAGTTAGAGAATATTTCCCAGTTTGCCGTGAAGTAACCATAGATGTCGGGGGTGCGGAATAGACGTTTTTCAGCCGGGACATCTGGGTTATCGCTCCAGACCTCCGGATGTTTATACCGGCTGCGCTGAAATGTCATGCCTGCCTGAACGTCAAAATGAGAAGAAAAGAATGCTTTTGCCTCTATATTCAATCCAAGCACGCGAGCTCCGGAGCCGTTATATCTCTCAAGCACAGCATTGCCAAGAGCATCCACACCTTCAAGCTGACGAAGCGCGAAAACATCGCGAAGATCCGTAAAGAATCCTTCGATCAGAAGGTTGGTCTGCACGCTTCCAAAAGTATGGTACAAGTCGGCAGAGGCGCTCACGCTCTGAGAACTCTCCTGTTTAAGATCCGGGGCAAGGACCGTTACCACCCTTTCCCCTCCGACGATAGCCACGTGGAAATCTTCGTCATAAGCTTGGGGAGAGCGGAAACCGGTGGAATATGACAACCGGAAATTACAACTGCGGGAAGGATTGAAACGGATATTGGCACGCGGAGAAACGATAGGATTCTTGATAAGGGAATGCTTGTCAAGACGCGCCCCTATAAGGAATCCCCATCGCTCATTACGCCATTCATTCTGAAGATATCCGCTGAAGATGTTAACGTTCTGTAGGATGTCATGATCATAACCGACGGTAACGTCATGCAAACGATTGTGGGTGTATTCAAGACCGGCAACCAGTTCGGAAGGCATGAAAAGGAAATGTGAAATAGGGTGAGTCCACTGTGTCCCCGCCGTGATGACAAGGTCTGAAGTCCGCCCATAAGCATCGGGATCCATATCTGATCCGTAATAACTGTTACGTTTCGTTGCCTGCATTGCAGAAAAGACGGAGACATGGTCACGCCGGTCGCGAGGCCACATGTCATAAGTCACTTCCGCCCCATGTATGTTGTGCTCAACCTGCTCGGCGATCATAGCCAAGTGAGCTGGCTGGTTAAGTTGATCCCCGCCTCTTCGGTATTCATGGGTGTTATGATATTCGATTGAAAGACGAGAATCTTCGGAGGTACGTAAAAACGTACGCGCACCGAGAGTCTGCGTCTTAAGTTGCGCCACCTCTGTGAACCCGTCGTCATTATGATCGTAACCGTCGCGATACCGGCTCTGACCATAGATAAAGATTCCAGCCTTGTCATTATTAGTGACGACAGACGCATTCAGCGTAGTGTTATTATCAAGAGACCCGGAAGGACCTATCGATGTCAGCGTATGCGAGATCTTTGCGGAATTTTCATGAGGATCTTTAGTGATAATATTTATCGTTCCTCCGATGGCCGAGGAACCGAACAATGCAGACCCTCCGCCGCGCATCACTTCTATTCGGTCTATCATATTAGCAGGAATCTGTTCCAACCCATAAACACCGGTAAGGGCGGAGAACACAGGGCGTGAGTTCATAAGTATCTGTGAGTAATGACCGTCAAGACCGTTAATACGCACTTGCGTAAACCCACAATTCTGGCAATCGTTCTCCACTCTCACACCGGGCTGAAAATCAAGTCCGTCGGCAAGGGAACACGCGCCGACAGTAGTAAGCAGTTTGCCTGTCATGACGTTCACCAGTGAAGGACTCTCCCTCCTTTTGACTTCACTTTTGGAACTGGTGACAACCACCTGATCAAGCATAAACACATCCATCAGGGAATCAATCTCATTTTCTGTCAATCCGGAGGGTACGACAAGAGTATCGGCATACGCCGACAAGGCAACAGCCGAAGCCATTGCCACAACATATATTTTCTTAAACATGAATAACTTAAGTTGCAGGAATAATTTTATGCACTTTGAAAACGATAAAATCTCTCCAAAGTAACGACATTTAAAACAAAACAGACTGCCGGCTTGCAGTCAAGATTATTCCGCAGATGGAGGACCTCTCAGGAAACGCACCTTGACAGGACCGGCAAGGGCAAGAGGTATAATATATTCGGTTATTAATGAATAAGATGCCGCACTGACAGACATCGCAGGAGCTTGCGATGCCTGGGCTGCGGATGCAGCCATATTGAAAGCGGAAACAAGGTCAAGGGAATTAGAACTGTGACCATGCCCCGCAGATGGCAAATATGGGTGAGAGTGTGTTTCTGTCCTACCGTCAGCACCTTTGTGAGCATGTGTGAAGAGAGTGTTCGAGAACATGAAGTTCACAAACACGAGCATCACCAATGATACAAGAAGACGTGTTGACGACTTTTTCACTCCACAAAATTACAAATTATTCCCCATCCATACAATACAATTCACATCCTCCTGTAAACCAACATTCCAACTTAGTTGTATTAAGTATGACATCGAAATTATTTAATGTATTGATTAGTCAATGCATATTTTTGCGTCTTTCCGGTAATTTAAGAGAGTTCCATCAGTCACAATGCACGCATTGCTCCTTTCTGAACTCTATTAAATCCCTCGAAAATCCGCTAAAAATATGCATTAACTAATTTGCAAGTCATACTTAAGAAAAGAGCAAAGATGTATATAAGTAACCAATCGAATCAATTATGAAGTTAGCAGAAGCATTAAGTCGTCGCGCCAGCCTGACGGAGAAAATACAACAATTGAAAACTCGCCTTAAGGATTGTGTGAAGATACAGGAAGGAGATTCACCGGCAGAAACACCCGAAGATGTAATCCAGGAACTTGACGACACATTGTCTGAACTGAGGGACCTCATATACAGAATAAACCTCACGAATACACGTACGATGGTCGATGGTCAAAGCCTGACGTATCTTCTTGCCAAACGAGATATGCAAGCCATGAAAGCGCGTACGCTGTCGGAAGGTCTGAATCAACTTACAGAAAGGGAGGACCGTTACAACCGCAACGAAATAAAATATGTCCGCACGGTTGATGTTCGCGAGTTCCGTAAATTATATGACAAGAGTGCCTCAAAACTCAGGGAACTGGATCTCAAGATTCAATCCATAGGCTGGATCACGGACCTTATCGAAGAATTAGAAGTTGTTTAAAAATAAATGATATAAACACCGATTAGCAGAGGTTCTGGTGGTAAGCGGCGATGCATCCCTGAATATTTGGCATTACACCCGTCAAGCCGGCGGGATTCACGCAACGAGCACGGCTAAGCACCGAGCAAATGCGCACAGGGCAAAGTTCCGGACAGGACACACATAGCGCAACACCAAGCATCGGCTATACCCGCCTCTGCCAATCGGTCTTTTATATGATTAATCCTTTAAGGAGGTAATCACACAAGTGCACACACTAACTTTTCTGCGATATACGTTGATAGGATATGAAAGAAATAAATCCCAATGAAACGTCTCGCGCCTATGCTTTCAACATGTGGATGAAAGCACCGATGCCGATGGTAACGATGTTCAAGACTCTTGATGTCTCGCGTCTCGTAAGGTTAAGCAGAAAGAAAGGTCTCAAATTCAACATGCTAATGTGCTGGTGCATAGGGAAGGCTGCAAACAAGGTCAAAGAGTTCAGGATGCTTCCGGTTGGCGACAAGCTTATTCAATATGACAGCATAGCTGTCAACACCATAGTCTCAAATAAAGACGGAGAGGTGAGTTCCTGCGACATACCGTTTTCAAACGACCTTGATAAATTCAACAACGATTACCTGAAACTAACACGAAAAGTGTCTGAATCATGTGAGAATCACGATATCACAGACAGCATGGTGATAGGAACTTCCGCATTGGCAAAATTCGATATTGACGGTGCCGTAGGCATGTATAGCGGAATTTTCAACAATCCCTTCATGATATGGGGCAAATATCGCAAAAGCTGGTTAAAAACATATCTGACCGTATCGTTTCAATTCCATCACACACAAATGGACGGTGCGCACGCTGCCTTCTTCCTCGATTTATTGCAAAAAAAGATACAAAGTATTTAAATATCTTGCATCTCTAACCTATTTGATTACAGAGGACCTGTAAATTTCTTTACAGGATTACCCCTTTCAAGGGAATCATGCCGGATCCACCGATCATTTTGATAATCAGCCAATCTTTTCTCGTTCCCTTTTCGAAGTTTTAGTATAAGCCTTTCACGGGCAAGAACCCTATTCTGCAACTGGGAACGCTCATCGGAACAGCGGACCGATATTCCGGTGGGAACATGCGTAGCCCTGACAGCGGTTTCGACTTTATTAACATTCTGCCCGCCCTTGCCTCCGGACCGGCATGTTTCGTAGGTTATATCCTTATCTGAGACTACAGGCAGTTCGACCTCATCGAAAAAGTTAATTCCGACAAACCAGTTACTCCTTCTATGGCAAGGGCGATACGGATTCTTTGTAGAACGCCACAGCACCGAGCCTTGCCATTCCTCTATTGTTGCGGAACAGACAGGAACATCTGTAAAAAACGTCATCGACATGTAACAGAGATCGGAAGAGCG
>CASBHZ010000047.1 GCA_949123685.1 uncultured Bacteroidales bacterium | reverse complement strand
CTTTCGGCTCAGTCACATAGCCCGCTATGCTCCTTCGCCTCAAGAAGAAATCTGCTCCAAGCTTGCGACCCCAAATTCACATTTATTTTTAAACAACTTCTAAGGCATGTCAGATCGGCTGTATCCCCAACCCTATAAATAAGTTAACCGGAGACACGCATAAAATGGTATGCGTTATCTCCGGTTAACTCTATGGCAATTAAAGCCAAGATTACTTCACATGCTTATTCCTCTGTAACTTCGGGAGGAAGTGCCGCAAGACGATAGTCATGTTTTTTGACAAACCTTAAAACATCGTCTCTCTCCGTGCTTTGGTCAACGTCTGTCTCTATGCGTTTGACAGCATTGAAAGGGGAGGTCTGACTTTGATAAATATGTCTGTAGCATTTAGCTATATCATCGATTGTGGCTTCCGACTTTTTCCCTTTGCGCAGAATGTAGGCATTTACTCCATAATATTCGATTGGATTGTGAGCCATGATGGTGAAGGGCGGAACATTATTGTTTACCCGGCATCCACCTTTGATAAGCACCCATTCCGCAATGTCACAATTCTCGTGTACGAGAGCATTTGATGATAGGATGGAATAATTGCCGATCTTGCATGCTCCGGCTATTTTTGCCGCGTTACCTATCACCACATAGTCGCCAACTTCCGAGTCATGACCGATATGACTTTGCGCCATGACAAACGAGTTGTTGCCGATCTTGGTGGCTTTCCCAGCATATATGCTGCGGTTGATGATAACATGTTCCCGGATGCAATTGTTGTCACCGATTTCAACAAATGATTCTTCTCCTTTCCATCTAAAATCCTGAGGGGCGGCAGAGATCACGCATCCGTCGAAAAAACGGTTGTTTTTACCAATCCTGGCTCCGGAGCGTATGCTCACGTGCGGACCGATCACGCATCCTTCTCCGATCTCCACATTATCATCAATATACGCGAACGCATTTATGGTGACATTGTCTCCTATTTTGGCGTTGGGATGGACAAACGCCAGCGGGCTGATATGAAACATAGTATTAAGTTTTAGGTTAACAATTATCTTCCACCACCTACAGCTTGATAGAGGCTTATCAGCGATGCCACCTGTGTGTGCCAGCAAGCAAGACTCGAAAGCTGAGCGCTTAAGAGGCTTGAGCGTGCCGTCAGAACTTCAAGGTAAGTGGTTTTGGGGTCTAAAGTTAATAATTCCTGCGTATATTCCACGCTTTTTTCAAGATTATCTATCTGTTGTTCCAATGCGTTCTTCTTATCGTTGACATTGGATATCTGGGAAAGGGCATCGCTGACATCAGCGCTTGCATTTAGCACAGTCTTTTCGAAGGCGTTCATAGCCTGTTTCTGTTGCGCCTTTGCGGCTTCAAGTGTGGCTATGTTCTGACCTCTCGAGAAGAGAGGGGCGGCAAGCTGTCCTGCGAGTTGGATGAACCATTTACCGGGATTGGTGATCAAGCTTCCTAACAGGTTGGTGAAGCCTCCCTGGGCAGAGATGGAAAGGGTGGGGTAGAATGCCGCCCTTGCGCTATTGGTCACATAATACGCGGCTGCAAGCCCCCTTTCGGCAGCGCGTACATCAGGACGCACTGCAAGATAAGACATCGGTATTCCGCTTCTGACATCTACGGGAAGTGAGAAATTGAGGTCTGAAGTTACCTCCCATTCTTTAGGATATGTGCCCAAGAGAACGGAAAGAGCGTTTGACGTGGTTGTTATGTTTTGTTTAATGTCGGGTATTGAAGACATGATGCTCCAATAGTTTGCCGCGCTTTGAACTACGGCAGCCTCGTTTACATAAGCAGCCTCTTTCATTGCCTTCATTGATTCTACCTGGTCTTTCCATATTACGGAAGTTCTTTGGGTGAGATCCAATTGCTGTTTGAGGAGAACGAGTGTGTAATATGTGTTTGCGACTCCGCAGATAATTTGGGAGCGCACAGCCTGTTCATAATCCTGCATCTGCTCCACACTTACTTTGGCTCCCCTCTTTCGGTTCAGGATCTTCCCGAACACGTCTATCTCCCAGCTTGCCGCCAATGGAATGGTATAGCTCCAATTCATGTGGCTGCCGCCATAACTTGCCGTCCCTCCATTGGGATTAAGTGCTAATGATGGGAAATAGCTGAGTTTTGCCCCTTTGAGCTGAGCCTGTGCTATTTCCACGTTATGACGTGCATCGTCAAGATCCTGATTATTATCAAGCGCCTGGCGGATGTAACTTTGGAGCAGCGGATCCGTGAAGATCTTTTCCCATCCCAGATATTCAAGAGATGTGGAATCTATCGGTTGCTCAGTGGCTTTTCGAAAATCTTCCACAAATGCGTTCTCATTTGAAGGAAGTTCATATTTCCGGTAGATGTGACAGCTGCTCATTGCAACTGTCAACATCACCAGTGTCATATATTTTATTAATTTATTCATTACCTGATTATTCTCTTGTTATACTGTATTGCTCGATTTCAGATGTTATTCCCGTGTTGTCTTTGTCTTTCCATTTGGGAGGTGTGATTTTCTCCTGTATAAGCTGGAATGCAACAAACATGGCGGGAACGACAAGCACCTGCAGGATCATGCCGACGAACATACCGCCGATTGCTCCGGTGCCGAGTGCGTTATAGCCGTTTGCTCCGGCACCTGTGGCAAACATCAAAGGGAGCAGACCAATAATCATTGCAAGCGATGTCATGAGGATAGGACGGAGTCGCGCTGTCGCTCCCTGAATCGCAGACTGCACCACACTTAGCCCGGTTCTCCTTCTTTCAAGGGCGAACTCCACAATAAGGATGGCATTCTTTGCCAACAGACCGATAAGCATGATAAGGGCGATCTGGAGATAGATATTGTTGTCAATACCCATGAATCGTGCGAATATGAAGGTGCCCATCAGACCGAATGGAACTGACAGGATGACAGCCCACGGTATGATATAGCTTTCGTATTGAGCAGAAAGCAGCAGATAAACGAATAGAAGTACAAGACCGAAGACGTATGCGGTCTGGCTACTGCCACCCTTTGCTTCCTCTCGGGTCATACCTGAATATTCGTATCCGAATCCGTTGGGGAGCATTTCCGCTCCCACCTCTTCAATGGCTTTGATGGCGTCTCCGGAAGAGAAGCCCGGTGCCGGCTGACCGGTCACAGCAATTGAGGTGAACAGGTTGAATCGGTTGATTATGTCAGGACCATACACACGTTTAAGCGAAACGAAGTTATCTATAGGCGCCATGGTGGCTCCGTTGCGTATTTTTATTCTCTTTAATGTTTCCGGAGAAATACGCGCCTCGGGGTTTGCCTGCATCATGACGCGGTAAAGCTTACCGAACTTATTGAAGTTCGACACATACATACCGCCGTAATATCCCTGAAGGGCACTAAGTATCTGATTCTGTGTTAACCCAGCCTGTTTAATTTTTGCAACGTCAAGTTCCACCATGTATTGGGGGAAGGTGGGATTGAATGTTGAATATGCCATCTGGATTTCAGGTCGTGCGTTGAGGGCTGCGATATAACTCTGATAAACCTGGAAGAAGTTGTTCAGGTCTCCGCCTGTTTTGTCCTGAAGCTTGATCTCAAAACCACTGGTAGAGGAATAACCCGGGATCATCGGAGGCGTGAAGAACATTATACGCCCGTCTTTTATCTGCGAACATTTCTGATACAACTGTGCGAGCACTGCGTTCGCGCTTTCAGTCTTTTCGTCTCGTTCTTCCCAGGGACGAAGCTTGATGATGAAAGATCCATATGTATTTCCCTGGCCTCCCACGAAGCTATATCCGGTGATTGCGTTTCGTGTCTGAATCGCATGTATGGATCCGCATATGCTGTCAACTTCGTTCATTATGGCTTTTGTTTTTTCCATTGCCGTTGCAGGAGGCATGTCTACTACACCCATGATCGTACCTGTGTCTTCCTGTGGCACCATTGAAGTGGCGGTGGTGCTCATAAGCCATACAAGGATTGCAATTGATGCTGCAACAATTGAAAAACCTGTAATCTTATGACGTATGAACCAGCCTGATGCCACGTTATATACCTTCAGAAGTTTATTGAATCCGCTGTTGAAGAAATCAATAAATTCTTTTGAGAACAAACCTATGATAGCAAGTAATCCCACAGCAACTGCAATCGAGCCTTTAAGAATATTCTCGAAATCGAACCAGCCCATCATTAGTAAGGCGATTGCCGCTATAATCAGGATGAGTGTCACGAAAGGAGGGAGTTTAATTCTAAGGCGCTTCTTGTATGTTTCTTTCACAACTTCACCGGCTGCTGAATAGGCATCTTTCATGCGCTCTTTAAGAGGTTTCTCCTCGCTCTTGTTGTGTGGCTTAAGGAAGAGGGCACAGAGGGCAGGAGAGAGCGTAAGTGCGTTTATGGCAGACAGACCAATAGACATTGCCATTGTAAGACCGAATTGCCTGTAGAAAACACCTGATGTTCCTCCCATGAATGACACCGGAATAAACACGAGCATCATGACGAGTGTAATTGAGATCAAGGCTCCGGCAATTTCGTTCATTGCATCTATGGCGGCACGCTTCGAGGAACTATATCCTTCGTCAAGCTTGGCGTGTACCGCCTCGACGACGACTATCGCGTCATCGACCACAATCGCAATGGCAAGCACAAGGGCTGAGAGGGTAAGAAGGTTTATAGAGAAACCGAATATGTACATAAGGAAGAAGGTGCCGACCAAGGCAACCGGAATAGCTATAATAGGTATAAGCGTTGACCGGAAATCTTGAAGGAATATGAACACCACAAGGAATACAAGCACGAAGGCTTCTATAAGTGTTTTCACAACCTCATGGATTGATGCAAAAAGGAAGTCGTTGACACTCATGGTGGTTATGATCTCGATACCTTCCGGTGCCTCTTTCTGGAATTTGTCAAGTTCTTTCTGAATATCTTCCACCACCTGGGTTGCATTGGATCCTGCAGACTGGAATACGATTGCCGAGCAACCAACGTGTCCGTTGGTTGTGGAATGGAAGCCATAAGAGAGACGACCGAGTTCGACGTCTGCTACATCCTTGAGCCTCAGTATTTCGCCATCGTTGGTTGCGCGTATGATAATATCGTCAAATTCTTTCTCGTCTTGCAAGCGTCCCTTGTAACGCATTACGTACTGGAAGCTTTGATTTCCGTTTTCACCGAACTGACCCGGGGCGGCTTCTATATTCTGTTCCGCCAAAGCAGATGAAATATCTGTAGGCATAAGTCCATATTGAGCCATAACATCCGGTTTGAGCCATATTCGCATACTGTAGTCAGAACCGAGTACCATGGCATCTCCTACTCCCGACACACGTTTTATGACAGGAATTATGTTGATTGCCATATAGTTCTCGATGAACTCCTCCGAGTATTTCCCGTCTGCGTCATACACGTTGAACACCATAAGCATTGAGCTTTGGCGCTTTTGTGTGATCACGCCTACCTGGTTAACCTCTGATGGCAGGAAGCTTGCAGCTTTTGCCACACGGTTCTGGACATCGACCGCAGCCATGTTCGGATCCATGCCGGGCTTGAAATAAACGTTGATCGATGCTGATCCATTATTGGCTGCAGAAGAATACATATAGTCCATATTCTCTGCGCCATTAATCTGCTCTTCAAGAGGGGCGATCACAGAATTAAGCACACTTTGCGCGTTGGCACCCGTATATGTGGTGGATACCTGAATAGTTGGGGGCGCAATGTCCGGATATTGTTCAACCGGGAGGGAGGTGAGACCAAGTAGACCTAAGATCACGATAAAAATCGAGATTACGGTCGATAGAACCGGTCTGTTTATAAAAGTGGATAAATTCATTGTAAACTAAATTTTTGAAATGATTTATTTTGCATTATACTTAGCTAAAATCACTTCTATTTTTTAGGTTTGATAACCATGTTGTCTTTAACTGTAATTCCGACTCCTTCTGTGACAATTACGTCACCCGGTTTAAGTCCGCTGGTTATTATATAATTCTTGCCATCATTTTCAGGAGCTACTTGTATAGGAGTTGAATGCACTTTGCTTGAATCTCCAACAACATAGCAGAACTTCATGTCCTGAATTTCGTAAGTTGCATTCTGAGGAATGAGGATGGCGTTGCTGCGGGTGGACGGTATAAGCACCTGTCCGCTGTTACCGCTTCGTAGCATGCCGTTAGGATTGGGGAATATTGCTGTTGCTGATGCAGCACCGGTTGTGGGGTCGATAACACCTGATATGGAGATTATCTTACCCGGATGTTGGTAACGCTCTCCGTTTGCAAGAAGTAGCGTTACAGCCGGCATCTGTGCTATCGCTTCCTGTATGGAGCGGCTACCGTTGTCTGTCATGTTAAGTATATCTTTCTCATTGAGAGAGAATGTGGCTCGCATATCGCTGCTGTTTGAAAGCACTGTTAAAAGAGTCGTAGGCGATACCAAAGATCCTTCACGATAATCTATAGTTCCGACAATACCGCTTGCCGGGGCGGTAACAACAGAATAAGAAAGATTCTTTTTCGCATTCACAAGGTTTGCTTGTGCCTGATGAAGTTGCGCTTTTGCAGCGTTCAAGGCATCAACAGATGTCTGATATGCAGGAGCGCTGATAATATTCTTGTCAAATAAGATTTTATTATTGTTGGCATTTGTTTGTGCGGTGTTGACATTAGCCTGTGAAACAGATACGGCGGCATTGGCAGCATCCACTGCAGCCTGTAAGCTGACTTGATCTATTGTGAAGAGCACTTGACCTTTGTTCACGCGTTGTCCTTCCTCTACATTCACTTTAGTGAGGAATCCCGAAATCTGAGGACGTATTTCCACGTCGTTTTCGCCACGTAATGAAGTAGGATAGCCTGTCTCAAGCTTGGAATCCACTTCTCCGACAGTCATCACTGCAAGTTCCGGAGCCATTTCTTGTTGTTGCTGCTGATTGTTTCCTTTGCACGAAGGAAGAATTGAAGTCACTGTCAGAACTGATAGTGACAAGGCACACATTTTTCTAATTTTCATAACAATATGATTTGTTTAATTATTTTACCTGTATAACTAAGATTTATATTGAAGTGATTTAAACTTCTTGAATTATATTCTCTGCAAAATTAACAATTAAAGTTGTGAAAAATCCTTAAAAGGTTTAAAAAAGCGAAAATATGACCAATAATGACCTATTTGAGAAAACTGAAATTAAGTTTTGAGTTTTCATGCTGGCAATTTTCAGAAAACTTTAACGTATTCAAGGACGATTAAATGAATTTTAGACAATTTCAGTTGAATGTTTTGGCATATACAATAAAAATAGTGGATATTTCATTGTAAAATATCCACTATTTAACACATGTTAATAAATATGTTAAGGCATGCGTACAGCTTCTAAAGTTCTGAAATTAGGAGGGAAACGCAGTCGAACGTTTTTTCCGGTGCCTTGTTCCAGAAATCTTCATATTGAGAAACGTTCTCTGCCGCGCCCGGGGTGTCGCTCATTACTCTTACAATTGCAAACGGAATCCCGCATCTTGTACATGTCTGGGCAATAGATGCCGATTCCATATCTACGGCAAGAGCATCAGGAAATTTGTTCTTGATTTCGTCAACTTCCTGCTTTTGATAAATGAATTTGTCACCACTGCATATGAGTCCGAATTTTACATCGCCATTTCCAGAAAAGGCAGATCTGCCTATTTCAATTATTCTTTCATCGGGTGTGAAAATTCTCGGGAAACCGTCTGCTGCGCCATATTCTGTGCCGGGTCCGCACCACACGTCATGATAAGCGACACCATTTGCGATGAGAACGGAGCCTATTCCCAACGATCCGTCAACACCGCCTGCGACACCGGAATTTATTACCATGTCCGGTTTCCGATCGCATATCAGCTGATATGTATTTAGTGCCGAATTTACTTTCCCTATACCGCATTTACCTGCGATAATCTCTTTACCACCAATTTTTCCGATGTGATATCTGTTTTCACCGATACGGATTTCTTCTCTTTCCGGCATTTGGTTTAGAAGGAGTTTCAATTCCTTCTCCATTGCCACCAATATAGCTATTTTCATCTAAAACTAATTAGAAGTTGTTTAATTACACAAAATTAATTAAATTCGCTTGTTTATTAAAATCCCACGTGATGAAAACTGTTAAAATCTGGAATGATTCACCTTCAGAAAAGCAACTTTCTGAAATCTGCAAGGAGCTTGACAATGGGTCGATAGCGATAATGCCTACGGATACCCTTTATGGCATATGTTGCGATGCATTGAATGTAAAAGCGATAGAGCGGATTTGTAAAGTCAAGGGCATAAATCCGGATAAGGCACATCTTTCTATAGTGTGCTCAGACATCTCAATGGCTGCGGAATATTCTAAAATCGGTAACAATGAGTTCCGTCTGATGAAGGATAACACTCCGGGACCGTTTACATTCCTGTTGAAATCGTCATCATCGTTACCAAAAGTTTTCAAAGGACGCAAGACCGTTGGTATCCGTATTCCGGATTGTGCACTTCCCAGGCAGATTGCCGAGCGCCTCGGACGTCCATTGCTTTCAACTTCCATCAAGTTTGAAGACGAGGATTATGCTATAAGTCCGGATCTAATTGCAGAGAACTATGAAGGGAAGGTGGATCTCTTTATAGAGGGCGACGAAGGGGGAGTGGTATATTCCACAATAGTAGATTGCACCGGAGATGAACCTGAAATAACAAGGGAGGGTAAAGGTATATTACATTAGGGATATGCATATCGCAAGGCAACAATTGAAAAATTCCATGCTTCCGATAGCGATGGTCGGGGGTGCCGTTTTTTATAAATGGATGGAGTATGTGACATTCCTTTCTCCATATTTGATTTTCCTGATGTTGTTTATAACATATTGTAAACTTCAGGTAAAGGATTTCAAACCGAAAAAAGAACATCTTGCTTTATTGGCTGTTCAGGTGGCGATGTCTGCCATTGTTTATTTCATATTGTCGCCAATAGATCATATAGTGGGAGAGGGGGTATTCATATGCATCTTCATACCTACGGCAACAGCGGCTCCTGTAATCACTTCTATGTTGGGAGGAAGCATATCGTTCGTTGCTACATATTCATTGTTGTGCAATGCGCTTGTAGCGGTTGCCGGACCGATAGTCCTTGCTGCAATCGGTGATAATCCCGATATGACATTCACCAGGTCTTCATTATTAATATGTTCAAAGGTGTTTCCTCTGATTATAGGTCCTTTGGCGGTTGCAATGATACTGCGTTATTTTTTGCCACGGTTGCATTCCAGAATTGTAGGTTATCAGAACCTTTCGTTTTATCTGTGGGCAGTATCCTTGTTTATAATAGTCGGGAGCTGTGTTAGTTTTACGATACGGACGTGGGACGATAGTCAACTTTTTACGGTTGTCATGCTCGTGACAGGAGCATTGTTTGCATGTCTGTTGCAATTTTATATAGGGCGGAGGATTGGAGCCCGTTTTGATGACAGGATTTCCGGAGGACAAAGTCTTGGGCAGAAGAATACTGTGCTTGCTGTCTGGCTTGCCTTGACATATATGACACCTATCGCATCAATTGCACCAGCGGCATATATAGCATGGCAAAATATAGTAAACTCATGGCAACTGGTGAAGAAATCATCTTCCGGAACAAGAGGCGGATCATGATCAGATTTTTCCGGTCACATTCATTTTTTAATGCATTTCATACGATCTTTTGCCGGAGATTTGCAATTCTCAGACAAGGAACATCCGCAACATTGGCTATGCCCGCCCTTTTTTCTCTGTTTAAAGAACTTTATCACGAGCCATGCCAATGCTGCAATTATTATTATTCCTACTGCAGTGTATTGAATTGCGATATTCCTATCCATTGTATCTGATTACTTTATTGTTTTTTTTGAAGGCTTTACCTTCTTAACGTTTTCAGGATCTTGTTGTTCGGCATTTATGCTCCTGTTGGAATTATCTTTCAATACAGACATCACTATTTCCGAAATCATTTCCTTAAGTTGGAATATAAATTCGGATGCGCTATATTCGCCATGTTCTATCTGTCGGAGTCGTCCTTCCCAGATGCCGGTCAGTTTCGCACTTTTCAACAACTCTTCCTGAATCACTGAAATAAGGTCTATGCCAGCCGGTGTGGCTCGGAGTGATTTTCGCTCTTTCCTTATGTATCCCCTTTTATATAATATCTCTATAATTGCCGCACGTGTGGATGGTCTGCCTATCCCATTAGCTTTCAAAGCTTCCCGAAGTTCTTCATCCTCAACGGATGCTCCAGCTGTTTCCATCGCTTTCAGAAGCGTCCCTTCGGTATAATACTTAGGTGGTTGACTGGTTTTCTTTACCAATTTGGGTTGATGCTCTCCTGATTCCCCTTTTGTGAAGGCAGGAAGAACAGCTGTGTCATCCTCTTTCTTTTCATCTTCATTCTTGTCCTGTTCTATAGGTGAAATGCCTTTCCTGGATTGATACACGAATTTCCAACCCTGATCAATTATAACCCGACCGGTAGCCTTGAATTTATATTTACCTGCCTCTGCCTTTACAACAGTTTGCTCGAAAGCGCAATCGGGATAGAATACGGATATAAATCTCAGCGCGATAGTGTCGAATACATTCCTTTCATCAGTAGAAAGAGATAGAGACAGTGGTTGTCCGGTAGGTATTATGGCATGATGGTCTGTAACTTTAGAATTGTCAAAGACTTTTTTGCTCTTTTTTAATTTCTCTCCCCGGAGTGGTTGAAGCACATCTGCGTAATGATTGCTGATTCCGTTCAGTATACTCTTACATTTCGGATACATGTCGTCTGTGAGATACGTGGTGTCAACACGCGGGTAGGTAGCCAGCTTTTTTTCATATAAAGACTGTATTGCCTTGAGTGTAGCGTCCGCTCCCATCCCGAATTTTTTGTTGCACTCCACTTGCAACGAGGTCAGGTCGAAAAGACGTGGTGGTGCCTCTTTCCCTTTCTTTTTCTCTATGTCTGTTATAGTAAGCGGATATTGAGCGACATCCTGCACTATCTTTTCTCCATCCTCTTGAACCTCGAACGCTTTCAATGCAGATGAAAAGAGTGTGTCACGATATATGGTCTTGAGTTCCCATGTGTCTTTAGGAACAAAATTTTCTATTTCCAACTGCCTGTTGACGACCAGAGCCAATGTAGGGGTCTGCACCCTTCCTACAGACAATATCTGACGGTCCTTACTGTATTTTATAGAATAAAGACGCGTTGCGTTGATGCCGAGAATCCAGTCGCCGATTGCGCGACATAATCCTGCAGTGTAAAGTGGATCGAGGTCTTTGTGGCTTCTGAGATGTTCAAACCCTTCCTTAATTGACTCGTCTGTAAGCGAACTTATCCATAACCTTTTTATAGGTTTGTCGCATCCTGCCTTCTGCATCACCCATCTCTGGATTAGCTCACCTTCTTGTCCGGCATCACCGCAGTTTATAACTTCATCACATTGGTCAATAAGAGTCTTGATCGTGTTAAACTGGTTCTCGATGCTTTGTTGTGGAATTAATTTTATGCCGAACCTTGCCGGAATCATTGGTAGTGAAGACAGTGACCACCTTTTCCAATCAAGCGTATAATCCGCCGGTTCCTTGAGTGTGCAAAGATGACCGAAAGTCCATGTTACGCAATATCCGTTACCTTCGTAATACCCGGGATGCTGCGTGTTGGCTCCGAGGATTCGGGCTATGTCCCTGCCAACGCTTGGTTTCTCAGTAATGCAGAGTATCAATGTGTTATAATTTTTTAGCTTCGTTCCAGATTTTGTCCATTTCGGCAAGGGTCAAATCTTTTATCGATTTGCCCATTTCCTTAGCTCTCTCTTCTATATGGTTGAATCTTTTTATAAATTTCTTGTTTGTCTTTTCCAATGCATTTTCAGGGTCAACATTATAAAGTCGGGTTGCGTTGATGACGGTAAACAAAAGATCCCCAAATTCTGATTCCAAAGCTTCCGGGTTGTTGTTATTCATTTCTTGCTCCACTTCAGAAATCTCTTCCTTGACCTTATCCCAGACTTGTCGGCGCTCTTCCCAGTCGAATCCTACATTACGTGCCTTTTCCTGTATCCTGTTAGCCTTTATCAATGCCGGCAGGGCTGAAGGCACTCCCCCAAGAACAGTTTTGTTGCCTTTTTTCTCTTTAAGTTTTATTTGTTCCCAATTTTGCGCAACTTCTTCAGCATTATCTACATTGACATTGCCATAAATATGAGGATGTCTGAATTTCAATTTTTCGACTAAAGAATTGCACACATCTACGATATCAAAATCTCCTTTTTCTTCAGCAATTCTTGAATAAAATGCCACATGAAGCAACACGTCTCCCAATTCTTTACGTATATTGGCAGAATCATCAGCCACGAGAGCATCAGCAAGTTCGTAAACTTCTTCGATGGTGTTGGGGCGTAATGATTCGTTAGTCTGTTTGGCGTCCCATGGACAACGGACTCGCAGGGTGTCAAGCACATCCAGGAACTCACCGAATGCGCGAAGCTTCTCTTCTTTAGTATGCAAGGGTGTCATATTGAATATATTTATTGAAGTTGTTTAAACTAATTTAAGTTATAAAAAAATCTGAAGAATTGTAAACATTATGGCAATCTTTATTAACCTTTGGGGCAAACCTGCTCCAAAATCTTAATAAATCTTACCATGAAAATTAGTTTAAGCAACTTCATTTGCAAAATTAGTTATAAATTTCCAAAGAGTCTTTAGCTTGTCTGATTTTTTGCGATATCAGATACCTTTTCAGGAATAAATTTTTCCGAATTAAATTTAAACAGTTTCTTAAATTGTCAAATAATTGTGGAATAATTATTATCTTTGTGAATTGAAATCGTTTGTATGAATAAAATTATAAATCCAATAAGCGTAAAGGAGTTCGCTACTCTATTGGAACAGAGCGAAAAAATCGTTCTGACATGTCATGTGCATCCTGATGGGGACGCAATAGGAAGCACGCTTGGTCTATGGCATTTATTGAAAGCTATAGGCAAGCAACCATCTGTCGTGGTGCCGGATGTTCCTCCAAGATCTTTGCGTTTCTTGCCAGATTTTAATGAAATCGCTGTCTACACTCGTCATGATCCTTATTGCACAAGGCTTGTAGAGGAAAGTGACTTGGTTATTTGTTGCGATTTTAACCAGCCTTCGCGTCAGGATCATCTCGCTCCCTTGATTCAAGGATCAAGTGCAAAGAAGGTGTTGATTGACCATCATGAAGGACCGGAGATAGAGTGTGCTGTTGAGTTTTCATATCCGGAAATGTCTTCCACTTGCGAGCTTGTTTTCAGGATAATAGCGGCATGTGGATTGTATAGTGATATTGATAGGAACTGTGCAACCTGCCTTCTGACGGGATTGATTACTGACACTCAGAATTTTACTGTGAATTGCCGTAACGCGGATGTGTATGAAATCCTGACCAAACTCATGGAAAAGGGTGCGGAGAAAAACCGGATTATCGATGAGTGCATAAAGGCATGCAGCTATGACAGCCTTCGCCTTAAATCATATGCAATTTGTGAGAAACTGGAAGTCTTTCCGGAGCATAGAGGTTGTCTCATTACTTTATCAAAGGATGAATTAGACAGGTTTCATTATGAGAAAGGTGACACGGAGGGTCTTGTTAATGAGGCGTTGAATATCCGTGGCATGGTTTACTCCATATTCATGCGCGAAGATCCCGACTGTATTAAAGTTTCAGCCAGAAGCAAAGTGAATTTCCCTGTGTCTAAGATATGTTCGGAACTTTTCAATGGGGGCGGACATCTTCAGGCTTCAGGCGGTGAATTCCATGGCACTCTTGCCGAATGCAGGGAGCTTCTTGTAAAGAATCTTGACAGATACGACGAATATCTTCCCAAACGGTTTGAGAAACTTGAGGTAAGGAGCGAATAATCTTTTAAGATGACAATGAACCATAAAAATTGAATAAATATCGAAATCATAAATGAAAATCAAGACTAAAATAATCACTATCGCGATGCTTTGTGGCATCATGGTTGCAACGAGTGGATGTGAAGAAACCAAGAGCTATTCCGAACTCCTGAACGAAGAGGAACATGCTGTCAACTGGTATTTGGCTCAACACAAAGTAGTGCTTCAGATTCCTGAAAATAGTGATTTTGAGATAGGGGAGAATGCCCCTTTCTATAAAATGGATAAAGACGGATATGTCTATATGCAGGTCATAAGCAAAGGTTCAGATACGGATAAGCCGGAAAAAGGCGATCTTGTTTATTTCCGTTTTATGAGGCTGAACCTTAAGAATTATCAGGCAACCGGCTCAGAAGTGTGGGAGGGCAATGCAGAGGATTTCGAAAATTCTTCAAATGTAAGTCTTGTGTATGGCAATAATATCCTTACCACTACTACACAATATGGGGAAGGGATACAGGTGCCTCTTGAATATCTTGGATATAATTGTGAGGTTAACTTGGTTGTGAAATCGCCGGAAGGATTCTCTTCTGATGTAAGCTCCTGTCTTCCATATTTATATAATATCAGATATTTTAAGGCTGAATATTAAAACTGTTTTAATTACAGCGTTGATTATATAGATAAGCTATGTAAGCTTAACTTACGTAGTAGTTTAAAGTCGATTCTATAGATAAACCATTTTAAATACTATATCGTGTCACTTATAAAATCTATATCCGGAATCCGAGGCACTATCGGAGGCAAACCGGGAGAAGGGCTTAGCGCAGTTGATGTCGTTAAGTTTACTGCTTCTTATGCATCGTTCATACGTGATTCATATAAAGGCACAAGCAATGCAATTGTTGTAGGCAGAGATGCCCGTCTTTCAGGTAAGATGGTAGAAAATCTGGTTACGGGAACATTGATGTCAATGGGATTTGATGTCATAAACATCGGAAAAGCATCTACTCCTACAACCGAACTTGCCGTTACCGGGGAGAATGCATGCGGTGGTATCATAATCACGGCGAGTCATAATCCCGTGCAATGGAATGCCCTTAAGCTTCTTAACCACAACGGGGAGTTTCTTTCCGACAAGGAGGGTAAAGAAATAATACGTAGGGCAGATGAAAATGAGTATACTTTCGCAGAAGTTTTTGATCTTGGCAATGAATATATAAATGAAACATGGGCAATGCGCCATGTCGAGATGGTTAAGTCTCTAAAGCTCGTTGATCCGGAAGCCATTGCTAATAGTAACTTTACAGTGGCGGTTGACGGAATCAATTCTGTTGGAGGGGAGGTGATACCTTTGCTCTTACGTTCGTTGGGCGTTAAAAACATTATTGAACTGAATTGCGAGGCAACAGGAAAGTTTGCTCATACTCCTGAGCCGATTCCCCAGAATCTTACAGGGATTTCTGAAGTCATGCGTGATAAAAAGGCGGATGTCGGTTTCGTTGTGGATCCGGATGTGGATCGCCTTGCTATCGTGATGGAAAACGGGGAAATGTTTGTTGAGGAGAATACATTGGTGGCTATTGCCGACTATGTTCTCTCCCATACACCGGGTGCCACCGTCTCTAACCTAAGTAGCTCGCGAGGACTACGCGACGTTACAAGAAATCATGACTGTAATTATTTCGCGGCAGCTGTCGGTGAAGTCAATGTTGTGACAAAAATGAAAGAGGTTGGGGCAGTTATCGGAGGAGAAGGAAATGGAGGGGTGATATATCCTGAAATTCATTATGGCAGAGATGCATTGGTTGGTGTGGCTCTGTTCCTTACATTGATGGCGAAATCAGGAAAAAAGGTTTCCGAAATCAAATCGTCGCTTCCTAAATATGAAATAGCGAAGAATAAGATTGAACTGACACCGGATATTGATGTTGATGCTATTCTCGAAGCTGTCAAAGATCATTTCTCGAATGAAGAGGTAAATGATATTGACGGAGTGAAAATTGATTTTGAAGACAGCTGGGTTCATCTTCGCAAGTCGAATACCGAGCCGATTATCCGTATATATAGCGAAGCAGTCACAATGGATAAAGCCAATCGTCTTGCGGACAATATCAAAGAAATTATAAATAACCTTAAATAAGTAAGTAAGTATGCTAAAGAAATTCTTTCTAAACGCCTTGTCATCGTTTGTCGGCGCATGGGTTGCCCTGATTCTTTTCGGGGTTGTCGGAGTGATAGTTGCAGTCGGACTTGTTGCAGGCTTGAATGGAACAAAGGAGGTGACTGGCGTAAAGAAGCATTCCATACTTACTCTGGAACTTTCCGGTCCTATAATAGAATCCGAAACTCCCACATCGTTGGATTATATGACGGTAATGACCGGCAATATTGCGAAGCCCCAAACTCTCAATGTAATTATAGAGAGTTTAAAAAATGCTTCCGATAATAAAAATATTGATGCACTCTACATAAAATGCGGCGCAGCTCTTGCTTCGCCTGCCACCCTTAATGCCATAAGGGATGCCGTAAAAGATTTTAAGAAATCCGGAAAAAAGGTATATGCATATGGTGATGTATATACTTTAGGCACATATTATGTTGCATCAGTATCGGATAAGGTTTTCCTCAATCCTTATGGTGAAATAGCAATCAATGGTCTTGGTTCCACAACTATGTATATGAAGGGACTATTTGATAAGCTCGGTGTTGAATTTCAAGTTGTTAAGGTCGGTACTTTCAAATCTGCAGTGGAACCTTACATTTCCACCCAGATGAGTGAGCCGGCAAGGGCACAGCTTGACACCTTATTCACCACGATGTGGAATTTCATGAAAGACGGTATTTGCGATAACCGCAAAAGGCTTTCGAGTGCTGAGATTGACTCGCTCGTAAACAACGGTTTAATGTTTTCTTCTGCAGATGCTGCGGTCAAAGCCGGTCTTGTTGATGAAGCTGTATATGAACGGACAATGGACGAGCGTCTTGCCAAACTTATAGATCTTGATAAGAAGAAGTTGAATTATGTATCTCCTTCACTTCTTGTGGGACAGATTCCATGGACCGACGCTTATTCAAGCAAGAATTGCATAGCTGTGTTATATGCCACCGGAGAGATTGTTGACGGTGCTTCGACAGGAATCAATTATCAGAAACTTGTGCCTATCATTACCAAGCTTGCAGATGATGACAAGATCAAAGGTCTCGTATTGAGAGTCAATTCTCCGGGTGGATCTGCATTCGGGAGTGACCAGATAGGGGAGGCTTTGGATTATTTTCAATCTAAAAAGAAGCCGCTTGCTGTTTCTATGGGTGATTATGCCGCATCGGGAGGTTACTGGATCTCGTGTGGGGCAGACAAGATATATGCAGATCCATTGACTATAACCGGGTCGATAGGAATTTTTGGACTTATTCCAAATGTGAAGGGACTGGCGGATAAGTTGGGTGTTAATCTTCAGTCAGTGTCAACAAATCCTGCTGCTGATTTCCCGACCATATATTCACCAATGGACGATAGACAATTAGCAATCATGCAAAGGTATGTGGAATCCGGCTATGACCGTTTTATAAAAAGGGTGGCAAAAGGACGAAAGATGCCTGAAGAGCGGGTCCGTCAGATTGCAGAAGGAAGAGTCTGGAATGCGATCAAGGCAAAAGAGATCGGACTCGTGGATGAATTGGGTTCATTGGGTGAGGCAATTGAGTGGACAGCGAAGAAAGCCGACGTATACAGCAAATATGATGTAGCCGTATATCCGGTATATGAACCGTCATTCTGGGATATGGTTTCAGCCGGAGATATAGAGGCTATGAAAATGATGAAGGCAAATTTCGATGGGGATTTTAGGGAAATTGGCGTGTATATTGCGGAAAAGTTACTGTCTCGTAATCGCGTGTTGGCACGTATGCCGGAATTTGAAGTCGTTATTGGCAGATAGGAGAGCTTATATATTTCAGTATTATGACAGCTGAGACAAAAACAAAAATATTAAAGTGTATTTTAACTCCGTTATCTTGGATTTATGGGGGAATCACAGCTGTGCGTAACTGGATGTTCGATAATAATATCTTACCGCATGAAAGGTTTGATGTGCCGATTGTCAGCGTAGGTAATCTCACGGTGGGAGGGACAGGTAAAACGCCTCATACAGAGTATATAGTCGGTATGTTGGCAATGGATTATAATACTGCCGTATTAAGTCGCGGTTACAAGCGTAAAACAAAAGGATTCATACTGGCAAATTCCAACAGCACTCCTGACAGCGTGGGAGATGAGCCGCTCCAGATTTATCATAAATTCGGTTCGAGGGTTAAGGTTGCCGTTTGTGAGGATCGCCGGAAAGGAATAAAGGAATTGATTAAGCAATTTCCCAATATTGAGCTTATTGTTTTGGATGATGCATTCCAACATAGGTATGTAGAACCCAAAGTCTCTGTCCTACTTATGGACTATAGTCGTCCTCTATATAACGACAATCTCCTTCCATTGGGAAGGTTGCGGGAGAGTCCGCACCAGGTTAATAGGGCAGATATGGTCATTGTGTCAAAATGCCCTAATGACATAACCCCTCTTGACTTCAGGCTTGTTCAAAAGAATCTTGATTTGATGAAGTTTCAGAAACTTTATTTTTCAAGGTTCACGTATGGAGGGTTGTTACCTGTATTCCCGGATGACGAACCTTATCAGGCATCGTTGTCAGACTTGACGAAGAACGACACGGTATTATTGCTCAGTGGCATTGCAAATCCGAGAGGTTTCGTTCGTCATTTCAATAGCTATCCGTTTAAAATGAAGGTTTGTCATTTCCCGGACCATCATAATTTTTCAAGAGAAGATCTTGAAAGCATTCAGAAGAAGTTTGATTCTCTGCCGGGCGAGCGAAAGATTATTCTCACCACAGAGAAAGATGCAGTGAGATTAGCTTATAATCCTTATTTCCCGACACGGTTGAAGCAAATTTCGTATTATATGCCGATTGCTGTGAAAATGATTAGCGGACTTGATAGCTCTGATTTTATAACAGACCTTAAGAAAGCTATAGATTCGGTGGAAGATTGACCTTTTCGCTGATGTGAGTTGTTATTTAGTTGTCTATTTTGTGTAAACTGCGTTTTTACGCTGATTATAAATATATAAAACCCTAAATCGAAAATAAATGGAAAAATCTTATTTGGAGAAAATAAAGGAGACTGCCGGTTTTATCCGCAGTGAAGTTGGAAATCTTCCATCAATAGGTGTTATTCTTGGCACAGGACTTGGTGACCTTGTTAATCATATTGAAATATTAAAGGAACTTGACTATCATAATATCCCTAACTTCCCGGTTTCTACGGTAGAAGGTCATTCCGGAAAATTGATTTTTGGAAATCTCGGGGGAAAATACATCATGGCTATGCAAGGTCGTTTCCATTATTATGAAGGATATGACATGAAAGAGGTCACTTTCCCGGTGCGTGTGATGAAAGAGATCGGTGTGGAAACCTTGTTTGTCAGCAATGCTGCCGGTGGTATGAATAAGGAGTTTTGTGTCGGAGACGTGATGGTTATTACGGATCACATTAATTTGTTTCCGGAAAATCCGTTGCGTGGCAAAAACTATAACGAACTTGGACCTCGTTTCCCGGCAATGACTGAGGCATACTCTATGGCTCTTGTGAACATGGCGGATGATATCGCTAAAGAACAGAACATACGTCTGATGCATGGTGTGTATGTGGGAACACCCGGACCTACGTTTGAAACACCTGCTGAATATGAATATTTCCGTATTATAGGCGGTGATGCCGTAGGTATGTCAACAGTTCCTGAAGTTATCGTTGCCAATCATGCCGGGATGAGAGTTTTTGGTGTTTCTGTTATAACCGATCTTGGTGGTAAGGACATTAAAGAAGTTCCTACTCATGAAGAGGTTCAGAAAGCTGCCGTTAAGGCTCAGCCGGTAATGACAACAGTTATCAAGGAAATGCTTTCAAGAATTTGATGTAGATCCGGTAATGGATAATAATCATACAGAAATATCAAATATTGGTGAGTTCGGTCTTATTGACCGTCTCACCAAAAATTTTCCCTTAGGTAATGAATCCTCAAAGATTGGAGTGGGTGATGATGCCGCTGTGCTGAGATATGAGGGAACAGATGTTCTTGTCACCACAGATTTGCTTCTTGAAGGGATTCATTTTGATCTCCGTTATGTTCCTTTAAAACATCTGGGTTATAAATCTGCGGTTGTTAACTTCAGTGATATTTACGCTATGAACGGTACTCCAAGGCAGATAACTGTAAGTCTTGGTGTCTCAAGCCGCTTTACAGTGGAACATATTGAAGAATTGTATGCAGGGATTAGGCTTGCATGTGAAATTTATGGCGTTGACCTGGTGGGTGGGGATACATCCGCATCTGTAACCGGTTTAGTCATAAGCGTAACATGCATTGGTGATGCTGCAAAAGAGGATATAGTTTATCGTTCAGGCGCGAAGGAAACCGATCTCGTATGTGTAAGCGGGGATCTGGGAGCCGCATATATGGGACTTCAGCTTTTAGAGAGAGAAAACAGAGTAGCTGCCGGATCGAAAGAAGGAGAGGAGTTCCAACCTGATTTCTCAGGTAAGGAATATATTCTTGAAAGGCAGTTAAAGCCGGAAGCGAGGAAAGATATTGTCGCGATGCTTAAAGAAAATGGTATAAGGCCAACATCGATGATGGATGTCAGTGACGGACTCTCTTCTGAATTGCTGCATATATGCAAGGCTTCTAAAGTGGGCTGCCGGATATACGAGGATAAAATTCCTATTGATTATCAGACGGCTGTCATGGCGGAAGAACTTAACATGAACCTTGTGATGACTGCAATGAATGGAGGGGAGGATTATGAACTTCTTTTCACAGTTCCACTTACTGATCATGATAAGATCGAGAATATCAAGGGGGTAAGTGTAATAGGTTATATTACAAAGCCGGAACTTGGTGCCGCAATGGTAACGCGAGATGGCGCGGAATTACCGATTAAAGCTCAAGGATGGAATGCCTTCTCGCAGGGATGACATGTCATAAGTAAGAAGCTAATTAAAATAACATTGAATTGGTAAACAGGGAATAGGGAGTTGACTCTATTCCCTATTTATTATTTTTATAACATGTTAAAGGTTATTTAACAGAGAAGATTATACAATTAAGTTAATAAATGCTATTTTTGCATTTCGATTGGGAATAAGCATGAAATGCGGAATCCTTAAATTGTTTATAATAATAATTAATAGTGTGCTGCCGTTGGTTGCATGCCCTATATAAAATCTCAACCATAATATGGAGGAAACAGTAAATATCCGGGAGCTAAATGATCTTATAGCTTCAAAGAGCAATTTTGTGAGTATGATACGCACAGGTATGGACCGCAGGATAGTAGGTCAGAAGCACCTTGTGGATTCATTGTTAATAGCACTTCTTTGTAATGGGCATGTCCTTCTTGAGGGTGTGCCGGGATTGGCAAAAACCTTGGCAATCAAAACTCTTGCTAACTTGGTTTCTGCAAAGTATAACAGGATTCAGTTCACTCCGGATTTGCTTCCTGCCGATGTTGTGGGAACATTGATTTATAGTGTAAAAAAAGAAACTTTCGAGGTTAAGAAAGGTCCTGTTTTTGCAAACTTCGTTCTTGCGGATGAGATCGGAAGAGCACACGTCTGAACTCCAGTCACGCGATAGTATCT
>CASBHZ010000046.1 GCA_949123685.1 uncultured Bacteroidales bacterium | reverse complement strand
CCACCACCAAACCCACTCACCCACTTATGCTCGTTTCGTTTTCATGCCCATAAAAGCTCCATAAGGATTGGAAGAGCCATAATGGAATCTTCCGCCCCATCATCCACCTGATACCAATAATTCTCGCTGAAAATATTTTGGCATCCCGTCAGAACTATTTCCTTGCAGTAAAGACGATCTTCGTCTGAGAGTTTATCTGCCGATTCTCTTAGCAGTTTTGATGCAACCGCTTCGGGAGTGCCTTTATTGATTAGTGAAGTTCTTCCTGTTAAACTTTCAGTGTCAGCCATGAGTAAACGGAGGTCTGTCATCACTTTTTCCGGGGAATTGTCATATTCCGTAATCTTCGGAATTTTCCCCTTGTTTTCGTTGATGTATTTTGATGACCAAAGACTCAGGACCGAATATTTCATTATTTGCTCATACTGCCTCTCTGCTTCCTCTTGTCCTTCGATTGTTTGTTCCGAATGTTTTTTGGGAATGAATTTAAGCATAATTCCACCGTCCACTGGCTCTGCTTCCATCTTCAGATTCCGGCGGTCGATTCTTTCAAGGACAGAGCTCATCCTCGTCATTATGTTTTCATCTGACTTGAAAGAATCTATAAGATTATGAATTTTGCCAATATATTCCTGTTGTTCTTCATCCGAGAACCCCGGAATCCGGCAATATTGGTAAGCATGGACAATATTCTCAAGAGTTGTACTCCTGTGCTTATCATTACATGCCTCAAGCCTCTCCTTCACATAAAGTTCATTGTACGATTTTGTCAATTCTGCTGACATTAGAGCCAACGATTTTGCTTCGTTTTCTCTGACCGTTCTGCTAAGGTCGAGTTCGATAAATTCTGGAGTGGAAAAAATCATTATTGCTATGTCCGGCAACTTCATGTAGTGTTTAAGCACCACACTTGTCACAACAGCCGTTAGTGATGCTGATTTGGATTCAATCAGAATCTTTTTGAGAATCCATTTGACTTTATCAGCTTCAAAGGAGTCGAAAATTTCCATTAAGAATTTTTCAAGTGCCATATGAATAGACTGAATGAGATATGGCAAAACGGGAGTCCCCATTCCGCGATAGCATTCCCATAATCCCGGACTGCAGAATTGGTGGTATTCTTCTCCTTCAATCTTTAATGTGGCTTCCTCAACACATGTATCATAATCACATGCCTTGTAATTCTCGACAAACTTATTGATAAACCTGATTATGAAATCAAGGGTTTCAATAGGTTTCTTACGCAACAAAAACAGAATCGGGGTCTGATAAGCGCTTGGAGGGAAATAATGAAGTTCGGTTTCATTCGATAGACCGAACTTGTTTTCCCGGGAAAGATAATCAGAGACAAAAGGGCCACCATGATTTGTAAATTCGTCAGGCTCTGGAGGTTCATAAGTCCAACATTTTTCGCTGAGCGCAATCACTTCCAGAGGCAATTCCTGTAAAACATTAAGGTGCGAGATAGGATTTGTCAGAATTTCTTCAACTAACAACCTCATTACATAGGTTTTTTGAGTATTGGATGTGGCAATTATCTTATTGATAAAAGCCTTTATTTGCTGAGGAATTTCTTTGACCGATTTCAACGAAATGTTTATAAGGTCCTTAGCCAGATTAGTAAAACAATGAGCACCACTTACATCTGCATTCTCAATGACGGAGAAAACCATGGCGCCAGCTTCTTGGGTAGCTTGTCCGCCTGGATTTGTGCTCGTCCAGTCGCGCAAAACAGGAAGAGCAATTGCGACATCCTTATCGAATGTCTCATTGCGAAATCTGTACATGAAATGGATGGCATCTTCCCAACCTTTGCCACATGGAACCATCAATTGTTGAAAGAACTTATTAGGAATAACACAGGCAGTGCGGAGCAGGAAAAGTGCTCGTCGGAAAATTGCGAAATTATTTGCCTTGATTTCCTTGTCAAACAATGAAAAGAACCTGTCCGCATGATTAGAAAGCAAACAAGCCACGATGATTTCATCCTTCCAAAATTTGGGAATTGTGGAATCCTTGAATGCATCATGAATAATTTGTGGAATGTCGCCGTCGGACTCCATGAGTTCATCTGACAGCCACATACGGAAGGCTCTTCTAATGGGTAATGAATCACCAATTGCAGAAAAGAACGCTGGTACTTCTCCAATCTTTCTCCAACTCCGATCCACTATTTTAATAAGTGCCCATTCCTCATAGATATCATGCGATATAAAATATTCATTCCGACTTACATCGAACCCCAATATTTCATCTTGACACAAAGCAAAAAGAACATTCTGCCGTAAATCTGCTGTATCAATATAGAAACAGCCGGAATCTGCCCTTCTTTTTGCAATTTCAATCATACATCTGTCGCGCTGAACGTCCATTCCGTCTTTCCGAAGAGAACCGCATATTTTCTTAAGCCAGAGTTTATCAGTAAAGTCCCTGTAATTCCCTTTGCGGTCTATGTCATCATAATTTTTTAAATATTCTCCGAAATAGAAAAGGTTTGAAAGACGCGAAACGAATCGTGGATTATCCGGTAGACTGAAACCTTTATTCAAAGCGAGCTGCTGTAACTCCGATTCCTTGAGAGTGGGGATGTTAATCAAGCTTGGATTGATATCGAAGCCATCGGCCATAAAAGTAGAAAGAGCATTTTGATAGACAGTCCGAGTGAGGAAAAGAAGTGTCCAGTTTTCTTTAAGAAGAGTGTGGAACATCCCTGCAATCAAATCCAAATCATCGAATTCCGCAAGTCGTTCTGCGGAATCTACCACAAACACCTTTTTCGGTTCGGAACTGTAGGTTTCTATGAATTGGGAAAATGAAAAATCCCTGTCAAGTTTGAATATATCATTCAAACTATCTCGGTTCAATTCTGAGGCCCTGAATATTACAATAGGAAATTCCTTGGAATGCTTATGGTAAATCTCTTTTATCAGGGCGGTTTTGCCGGAACCTCCTTCTCCTGAGACCATTAGTACGGTGCCATGGGTGAATTGATCGACCAATTCTGAAGCAATTGAGTTTCGATCAATATGAATGCATTCTCCATGGAACTCAATGTCTTCACGAATAAGAGCTAATAAAGAATCGGAGTGTTTATCAATACTCAAAGAGAGGGCATAATTAGAATTCTCGTCACCGAAGAATATATCGTAAATATACCGGTTTTGTGGTAAGGCTAGCTGAGCCTCAATATGGCTTGGAAGACGCCACACAACATTCATTCCCAATACAGAGGCTTTATTTTCTATATCCGTCATATACCCAGGTTTTTCACCTGTGTTCTTATAAGCCATCCCAGGCTCATTGTTGGTATAGATGTAGATATCTTCCAGGCTGGGATGATTGACCTTGGCTTTGGTCAGGGAATCGATGATATCATTTTTGCCGTCAGAGAAAGATGTAAGGAATTTGGCCTGAAATCCGGAGGTCTTTCCGTTGAAATCAACAGGTTCTGTTTCGATTCCAGGATGGTTTTTATATCTGAAGATACCATTTGGATTGCCTGTTTCAGAGGCAAAAAGCAGATATGCCATTTGCTCAAATTTGGATGTTTCCCTGCCGTTAAATTTAGCCTTGAAAAGATCCCAGTCAATGTTCAGCTCAATTTTTTTCATCATTATACAGCCAATCCCTTCCGTTTAATATCAGTAACGATTATCTGCGTTTCATCGGTAATCACATCACTCCCCAATTGATTGAGCAGCTGTCCACATTGATTCAACAGCTCTTGTCTAAATCTGAGATCCCCTGATATATCAATGGTCGGGAATAATTGCTTCATCAATATCAACGAGTTACATTCCGATTGCAGTCTGTCTCGCTCACTATTTAGATAAATAACCTTTTGCAGGATATTTGTTTGAGAGATAGCATCAGCCACTTTCCTTATTGGGCTTTCTTTATCATAGGAAAGTCTTACGCCTTTTATAAATTTAGAAAACTCATCCATATTTTTCAACTATAACCTATTACAACGTAGTATAAAACGCAATTATAATAAAATCAGCGAATACAGGTTACATGTCATTCAATCACTTCCCATGTGCCTCCATTGGTCGGACCAATATGTTTCAACTTACCTTCTTTAACAAGAGATTCAATGCGACGCTGAACACTGCTCTCATGTAATCCTAACTTTCCGGCTATTTCAACTCTTGTTACTGCCGGATTCTCCCTTATCAATTCGATAATTCTGTTTTTCTGTTCGGTTTTGGTTCGGTTTTGGTTCGGTTTTGGTTCGGTTTGTATCGGTTTTGCATCGCCTCTGACAGACATAAAAATCTCACGATAAATAGTAGCTGTAACTCCACCTTGCTCCACGGTAAATTCAGGCCGTTTAAGATTGGCTTTATCAAACGCCTTCATTATCTTCTCATAGCCACGCCCCCATACCTCGATGAATCCGGCGCGATAGAAAACCTGCGCCATCTTGGGATTGCGGGGTTTGGAGGTATGCTTACTCATAAGAGTTTCTATGGTATAATGTTCGGGCAACACACCTTCGTTCCATAAACGGATATGATCATCATAGATACTCATCTGATTCCATGTGCCGAATTGCAATTTATGGACAATGCTGTTGAAGATTATTTCGCGGAGTGCATCTTCCGGGATCTCCAACGGCTCCTTGCGTTGCAGACCCTCATAATGTATAGGGCGGATAAGATACTTGCTGTTTAGCACCTGCATTATCTTATCTGTCATTTGAATCAGATTTCCTTCGATCTGGTCTTGACTCAACAAGTCCGCGTCATCCTCCCCAAATCGACCGATCTTGAAGCTGGAGGTTACAAATCTGCGTTGGGGATATTTCCCAAACAGCAGAACGGCTCCATTCGTTGGAATCCCGTCCTTGATAAGCCCCAAATTGGATAGGACTTCTTCTTTGGAAGATTTGCGAGATTCAGGTTCCATACGACTCTCATCTATGGCATGATCGAGGAAATACTCAATCGCCCCGTCATCAATGTCATCCAATGTTACTCCATCACAAGGAATATCCTCCCAATTCAACCCCATCTTCTTCAAAAGGAACTGATGGAGGGCAGTTCCACGAAACTCATGTTTAGTAGCCCCGCTACGATAATAATAGACACCGCGATAAGAAATAGGCATCCCGCAAGGTTCTATGACAATCTCAATAACATCCTTACCATCTATCGTAAGATGGTTGGTTTCGGGAAACACACCGGTATTATTGATAATCTTGTTGGGGATATCCTCAAGCTGCTTATGAAGATTGTCAACGCCAACCACAGTCAAGTCATCGTCAATGCCAATGTAAATCTTTCCACCCTGCGCGTTAGCGAAGCCGGATACCCATTTCAGGTATTCGTCCTTCCATATTCGCTTATATTCAGTATTCTGGTTCTCGTTGTTCATATCTGGAGCCAAGAGGAATCACACAGAACAAACTGCTATACCTCCTCCCTGTTATGCAAAGTTACCACAAAATCCTGACCCACACAAGCTAATCCGCATTTTCGCTGCGGTCAAGACGCTCCGCAGGTTCGTAGATTCAAGAACGAAGTGCAAAAATAACTGTACTGAATAGCCACCTATCTTTGCATTGAGTCACTGTTGTCGAATTGGCAATTGAAAATCAGCACTATAAATTTAATATTGTTATCGCTAATCACTAAATTCTCAGCTACTTAATTTTTATCGAACTCACGTTAAATATCTATTTTCGTAATTACTCCGTCTGTTTTACATACAACGAAGGGGCTGACTTTGGCATAGCCAGTTCCTGGTTGTGAAGTAATGGAATATTCTTCAGTATCGCCGTTAGGCATATGGATTATTATATTAACATCTCCATAATCGTCACCGGGATTACTATAATGGATTTCATTGCCCATTCTCTCAAGAAAGCTTTGAAACATATGGTAGAAATCACCAGCGGACGGCAATCCCCAGCTATCAATCATTTTTTTGGATGAGTCATGATGCTCACGCATCATCTCAAGTCGTTTTTCGTCCATATCCTGTTCAATATTCATGAGTGCTTTTGTGAAATGTAAAAGTGTCGGCAACGTAATATCCGCTCATTTTTGAATTGTTTGAATATACAGCTTGAAGTGCCATAAGCAGTTGTTTCTCTGTTGCCCAGGCTCCGAATGGGAACTTGTCGCTCTTGTCGCTTTTGTACTTGCAGGGATGGTGAAGAACAAGTCCCAGTAATTGAGAAATGCCATTATACCTGTCAATACCTACCGGCAATCTACTGTTGTCCTGAAATACCGTTATATTAGAGTAGTCGGAGATCCATCTGAATAACTCTGCGTATTTTCCTTCGGCTTTTGTAACATCTTCCAATTTATAGCCAACAGTAAAACAATATGTATAGTCTGCATAACCCCATAGCTCATAAATGATGTCTATTGCATACTTCTGAGATACTTCTTCTTCAAGGTTTGCTACAAGTACAGCCATAAGTTCGCAGTCATCATGGATTGCCTCCTTACATTGAGCGAGACTGGTAAGCAAAATATGCTCGTCATAATTATTGCCGTGACTCATCAGACGTTCCTTGTCGGTATCACAATAAACAAATCTGATGTAATCGTAAATGCCGTTTATTCTCAGCCTGTCAACAACACTGCCGGCCCAGTCTCCTAAAGCAACCACTCTATACATGATCAATAATAATGCTTAGTTCCACCAATAGGTGAGGTTATGGTCTAAGAAGTTGTTTAAAAATTTCCAAAGGATTTTGTATGCTTTGGCACAGAGCAATTTCGATAATTCATATTCCTTTTCTTCATCGAAAACCACATCGTGTCCTGTGAGCCATTCAATCGGATCTGGCGCGCCGACCACATGAATCATGTTGTCGAAGTCAAACTCTATCCTCAAAGGAGATCCCCAATGGTCCTCATCAACCTGAAGATTGCGGATTGTATAAAACAACGTCTTATACGGCTGTCTGGCGCTTTCCGGCTCATCATAATATGATTGCAGCACAGTCCATACAGCCTCAAAACCGGAGTGAATGAAGTAATCTTTGTAAATCATACTGCAAAGTAAATAAAAGTTGCTGCCAAAAGCTGTCAGTGGGTCGTTAAAATATCCCCTTTATCTACACTTTTCTCGGTGAATATGTTGAATACGTCATTAGCACAATAGGGGTCTTGCCCCCATATCACGTGGCTGACAGCAAGCCCGCCGTCAGCAGTAGGAACGACATAATAATCCTCATAATCGTTATACTCGATATAGTTGTACAGTGAAATGCAGCTATCCCTCAATGTGAGGGCAATGCCGAGAATTGCAGCCCGGGCCGGATTCGAACCGGCAATGTCCCTTCCGGGGCACTTTCCATCTAATATAAAGCGCGTCTGACAAATTCCGCCACCGGGCTGATATAATTGTACCGCAAAATTATCAATAAGGTGTCTCATTTTGCGGTACACCTTGCAATTATGCCAAATCCGTAATAACATTTACTATTTCTTTGTCAGCGGCTTCTAAGATCTGGATACTTCGTCATTAATTCTCCGTTATTGAAAACTGATAAGTTTAGTCCAATGAAATCGGAAAGATTTTGAACTGCCGAAATAGCATATTGAAGCCTGTTGTCACCTTCAAAGGCTGCCCGGTGGCAAACGTCCGGAGTCTCTGGCAGGGGTGGTAATCCGCATGCTGTTCCCATACATACCGTCCGCTCCATCACCGCGGACAATGGAGCGGAGTTCTGTGCACTTGCCAGTTGAGAGTAGGATCGGCAATTAAGCGCAATAAATTTGGTCGTAAGAGATTTTATGTCTAACTTTGTAAATATCATCCTACGGAATGTTATACTAATATATTAGATGTAAATATCATTATGATGACACTTACAAATAAGTCATTGGCTACGCCCGATATAATCAGGAATCTTGGCATGAGGTTTCGCGATTACAGATTGCGGCTGCGTATGACCCGCAAGGAGGTTTCCGAAGCGGCATCGATCGGCATGACCACACTTTATAGGTTTGAGTCAGGGAATATGACTGACATTTCGTTCAGCACACTACTGAGACTCTTAAAGGTAATCGGGCTTGGAGAGAACTGGGATGCACTGCTGCCCGAATTGCCCGAATCACCTTATATGTATGACGATAATGAGAAAAAGGCACAACGCGTAAGACATCGTAAGTCATAGGTCAGAGTGATGAGTTACGAAGTTTTACCTCATAACTCGTCGTTCTGACTTAAAACCTACTTCATAACTCTAATCTAAAACCTAAAAACGAATGAAGGATAGCATACTAAAAAACAAGAGTAAAACTTTTGCTCTCAAAATAATCAAGATGTATAATTATCTTCGCGATGAAAAGAAGGAATATGTGATATCAAAACAGGTATTGCGTAGTGGTACAAGCATAGGTGCGAATATCGCGGAGGCCTTTTATGCCCAAAGTGAAGCTGATTTTATAGCTAAATTATATATCTCACGAAAAGAAGCTGGAAAAACACTCTACTGGATTGACCTTCTTAAAGAGTCAAGTTATATTAATGATGATGAGGCTACATCCATATCCATTGATTGTGATGAGTTGCTGAAACTTCTGACTTCCTCCATAAAGACCATGAAAAGCAAACAATCACCTCGTAACTTATAACTCTGACTTATGACATACATAAAAGTCAATCTATGGGGGCAGGAAATCGGGCGGCTTGTGTGGGACCCAGTAACAAGACGAACATACTTTATGTATAACCCTGAACTGAAAGACCGGATTCCTGACATTGCTCCGCTACTTTCTCCTACAAAGAATCGAAACATTCTTTTGCCTATATATGGAGATGACCGACCTATTTATCAGGGGCTTCCTCCGTTTATCGCGGACTCGTTGCCGGACTCGTGGGGTAATACGTTATTTGACAAATGGGTAAAGGACAATAAAATACTGCGCAACAAAGTCACTCCATTATATAAACTGATGTTTATAGGCACACGAGGAATGGGTGCTCTGGAATATGAGCCTTGCGCTGCCGACCTTACCCATACCCTCACCGTCGACATCAAATCGCTGTACGATATTTCTCTCAAAATTCTTGAAGACCGAGACAACATCGTGTTGAATGCCAACGAGGAACTAACGTTGCAGGCGTTGCTTGCCGTGGGCACGTCCGCTGGTGGTCGACAGATGAAGGCGATTATCGCTATTAATAATAAAACGGGTGAAATACGGTCTGGTCAGACAGATGGACTTGACGGTTATGAATATTATATCTTGAAGTTTGGTGACAAATCCATGCCTATTGCCGAAATTGAAGCTGCATATTACAACATGGCGGTTGCAGCCGGAATTGAGATGGAAGAATGTCGGCTATTGCCGATAGACGGCATCAACCATTTTCTGACCAAACGATTCGATAGGAAAAACGGCAAGAAGATTCATGTTCAGACATTAGCTGCCATTAACCCTGAGGCACGAAGCTACGAAGACCTCGTTGCCACATGTCGCGAACTGTCAATCTCCGAATCAGATATCGAGCAACTCTTCGCCCGGATGGTTTTCAATGTCATGGCAAACAATACTGACGACCATAACAAAAACTTCTCATTCCTACTTGAAGAGGACGGGAAATGGCGGATGTCGCCGTCATACGATATGACATTTATATTCAACACAAAAGGTACAGGCCCTAATATCGAGCGCAGATTGAGCATTGGAGGAGAAATCAGTGAGATTTCCAAGACAGACCTACTCGATTTTGCAAAACAGCACGATATAAAGAATGCCAACGCAATCATAAACCGTATAGCCGGAGCAATATCAAAATTCGGTGAATACGCCGAGCGGTGTCATATCACTCAACCATGGCGTGGTATAATTCAAAAGACGCTTAACGACAATCTTATCGCTTTCGGTTATATTGCCAAAGACGATGGTATTGGAAAATCCTTGTGCGATATGCACGGAAGAACTATCACTGACTATTCAGTATCAGTCAATTCAAAAGGACATTACGAAGTGGTTGCAATAATTGACGGACTACGTCATCGACGATTTGTCAGACCCAATATGGACCTCTATTCCGACCTGGCAAATCAAGACTTTTATAATCTTCCTGCCGATGAGAAAATCCGATTGGCTGAAACCCGGTTCCCTCCGGAATCGATCGAGGATGCGACTTGACTAATCGCGACAAAATCATGCTATGTTAGCAAATAATCACGCCATCTTGTCGCGATTATTCGGGAATTTCTACTAATTTTGTCGCGATTAACAATATTGATATGACGACAGAAATCGAAATACTACAATTCCTACACTATAATCCGCTCTCAAAGCGAACTGATATTCTACCCTCCTTATCCAAGCAGATTAGCGACAGGACTCTTATGCGCATGCTTTCTGAGGCAACTGCGAAGCGGTATATCGAAGTTGTAGGTCGTGGACCCGCTACTCGCTATAAGCTTACTCCGCAGGCTCACGTCACGATGGAGCTGAATCTTGACACTTATTTCGACAAGGATGTAGATGAGCGTGAGGTGCAGGGATCTTTCAATTTTGAACTTATCAATGAAATTCTTCCAAAGGTGGATTTATTCACTGATGAGGAACTGCAACGTCTTGATGACGCACAGCAACTCTTCCGTAAGCATCTTTCAGAGATGTCCGAGTTAGAATATCGCAAAGAGATGGAACGTCTCGGAATTGATTTGTTTTGGAAATCTTCGCAGATAGAGGGTAACACCTATTCGTTGCTGGAAACCGAGAGACTGCTGAAAGAGAAACAGACGGCAAACGGAAAGACAAAAGAGGAAGCCGTGATGCTCCTCAACCATAAGGATGCTCTTGACTTTATTCTCGATGTGCCGGACTATCTGAAAAATTTGACCGTTGCCCGTATCAAGGAGATTCATGCCCTGCTTACAAAAGAATTAGGAGTTGAGAGAAAAATACGTCACCGCCGTGTCGGAATTACCGGAACAAACTACACTCCGTTAGACAACGAGTTCCAGATCCGCAAGGCACTTGAAGACACCGTGCGACTCATCAACGGCAAGAGCAATATCTTCGAGAAAGCTCTTCTTATACTTGTTTTGCTCAGCTACATTCAGGCATTTACTGACGGAAACAAGCGTACAGCACGAATTGTGAGCAATGGTATTCTCATCGCTAACGGTTATTGCCCTATTTCGTTCCGCACAGTGGATTCGATTGATTACAAAAAGGCAATGCTGATGTTCTACGAACAGAATAATATTGCTGCATTCAAACGCATTTTCATCGACCAATTCCTCTTCGCAGTCAAGACCTATTTTTAGGCATCTTATACGCTCATCTTCACGAATAGTTTTATAATATCGAAGTCTCAATAAAAAGAGAATGAATGGAAACACAAGCCATTTTAAACAAGCGAATTTCATTCTGTCCGAATGTACTGGCTAAATCGTATAAGTCAATAACATTGTTTGAGGCGCTTAACTCTATTCGTACCCGCATTTATGAGAAACGAATTAGTAATATTCGCCGTTTACGATAGTGTTTCACTAAGTGTGCTCTCTTTCAGACACACTCAAAGAAACAGTATCTCACATCATCTAATGGTTGCGGTGATAGCTTTGAAAAAACTGATATTCCAATGGTCGCAGAACCGGAAGTTGACTATTTATGATGATACGATATTGCACGAAATGCAATTTCTTGAAATCACTTTTCTATTTTATGGCATGACATAACTACATTCTCGGTAAAAATCGTTAACTTTGCATTAATGAATAGGACAAACATCATGGGCAAAGATATAAACCGAATCAAAGTCATGCTTGTGGAGAAGAAGCGGACCAATAAATGGCTTGCCGAGCAACTCTGTAAAGACCCCGCCACAGTCTCCAAATGGTGCACGAACACAATCCAACCGAGTCTCGACACCCTTCTCAGGATAGCCGAGCTCCTTGATGTGCAGATTCAAGAACTTGTAAGAATGCCCGAATAATAATGTCCAAATACACTTTCATAGACTTATTCGCAGGTTGCGGAGGATTATCTGAGGGCTTTTATAGAGTGGGCTTTCAGGCACTTGCCCATGTGGAGATTAATCACTGGGCTTGTGAAACCTTGCGCAAACGCATGAAATATTATGGCTACAAAAATTGGGCTAATGAGGTTTTAGAGCAAGATATAACCTCTGATGATTGCATCCCCAATATAGATAAGGTCGTCAGAGGTCGAAATGTTGACATAATAATAGGTGGTCCCCCTTGTCAAGCTTATTCGACTGCAGGTCGTGTTCGAGACGGCAAGCGTATGGCAACAGACTCAAGGAATTTCTTATTTGAAAGTTATGTTAAGATTCTTCACCATTATAGCCCAAAGTTCTTTGTGTTTGAGAACGTGACAGGCATTTTATCCGCAAAAGTAAATGGTGGATATATTTTCGATGAAGTCATTAATGCTCTTGGCGAAAAGTATAAAATCACAACCGCCCCGTCCATTCTCGTTCATAATACCGCAGACTTCGGTGTCCCTCAATTGCGCAAACGTGTAATAATAATGGGTGTGCGGAAAGACATTACGGAGGTTTCTGTCATGAATCTGTATGAAGATTTGAAGAAGACGCATTGGAGTCCAGATACTCCCGAAGACCTTAGAACCGGCTTATGTCAATTTGTTTCCGTAAGAGAGGCTATAGGTGATTTACCTTCTGTCGAACCGGGGCAGGATGCATCAAGATCTGATTTTGATTATCCTTGTAATAATGATTTTCTCAAAAGAATAGGGACTTCTGGAAAGCATCCTCTCCTCGATCATATCGCACGTCGGCATAATGCACTTGACCGAGAACGATTTACAGTGATGATACACAATCACTGGAGTTTCGGACAACTGCGCCGTGAAATGCCACAGTATGAACATGAACACGCTCGTGTATTTGACAACAGCTATGTTGTACAATGGTGGAATCTCCCTTCAAAAACCATCTTGGCGCACATCCACAAAGACGGATTCCAATTCATACATCCAGACGAGACGCAAGCTCGCAGTTTTACTGTACGCGAAGCGGCCCGAATCCAATCTTTCCCCGATGATTTTGAATTTGCCGGCTCAAGAGGAGAAAAATACAAACAAATTGGTAATGCAGTCCCCCCGTTATTTGCCGAAGCAATTGCAAAATCAATAAAAAAGAATCTAAATAAGATAAAACAATGATTTTTCATCCAGTATCAAATATTAAAGATAAGGATGAATTTATCGAATTGATAAACATCTACTGTCGCTTGGTCGAAGTTATGGCTGAGCGAAATCATATGCCTATACCTAAAATTATAACCATATCAGATAATATTGTATATGAGCTTAGTGACATGGGCATAATTACCGGAGCGGAAGATTTATCCTTATTGAAAAAAGTGTTGGATAAAATCTATGACGGTTTTATCAATGCTGTGTCTTTTTACATAAACAACTCAACCATTTTCGGCACGCTTCTTGATAAGCTGAACAATAAGAAAAGGTGGGCTCTTCAATCCCAAGAGAAAAAATCAGGTAAACCTATCATTGTGGATTTCTTCGCCGGAGCTGGAGGCCTTAGTTTAGGTTTTATAGATGCAGGATATAGGGTCTGTTTTGCTAATGACTTTGAGGATGTATGCATTCGCACATACAAGTACAATCATCCTGAAATACCTTCCTCATGTATCCTTCAGGCCGACATACGAAAAATAGTTGATAATATTTCCGAATATATCAACGAAGATGTCGATATCGTAATCGGCGGCCCCCCTTGTCAAGGATTCAGTAGTGCAAATCAACAGAGAATCATTGATGATCCTCGTAACGAACTTTATAAATATTTCATAAAGGCCGTAACCTCTCTATTACCTAAAATTGTAGTGATGGAGAATGTCAGGGGCATGCTTAAAGTGGCTGAACAAGTTGTTGAAGACTATAGACGCATATCAGTCAAAAAAGATGGCAACACATATTCATACGATGTAGCATATAAATTGCTTAATTCTGCTGATTTCTCTGTTGCGCAAAATCGAGAAAGATTGATTTATATTGCAATTCGCAATGATGTTGCGGCAAAACAAGGAATTACACCAAGCGAAATTTTTGAGCAGATTGAGCAGTCAAACGAGCAAAATAAACGCTTCCTCCTTCGCGATGCCCTTGAAGCAATTAAACCTCTTGATGCATCTCGCATGAAAAATCAAAATGAGATAGATAGTGAGACTTGTGGCAAAAAAATTGATGTCAATAACTACACAGGCATAGACAACGAGTATCTTAAACTTATAAATTTTAATAGAGAGATACCGGTTGTTTATAATCACAAGGCTCGCTATGTCAACGACATAAATTATGATATTTACAAGTTGCTCAATCAAGGTGATGATGCAGCTGATCCAAAGATTGCAGATATAATGCCATATGCTCATAGACTACATTGTTTCAAAGACAAATATTATAAACTTATAGCTGACAGACCGTCTCGTACTATAACAGCTCATTTAAGAATGGACTGTCATTCTCATATTCACCCATTCCAAATTCGAGCATTAACACCTCGTGAAGCTGCCCGTTGCCAGTCATTCCCCGATGATTATTTTTTTCTCGGGGCATATCTGAAAACTTATATGCAGATTGGAAATGCCGTACCACCCGTTATGGCATATAACATAGCAACCATCTTAAAACAATACCTATCATGAATGTCTCAAAATTCTATAAAAAGCTAACCTCTGCGGAAGTGGGTTCTACCAGGACTCACGAAATCTATATCCGCATGTCTAATGATTTTGATTATGAGACCTTCTTCAGTGGAGCTCATGTCCAGAACCAGAGTGTCATCGAAGTGAATTTCTCGGTTCATATTCAATCCAGAAAGAACATTTCTCTTCCTGCCTCAGAACGAGAACTCCGTTTCGTATATTTTGCCAACTCAAATAGGGAGAAAAGGATTCCTGGGCTTGGGACTCTATTCAAGGATTATGAGGTAGAGGAAGGCGATGTAGTGTGCCTGGAACGTAATTCTACCAATGGAGTTCCGACTTATACGCTGACTTTCTTTGGACCTAATCAAGTTCAGGTTTCACCAGCTTGTTTTACGATAACACAGGACCTTCCTGAATCTGCAAGCGTTCAGCCGTTAAAGGCTTTGCCTTTCGAGGACCCGTTGCAACAAATCTATTTTGGTGCTCCGGGTACCGGCAAGTCTTATCGAATTAAGGAGGCTTGCAGCAAGTATCAACATTACCGCATTACTTTCCATCCAGACACTGATTACGCTTCTTTTGTCGGCTCTTATAAACCTATCACTCACTCCGAGCAGGTTTATACCAATATGGGCGATAAGGCAATACCGCTCAAAGATAGCGTGACAGGAGAACCAGTCACTACAACCAAGATAACGTACCAATACGTTTATCAAGCTTTCCTTAACGCCTATATTGCGGCGTGGAAGGAACAGCAGAACGAAAATCCTCAGCCGGTTTTCCTCGTTATCGAGGAAATCAACCGTGGAAACTGTGCTCAGATCTTTGGTGACATCTTCCAACTGCTCGACCGCAACGAGAGCGGATTTTCGGATTATCCCATCATCGTTGACAATGACCTCAAAAAGGAACTCGCCAAAGAGTTTGAGTCGCTTGACGTTCTCAATTCCGAAAACATCAACGGTATATATAACGATGATATAATTGCTAAAATCAAAAGCGGCACACACTTACTTCTGCCTAACAACCTCTACATTTGGGCGACTATGAACACGAGTGACCAGTCGCTTTTTCCCATCGATTCAGCTTTCAAGCGTCGCTGGGAATGGAAATATGTAAAGATTGCTGACTGCGGTAAAGGTTACCGCATTGTCGTAAATAGCAATGAATATGATTGGTGGGAATTTGTTAATGCAATCAACTCTCATATTGGCACAGACACCGACCAAGAAGATAAGAAACTCGGCTACTTCTTTGCAAAAGCTAAGAAGAATGACGAGGGGAAATATATCATCTCCGCTGATACTTTCCTTTCCAAAGTTATCTTCTTTATCTATAATGATGTCTACAAGGACTTCGGCTTTGATGACGACATCTTTAAAGATGAGGATGGTGAAGTACTGACTTTCGCCAACTACTTTAACCAATATGGTGATACCATTCCTGAAAAGGTTGAACGCTTTATCAAAAATCTGGGTCTTGTACCATTAAAGATAGAAAATCGAGAGAATCTCGAAGAATCCAGTTCGGACGAATCTATTTCTATCCCGAAAACTACCGGGAAATATATTATTAATGGAATAAGATTTAATCGAATTGCCGAAGCAGTTCAGGAAGTTTTCGATATCATAGGAAAAGAGTTCACATTAAACGATATTGACAAAATTGTTGAACCATTTAAATTTAATCGGAACGGCTGTGATATGATCGTTACAGAAATTCCAGATAACGCAGCAACACGTTTTTGGACAAAACCTTTTAGTGATATTGATGGCAATAAATTCTATGTATCAAACCATTGGTATGATTCAGATTTTGATCGGTTAAAGAATATTGTAGACGTAGACAAGGTATCTCATTTATTTCCACAGAGTATCATTAAGGTTGAATGAAACTTTTGATTGAGGAACACGACTATCCTGTTGAGTCCGTCAAGAAGTTATTTCCCAACATCGACGAACTCGACCCGATCGACGGCAAAGTTAGAGTCAACTATGTTGGCTACTATTACCATGCTGCCGAGGGTGAGAGTGTGTTTATCCTCCCTAAAGTAGTTCTTGATGCTTCCAATGGTAAAGTGTTTGGCAATCATAGCCCGGAAGACATTATAGACATTCAAGCTACAGACTGTCCATTGTCTCCTAATGAGAGAGATTTTATCTATGGGCTTGCCGTTTGGGTTTATCGCGCAATCGCCGTTTATCGTGAAGATTGCAAAACATCCGGTCGCGACCATACTATAATCCGACATCAGAATATCGTCAGACAAGGGCACGGGCGCAAGCGTACCGCTAATACATACCTTGATATTCTGCTGTCACTTATAGATTTTGCCAAGCAGAATCGGGATTGGTTCACTTTCATTCTGAAGAATATCCACAGCGGATTCAACAAGATTAACTGGATACGCACCATTGCCAAGAGCCAAATGGTGATTCAAGACGATGCGCCTATTTACCTTGACCCGATAAATAAAAAGCGGATGGTTAATTTTGATGAGGAACTGCTCGTCATTTTCTTCTCCATACTCAATTACATTCATAACGAATATGGTTTTTCGGTCGAAATCAACGTTAATTACGATCTCATAACAGGAAGAAAATTCGAACAATATTTGAATAAAGGTCTCGGAATCCGCAGACTCCGTCAAATCAAATATAAATATTTTTCCGATAAAGCTCTTGAACTTTGGGATTTATGTTTCGCTTTCTTTGAACAATCGAAACAAATCCGGATTGCCTCTCAAATGAACGAGTTTTTGCTTGCAAAGAACTTTAACAAGGTTTTTGAGGCAATGATTGACGAACTTATCGGTGACCATACTTTCCCAGACCGTCTCAATAAGAAGCAGGAAGATAACAAGGTCGTTGATCATTTATTCATTTGGGATTCCCTTACTCGCGCTCGACGCGAAGATGAGGAAAAGAACGGCGACCATATGACTTACTATATTGGCGACTCGAAGTATTACAAACAGAAGAACCGGATTGGTTCTACCGATGTTGCTAAGCAGTTTACTTATGCTAGAAATGTAATCCAATGGAATCTCAATCTATTCTTTGGCGAAAACGCCGATAAAGAACATTTGGAAACTGACTTTTGCCTCCGAGATGAAATTACTGAGGGCTATAATGTTATCCCCAACTTTTTTATATCAGGTACAATCCCTAAAGATGTAGACATAGATCCAAAGTCTGCTTATAGGGATACCTTGAATGTCACTGATAGGAATGTTACAACCTTTGTTTCCCGTCAATACATCAATCGCTTGTTCGACCGAGATACATTGTTGGTTACTCATTACGACGTTAATTTCTTATTCGTTCTCTCGCTCTATGCTCGCGATAATGCCACGCAGAAAAAGCAATGGCGCGATAAGGTGCGCAATATCTTTAGAGATAAAATACGTGATGAATTGAGCCGTCGCTACAAATTCCATGCTTTAAGAGCAAAGCCCGGAGTCAACTCTGACTTATGGTTGAAAGAGCATTTTGCAGATGTAATAGGCAAGGTCTTTGCCCCGTACACTGAGGACAAGGGTATTATTGCGCTTGCGCTCTCTGACCCAACTATTAAGGAGAATGAACATGACCGGGACATCATAGAAGCAGAGAACGCCCGAGTCCTTGCACTTGTTGATTCCGCTTTTGACCGACATGAACTGCCAAACCTCGCCACCGACCCACGCCCTCTTCTACCGCCTCCGGCTGCAAAGGTTATATCATTGCCTCCCAATACTAAGCAAGGTGTATTTATGGTGATGATGGAAAACTTTGCGCTTAAATCTCAAAAATTTTATCAAACGGGAAAAATTGCCGTCCCAATCCGATATACTAATGACGGAATGGAGTTGCTATCCAATGCCGCCAACATCGGATTTGTACTCTTTCATACTCGCCATACAACCGGACAATATCTTTTTGAGTTGAAAGAATGCGTTCGGTTCGTGCCCAAGGATCAAGTACCAATGGAATATTATCTTACTGTCAAGAATCCGACACAGCCTAATCCTAATGAGGAAGTCATATTCCTCTATGCACTGCTTGATATTGACATGAAAAATGAACATGACTCGTCAATGCTCAACTGTCAGAATAAACCTTTTGCATCGCAAAAAGAACGCTATGATGCGCAATATTCAACGCTAACCGAACTCGCTGATTCTGTCAATGATGACCACTGACCATAAACATTATATGGCTTAAACTACTCATAATGCCCAAATCTTATTTAAAAGATGCTAAACAAAGAAATTATTATACGAAGGCTTGCCCTCATAAAATACCTCTTTCAAAAAGGTGTTGAAATGTCCAAACAGGCAGAAACGACATCCGGATTTTCGATTCTATCTTTCCACGATAGCATCGAGATGTTTCTTATTCTCGCTGCTGAAGACCGAGACATAAAGAAATATAAGACATTTTCATTTATGCAGTTTTGGGATAGTATCCCCGAACTCACAATGCGAAATCAAATTGAAGCATTAAAGGACCGTAGGGTTGCAATCAAGCACAGATGTCAGTTCCCCTCGAAGCAAGATGTCGAGATTAGCCGAATTAATACTATAGATTTTTTTATAGAAAATACTTCTAAAATATTTAATCTAAAATTCAGCGATATTTCATTAGCTGATTTGATATCTTCGCAGGAAGTCAGAGAATTAATTATTTCCGCTGAGAAAAAATTAGCAGATAACGACATATACGGATCTCTATGTGACAGCAGATATGCTTTCACAAAACTATTCGTTCAATATGAAAGTTCGAAGAACCGATTCGAGCATTGGGATAGCCTTTTAGATATTGGAAAAGAAATTGGTGATGACTATAAGAGATTAGTTGGCACAGATAACAAAAATGGGGCCAGATGGTTTGAGCAAGTCTCCCTTACGACAAATCAATTAAGAGATATTCTAAAATATACAGCACTTGGTTTGGACTTCCGCAAATATGTTTATTTTGATACGGTTGCACCTAAAGTCTTTTTTTACTACAGTAAAGAGGAATCTGGGATTGAAGCACATTTCGAAGAACAAGAATATTATGAGTATGAGAAAAATCTTCGTGCAGAGAATGCAGATTTTTGCATCGGTTTTGTAATAGACTGTTCGTTGAAGTTACAAGAATTTGATTTTGATCGTTCTCAGATATTCAAATCGCGAGAGGAGAGTGAAGTCTGGATTCAATCACATAGAAGTCAAAGTTAGGAATTTTTCTGTTTTATAATCTTTCCAAAGTGAAAAGAATACTACAATAATTATCTCTATATTTTTTTAAGAATTCATTGATGACAGAAGAATACAGATACAAGGAATTTGAGCAGTATATTGCTTCCGGAGAACCGGTAGTGGAGGAGCATGCGTGTAACAGGTCAATGGCTATGAACTTGCAGGATGTTGACCGGGTGAAGCCGTCGGAATTTCTGCTTGAACAGACTATGGATATCAATATTTTCTAATCTAACGTTTTTACTGATTTGCGACCATTATGGCGAAGGAGTTTGAAATACGAAACAGCACGGCGGAGTTCCTGATCTTTCAGATTGAGGGAAAGGAGGATGGCGTTCAGGTTGTGTACCGTGATGAAACTGTGTGGTGTACGCAGAAGGCTATGGCGCAACTGTTTGATGTGGGTGTGCCAGCAATCAGCAAGCATTTGAATAATATTTTTGCCGAGGGTGAGCTTAGACAGGCTTCAACTATTTCCAAAATGGAAATAGTTCAAGTTGAAGGAGATCGAGAAATCAAGCGACAATTAGATTTCTACAATCTCGATGCCATTATCAGTGTCGGATATCGGGTGAATAGCACTCGTGCTACACAATTCAGGCAGTGGTGTACGTTTATTTTGCGGCAGTTTGCCATCCGTGGATATGTGATTGACAAGAAACGGATGGAGAACGGAGCATTCCTTGACATTGACTATTTCGAGTATCTATTGGCTGAGATCCGTGAGATTCGCCTCAGCGAGCGGCGTTTCTATCAAAAGCTGACGGATATTTACGCTACAAGCATCGATTATAATCGTGATGCGCCAACTACTCGATTGTTCTTCAAGAAGGTGCAGAATAAGATGCACTACGCTGTTCATGGTCATACTGCCGCTGAACTGATAATTGACCGAGCTAATGCTGAAAAGGAGCATATGGGTCTCACAACATGGGAGAATGCACCCAACGGGAAGATTATTAAGCCGGATGTCAGCATTGCCAAAAATTATCTCAAAGAGGGTGAGCTGGAGGATATGGGACGAATTGTCAACTCATTCCTTGACTTGGCAGAAGATATGGCAAAGCGTCATATTCCTATGACAATGGAGGACTGGGCTAAACGTATTGATAAGTTTCTTGATCTTACCGATCGTCCTGTCCTGACTGATGCCGGACATGTGTCTGCCGAACAAGCTAAAGAATACGCTGAAACTGAGTTTGAGAAATATCGCATCGTCCAAGACAAATTCTTCCAGTCTGACTTCGACCGCTTCAATGATGATAACCTTCTCCCATTGGACATAGAATAAACACATGAATAACAATATTTGAGATGAAAGCATTGACATATACGGCGCCGGGACGGTTTGAGCTGATAGAGAAACCGAAGCCGGAAGTTTTGGATCCGAAGGATGCTGTGGTGAGGGTTAATCTTTCGAGTATCTGCTCATCGGACCTTCATATTCTGCATGGGACTGTGTCTCAGGCGGAGGTCGGCATTACCGTGGGACATGAACTGGTAGGAGTCGTTGAGGCGGTCGGTTCAGAGGTCACTAAGGTCAAGCCGGGCGACAGGGTTGCCGTGAATGTCGAGACGTTCTGCGGCGAGTGCTTTTACTGCAAACGGGGATATGTGAACAACTGCACCTCCGGTGGCTGGATGTTGGGCTGCCGCATCGACGGCGGTCAAGCGGAATATGTCCGCGTGCCGTATGCGGACAATGGACTGACTCCGATTCCCGATAACGTGAGCGATGAGCAGGCTCTGTTTGTCGGTGACATCCTTGCCACCGGTTATTGGGCGGCAAAGATTTCTGAAATATCGGAGGAAGATACGGTGCTGATCATTGGTGCCGGTCCTACCGGATTATGTACTCTGGAATGTGTGCAGCTGTATCATCCTAAACTGATTGTTGTATGCGAGGCTGACGAAAGTCGGCGTGATTTCGTGCGACGGCATTATCCTGATGTCGATGTGGTCGAGCCGTGGGAATGTGATGAGGTTATTGATGAACATACATATGACCGAGGTGCCGACTGCGTAATTGAAGTTGCCGGTGGTGAGGATACCTTTGAGCTCGCATGGCGTTGTGCTCGACCCAACGCTATCGTTACGATTGTTGCGCTGTATGAAAAGGAACAGATATTGCCCTTGCCGTGGATGTATGGCAAGAATCTCACCTTCAAGACCGGCGGCGTCGATGCCTGCGACTGCGACAGAATCATGCAACTGATTTCCGAAGGCAGAATCAACACAACACATCTGATAACCCACCGCTACCCTCTAAGCCGCATCCAAGATGCCTATG
>CASBHZ010000045.1 GCA_949123685.1 uncultured Bacteroidales bacterium | reverse complement strand
GAGATACTATCGCGTGACTGGAGTTCAGACGTGTGCTCTTCCGATCTGTCGTTATCTTGAATTGCACCGGCAAAAATCTCGGAAGCTGAAGCGGAAAATTCATTCGTCAGGACAGCAACTTCAACATCTTGAAACTGTCCGTTGCCATCACTGATTGCCATTGTTTCATTCTCCGGTCTTCTGCCTTGTGTATAAACGATCATTTTACCTGCAGGTAGAAACTCGTTAGCCATATATATAGCCTGATCCATGAATCCGCCGCTATTGCCTCTGAAATCGAGCACAAACTTTTTGACCCCTTTCTTACGGAGTTCAACAAGGGCGTTGAAAAACTCGTTGTAGGTAGTCCTTGCAAATTTGCTGACACGGATATAACCTATATTGTCAGATATTATATACTTTGAATCAACACTATATTCAGGAATCTTGTCGCGGATAACATCGAAAGTCAAAATCTTTGATACTCCCCTGCGTTTCACTTTGAGGCTTACTTTTGTGCCTTCCTTACCGCGAAGGTGTTTGAACACATCCTGATTCCTCACTTTTGCACCATGAAGAGTCTTGCCATCAGCTTCAAGAATCATGTCGCCCGGTTGAAGTCCTACCATTTCTGCCGGACCACCTGGAACGACTTCTATAACTTTCACCGTATCTGAAAGTATCTGAAATGATACGCCAACACCTCCAAATGCTCCTTCCAACTCTTCATTGGTAGCGGTAAGTTCGGATTTTGGGATATATGCAGAATGGGGATCAAGTGAAGCTAAAAGATCCGGAATTGTGGTGTCCATCAAGGAATCTATATCGATCTGGTCCACATACTGATTGCGTATCAAACCTAATATAGTCTGCAATTTCTCTTGTCCTGGAGAAAGTTTCCTTACGGCTTCATATTTGCCGATGAAGATTCCTCCTATTACTCCTGCAGCTATAGCTGCAGGAAGCAGTACGGCTGATATATTTCTCTTCTTAGCCATTATACTGACTTTCGATTAATTATTCACAAACAGATTCCAATGGTAAATGCACAACCTCTATTCCAGCTTTTTTAAGCAAATCAAGACCATCGGTGATCCTATAGATATCAGAAAAAACGACTCGTTTGATTCCGGCTTGGATTATCAATTTTGAACACTCCATGCAGGGACTGGCGGATACATAAAGAGTGCTACCTTCGCTTGAGTTGTTGGAACGTGCAACTTTAGTTATAGCATTTGCTTCCGCATGCAATACATACGGATATGTCACACCCTCCGGACTTTCACAGATATTGGCAAAACCTTCCGGAGTCCCATTGTATCCGTCCGAAATTATCATTTTGTCTTTCACAAGAATGGCACCTACTTTGCGACGTTGACAATAGGAATTTTCACTCCAGATTCGCGCCATTCTCAAATATCTGCGGTCAAGTATAGTCTGTTTATCTTCCATCTACAGGATGCTTAGTGTCAATACTACAGATTGTTTTCAAGGATGTATCGTTCTGCGTCTATAGCCGCCCTACATCCTGTGCCGGCGGCGCTGACAGCTTGCCTGTAAATGGGATCGGCACAGTCCCCGGCAGCAAACACTCCTGCTACGCTGGTGGTTGTATAGGGAGCATTTACCTTGATATAGCCTTCCTTGTCCAGCTCGATTTGTCCTTGGAAAATCTCAGTGTTGGGCCGATGCCCTATGCCAAGGAAGAAACCGTCAATCTGTATGTCAAACTCTTCTTGTTCCGGGGTTCCGAGATGACGCACAAGGCGTGCACCTTCCACACCTTCTTCTCCGAAAAGTCCTACGGTGTTGCAGTTGAATAGAATCTCGATATTTTCTCTTTCGTTAACGCGCTTTTTCATGATATCGGAAGCTCTCAAATAGTCTTTCCTGACTACCATATACACTTTTTTCGCAAGTGTGGAGAGGTATAACGCTTCCTCGCATGCAGTGTCTCCGCCTCCTACTACAGCTACAGTTTTCTTTCGGTAGAAAAAGCCGTCGCATGTGGCACACGCACTGACACCTAAACCATTATATTTCTCTTCATCCGGAATGCCAAGATATTTGGCTGATGCACCTGTAGATATTATGACGGTGTCGGCAGTTATTACATCTCCTCTGTCATCTACGCAACGGAACGGACGCTGAGAAAAGTCAACGCTCTCGATTATTCTGGACACGATACGTGCGCCAAAACGTTCTGCCTGATCTCTAAGCTGCTGCATCATTTCCATGCCTTGCACACCACTTGGATAACCGGGGAAGTTTTCAATCTCAGTGGTTTGAGTTAATTGACCACCGGGTTGATTTCCTTCGAAAATTACAGGATTAAGGTTTGCCCTTGATGCATATATACCTGCGGTATATCCTGCGGGTCCGGAACCTATTATTAAAACTTTTGTTTTTTCTTCTGTCATGATAGAATCTATGTTTGGGTTAAGTAAGTAATAAAAATTAATACACATATAAAACGCTGTTATTTTTGAGATATTTTTGCCGCGTAATGAAAGAGTATATAAGCATATACGACTGAATTACAAGGTAAAATAACCAAAAAGAATAAGCTTTATAGTGTAAGATTTCATTACTTACATATATCGATTAATTTTTATTATTTACTTATATTATTAACACTCTACTATAATAAATTACTTATCTCAGATCTATAATCTGAATTTTGGGATATTTAGATTTGGGATATTCAAATTCAGAGTCTTTTACGGATCTGGTATAATCAAGTGATTTTACGCTGATGGTAGTTTTGTCTCCAGCCTTCGGAATAATAACGAATTTTTCCGGTTTTAATGATTTTGCATTTATAGTAATCTCAACCGATTTTATGGAATTACGCTTAGACTTTGGCAAGAGATTGACAATATACTTTCCGTTTGCTTTCTTTTTTGAAAAGAAAGCAGAATAATTGGCAGAATATGTTCTAAGATACTCCAATGGGTTGGATTCTGATATTTCAGAGGCTGTAGGCGTTACAAGAGTTGTCTCTTTTGATGCAGAATTATAAGTCCATAAATTCTTTCCATTATACCAGGAAGACACAGTCGGCGTCATAAATGCGAATTTAGATCCATTTGCTTTGAGTGATCCTGAAAAGTTACCTTTTGACGTAGCGACAGAAAAAGTTCCTATGATCCCTTTGGCAGCTTTTGTCTTTGCGGCAGCTTTGCTCATGACTTCTGTTGCCGATTGAGCTGATGCATTGAAAATCGACAATAATGAAAAGCAAAACAATATATATCTTAAAATTCTCATCCGTTTTAATTTATTTAAGTATCATTAAGTAATACGGCATATTATATGCTTGCAAGGATGCTTTCAAGTCCCACCGGATCTACAAGCACGGCACGTGGTTTACCACCCTGTGAAGGCCCTACGATCCCGGCTGCTTCCAATTGATCCATAATTTTGCCGGCACGGTTATATCCGATTGAATAAACTCTCTGTAAAGATGAAGTGGAAGCAGTGTTGGAAGTTACAACCCTGCGTGCTGCTTCCTCGAATAAAGGATCACGGTCGCCGACTGGACCGCCACCCCCGGCTCCTTCATCATTATTGAGCATCGGTGGTTCTGGCAATTCATATGGTCCCGGAGCATAAGGCTGTTTCTCTACATAGTCACATATTGATTCAACTTCAGGGGTGTCTATGAATGCACATTGAACACGTACCATCTCAGAGTTGTTGAATATCAGCATGTCTCCCCTACCGATCAGATTCTGGGCACCCGGTGTGTCAAGAATTGTTTTTGAATCCACCCCGGATGATACCTTAAATGAAATGCGGGCAGGGAAATTTGCTTTAATAATACCGGTAATGACATTAGTTGAAGGGCGTTGGGTAGCGATTATGACGTGCATTCCTACTGCCCTCGCCTTTTGTGCAAGACGAGCAATCGGCATTTCAACGTTTTTACCTGACACCATTATCAAGTCTCCAAACTCGTCAACGACAACAACTATATATGGCAAGAACCTGTGCCCCTCTGCAGGGTTTAGTTTGCCCTCTTTTATCTTTCCGTTATATTCTTCAAGATTTCTTACATGTGCATTCTTCAGGAGGGTGTATCTGTTGTCCATTTCAATACACAGAGAATTAAGGGTAGCCTCAACCTTCTGCATGTCTGTTATAACCGGTTCTTCCGAATCAAGATCTTCGGGGATAACCGCTAAATAATGGTTCTTAAGCTTGTTATATAGGCTGAACTCCACTTGTTTAGGGTCAACCATGACGAACTTAAGTTGAGACGGACTTTTGCAATATAACAATGATGTTATTATTGCATTGAGTCCCACGGATTTACCCTGTCCTGTAGCACCTGCAACAAGAAGGTGTGGCATTTTAGCCAAATCTGCGATGTAGACTTCGTTTGATATTGTAGATCCGAGGGCAATAGGTAGATTGTATTTACTCTCCTGATATTTTTTTGATCTGATCACAGTTTGCATGGATACTGTGAGTGGATCTTTATTTGCAACTTCTATACCGACTGTGCCCTTACCGGGAATTGGAGCGATAATGCGGACTCCAATTGCCGACAAACTCAAGGCGATGTCATCAACAAGACTTCTGATTTTGGCAATTTTCACCCCTTTGTCGGGCACTATCTCATATAATGTTACTGTCGGACCAACAGTTGCCTCAATCTTTGTTATAGGTATTCCAAAATCAAGGAGTGTCTTTTGAATTTTTTCTTTATTCTCCATTTGCTCATTTGCGTCTACACTTATCTTGGTGATTCCTTCGCGCATGAGATCAAAAGGAGGGAATTTATATTTATGTTCAGCTTCGAAATCAAGTTGAGATTTATAATGACGTTTGCCATCCTGGTCTATCTGATTAACATTGACAACCATGGATGTAACTTCTTCTTCATTCTCTTTGGATATCTCGCCTGTCTCTTCTGTTATCTCCCTGCTCTCTTTGATGTCATAAGTTTCAGCTTTCTCTTCAATATTGGCAACGGGAGCTTCTTCGGTGATATTCATATCCGTTTCATCACTGACAGTGTCACTGAGATGACGGTCTTCATCAAGGACATATGTATCGGAAAACGACATTTGGGTGTCGTTTTCAGGAATATCATTGGTTTCAGAACCCATGAGAGTTACGCTTTCACCGGCTTTTATATCGTCGAAGTGTTCTGCCTGCTCATCGCGTAATAATGCCTCTTCACGAGCGAGACGTGCAGCCTTCTCTTCAGCCGCCAGTCTCCTTCTTTCAATTTGTTCATTATATTTCTTCCTTATCCATGTCACAAGATCGTTAAGGCAAATCAACACGAACAATGCCACCATGAAGAAGCATAGTATATATGAACCATATCCAAGGAAGCTATTTATAAATTCATATACATAATGTGCATGATATCCTCCCCAGTTTACATATGTATTTGTTATAACGCTTGAGATTCCTACAATCAGTGACACAGTGATCAATGCGACGAAACACTTGATTGTGAAGTTGACGCTTTTAAAATGTGGCCGTCCGATAAGTAGTTTCATGCTCATTGCTGTCAGCCATACGATTATGACGAATGAGCCTATTCCGAAACTTCTGTTGATAAGAAATTCCGAAAGGCGTGCTCCCCCTTCCCCTCCATGGTTTGCAATCCGGGCTGCGCCTCCTACCGGAGTGCTGTTGATCACAGCCTGATCTTTTATACATGCCGTAAAATACGAAAGGAATGAAATAAGGAGATAAACGGCAAGACATCCAAGGAAAATTCCGGTAATTTGACGCAATGCCGGAGATGTAACGAATGTTTTAATCCGTTCTATTATTGATTTTTCAGCCTTGTTTGTGACGTTTTTGCCTTTTGACTGCTTATTTTTAGAAGTATTTCTCCTGCTTGTCTGGTTCTGTTTTTTTTTGTCTTGCTGTTCTGCAGAACCGGATGTTGTTATGATAGGAGGTTCATCATTAGTGTCTATATGTGGAGTGTAGCTTTCGTAATTGTTCATTCATTGAATGGATGCAATTTGCGCTTCCAACTACAAAATTAATGAAATTTCCTCAATAATTACCCTATTTGTCAATTTTTAAGAGTGGAAATTTCAATGGAAATTTCATCGTCCGGTTCTGATGTCGGTTCCGATATTTTAATGGAGTCTGTGTCTACTATTGGAGTCTGTATTGAATCTTTAATGCATATTGTGTCTGCCGGCAGTTCCGGAACTTTCACTTCTTCCGGTTTTATTTTAGGTTCTTTGGCTGATTTTGAGGTTGGCACCCACGGGATGTCTACGCCCTCAATCATGTTCCGTATAATATCTTTACGCCCGGGAACAATGATGACTGGCATTCCGATTTCAACAAGTTCGACAAGTTCAAGTATGTTTTCGTTTTTTATTCTTATGCATCCGTGACTTGCACGTGAGCCAATGCTCCATGGAGCGCACGTTCCGTGTATTCCTATTTGCGATGTGCCCGGAATCCTTAAACGGATAAAGCGTGGACCGAATTGTCCTTTCTTTTTAGAAGTCACACCATTATCATCAGTAAAGAGCCATTCCGTGCTGTCGTATATGCCTTCGACTGAAAAGAACCCTTCGGGAGTGCGAGAGTCTCCTTTTTCATGTTTTGTCCCGAAGTTCTTTGCGCATGCCATGCCATAAGTTTTTTGCGCAACTCCATATCTGTCAAATAATATGACTTTCATTCGGCTTTTGTCAACCGCTATAAAACCTGAAAAACTATTGTTCAGAAGTTTTTTAACGTACTTAGGAGATTTTTCAAGCATTGATGGCAATATCCCTTCACGATAATTATCCCAGTTGCCAGTGTTTCGCATAAAGTCCATTAGTTCTTCCGGCTTTTCACTGTTCACCGTTATCTGTGGGACTTCCGGTTCTTCAACAGTGTCAATTTCTATATTGGGAGTGTCTGCCAGTTCGATTGTTGCCATATTGGCATTCGAATAGTCACTTTGGCGTTGGCATGACAAAGTGGTAAATAGGGCAAAACACGGAAGGATTGTTAAAACTCCCGTTGACAGTGTTAAATTTTTTATGATATTTGTAAGGTTCATAACTTGCGGTTGCAAAATTAGTTATTATATCTGATTTGACATAATGATAAGTATAAAATATTGAGCCATTAGAGGAATTTGCGGAATTTTTGTTAAATTCGCAGTTCAATGGGCATATCTAAAGTCATAGGAATTGTCATACTGGTCATAATTTGGATATGGCTTGTATGGATGTTGTTGTCGTCAGGAGGCGTGAATTTGAAGAATCTCCTTATTTCGGCAATGACCGGAATCATCATTTTTGTGCCGTTATATAAAAAGTATTTTGGCAAACAATGAATTTACTCAATAACATAGACAATCCGGAACAACTCAGGAACCTAAACCCCGAACAGCTTCCGCAGCTTTGCACCGAGATAAGGGAATACATGATTAAAAATCTCTCTCATAATCCCGGACATTTCGGCTCAAGCATGGGTGCTGTTGAGATTATTGTGGCGCTTCATTATGTATATGATACGCCTCGTGACCGAATTGTGTGGGATGTGGGGCATCAGGCATATGCCCATAAGTTGCTTACAGGGCGTCGTGAACTATTTCCGAATCAGCGCACTTCCGGAGGCATCAGTGGTTTCCCTTTCCCTGCAGAGAGCGCATATGACACATTTGTTTGCGGACATGCCGGAAATTCCATTTCTGCTGCTCTTGGCATGGCTATCGCCGACCTGAACACGGAAGGAGAAGAAGACCGCAAGACTATTGCAGTGGTCGGAGATGCTTCAATAAGCAACGGTCTTGCATTCGAGGGTCTTAATAATGCTTCCAATAGTCCTAATAACCTACTGATAATTCTAAATGACAATGACATGTCAATTGATAATCCGGTAGGTGCGATGCATCGTTATCTTTCGGACATGACGACTTCTGCGTCTTATAATAAACTTAGATTCAGGATCTACAGTTTGTTCAAGAAATGGGGATTGATCAATGATAAGAGAAAGGGTTTGTTATTGAGGTTCAATAATGCTGTGAAATCATTGATATCCGCGCAGCAGAATATTTTCGAGGGATTGAATATAAGATATTTCGGTCCTTTTGACGGTAATGATGTCAATAAGGTTGTAAAAGTTCTTTCTGACATTAAAGATATGAAGGGACCGAGGATTCTTCATCTTCGCACTGTAAAGGGAAAAGGTTATAAAGTTGCGGAGGAGAATCCTCAGGCTTGGCATGCTCCAGGAAGTTTTGATCCGGAAACCGGAGCGAAGTTGTCCCCTTCGTCTCCTTCATCTCCATTGTGGCAGGAAGTTTTTGGAGACACACTTGTAGAATTGGCTGAAAGTAATGATAAGATCGTGGGAATAACGGCGGCAATGCTTTCCGGAACATCTATGTGTAAGATGATGGACAAATTTCCATCCCGCACATTTGATGTAGGTATTTCTGAAGGTCATGCAGTCACTTTTGCAGGAGGTCTTGCCGCAGCCGGCAAGAAACCGTTTGTCGCGATATACTCGTCTTTTCTACAACGTGGATTTGATAATATAATACATGATGTTGCGATACAAGGTCTGCCTGTAGTGTTCTGTATAGACAGGGCCGGACTTGTCGGGGAAGACGGCGTGACGCATCATGGGTTGTTTGATCTCTCCTACCTCCGTGTGATTCCTGGCATCAGTATTGCATCTCCAATGGATATAGATTCCCTTAGAGGCTTGATGAAAACTGCTGAGAAGATGGCATCGCCTATGGCTATCAGATATCCGCGCGGAAAAGCGAAAGGATCTGTCTGTTGTAATGGTTTTAAGGAAATGAAAGTTGGAAAGGGCAATATGATTCATAGGAATGAGAATGCCCAAATTGCTATATTGTCTGTTGGTCCGGTTGGTTTTGATGCCGTTGTGGCTGCCGAAGTTCTTGAGCAAGATGGAATATATGCAGATGTATATGATATGATCTGGATTAAACCGCTTGATGAAGAGATCCTTCAAAATGTTGCGGAAAATTATGAAGCAATTGTGACCGTAGAAGACGGAGTGCGCGATGGCGGTTTTGGAACAGCTGTTTCAGATTGGTTAAATACTAATGGTCATAATCTGAGGATTGAGAGATTGGGCGTTGCTGATGAATGGGTATCGCATGCCAAGGTTGAACAGCTTCATGCCCGTTGCGGATTTGATGTCAATGGAATTGTAGAGACTGTAAAGACTGTAAAGAAAATTCATTCCGGTCTTAAGGCAGGAGTTTAAGAATACAAATCAAATGAAAATTGTTATAGCTGGTGCCGGGGAGGTCGGGACTCATCTTGCAAAGATGCTTTCAAATGAAGATCAAGATATTATCTTGATTGATAATGACCAGTCACGTCTCGACGTGATAGATTCCAACTATAATCTAATGACTTGGAATGGCTCCACGTCATCATTTAAAACGCTCCGGTATGTGGGTGTTTCGAATGCGGATCTATATATAGCTGTTACACCCTATGAGACCCGCAATATTACGAGTTGTGCAATCGCCAAGCGGTTAGGAGCTAAAAAAACTGTTGCAAGAATTGACAATAGCGAGTTCTTGATTTCTGAGAATGGATCGATTCTTAAAGACATGGGGGTTGATTTCTTAATATATCCGGAGAATATCGCAGCGCAAGAAATTGCTGTCGCCTTGTATCATAATTGGGCAAGATATTGGGGGGAGCTTCATAATGGAGGACTCTTGCTGATTGGTGTAAAATTACATGGCGATTCACCTCTTATTAATTGCAAATTAAGGGATTTGCCGGTAAAGACCCATGATTTCCATGTTGCCGCAATAAAAAGGAATAATGAAACCATTATACCGAATGGTAATGATGAAATAAGGCGCGATGATATTGTATATTTCATTACCACTCCCCCGTTTATTCAGGAAGTAATGGAAATATGCGGTAAAAAGAAGAAGGTGATAAAGAAAGCGTTGATAGTGGGAGGAAGTCGCATAGCCCAACGATTCGCAAAATTATATAGTGAAGAGTTTCATATAAAGATCATTGATAATGACAGGGAGAATTGTGAAGCCATGGCAACGATGCTTCCTAATTGTGAGATTGTTTATGGTGATGCCCTTGATATTGAAGTGCTAAGGGAGAACAACATATATCAGTACGACGCATTCCTTGCTCTGACGGATTCTTCAGAAACCAACATATTGTCATGTCTGACTGCCAAAGAGTTCGGCGTGCCTAAAACGATTGCGGATGTCGAGAATCTCCAATTTCTGAGTCAAGCTGAAAATCTGAATATCGGAACAACAATAAATAAGAAACTTTTTGCATCGAGCCATATATTCAAGATTCTTCTGGACGCGGATGAAAGCAATTCAAAGTTTCTTGCACTTGCAGATGCGGAGGTTGCTGAGATTTACGTGAGGCGGAATGCTAAAATAACGAAATCACCTGTAAAAGATCTTAAATTACCGTTTGGTATGACTTTGGCGGCATTGGTACGTGGTGACGATATCCAGCTTATTAATGGTAATACTCATATTCAAGAGGGCGATTTCGTAGTTGTTTTCTGCCTTTCCGGAACGATCCACAAGATAGAAAAGTGGTTTAATTGATATTTCATGTTCTCATATAAAAAGCATAGATATTATATTAACCTTCTGATGCTATTGAGGGTTATCGGCTATCTCTTGGTGATTGAAGCATTGTTTATGCTCATTCCTTGTATTATAGCTTTATTATATAAGGAATCTGCTCTTTGGGATTTTCTCATTTGTGCTGGCGTCTCCGGAGCATGTGGAGCCGGGATGACGATGCTTCGTCCACGCTCTAAAGACATGGGCAAAAGGGAAGCCATATTGCTTACTGGTCTTACATGGGTTATATTATCGCTTTTTGGCATGTTGCCTTTTTTGTTTACGGGCACGCACAAGACTATATCTGATGCTTTTTTTGAAACGATGAGCGGATTCACCACTACCGGAGCATCTGTGCTTAACACTCTTGTAGGTGTGCCTAAATCTATTCTTGCATGGAGGTGTGTGGTGCAATGGATCGGAGGTCTTGGAATCATTTTGTTCACACTTGCTGTTGTTCCCATGCTTAATTATTCCGGGGGAATACAGCTATTTAATGCTGAGGTTACAGGAATAACCCATGATAAGCTTCGCCCTCGCGTCAGCTTCACGGCTAAGGGGTTATGGGGCGTGTATATACTATTGACTGTCCTTCTGATCGTATTGTTGTCTTTTTCAGACATGGATATTTTTGATGCGTTCTGTCATGGACTTTCCACAATGTCTACCGGTGGTTTCTCAACTTCAGACATGAGTATAGCTCAGTGGGATTCGGTATATATAAAGGTGGTTATGTGTGTATTTATGTTTTTAGGGGGTGTGAATTTCTCTTTGCTGTTTAATCTTATAACAGGAAGAGGAGGAAATCCTTTAAAGAACACGGCATTTAAATGTTACCTTTGGATTATTGTGGCTTGTTATATAGGGTTTGTAATAAATATCCTTATAGAAGGGTTGGGAACAAAATGGGAGTATCTGACTCTTGACCCTCTGTTTCAGACAATATCTATATTGTCGTCCACCGGTATAACCGAACCTGATTTTAATGATTGGGGATCGATATCGACAGTATTGTTATTGGTCATGATGGTAATGGGTTCATGTGCAGGAAGCACATCCGGAGGTGCTAAAGTGGACAGGTTTGTTGTGCTTTTTAAATTCATAAAAAATGAATTCTATAAAATGATGCATCCATCCACGGTTACCACTGTGACGATTAATGGTAAAGGCACTTCGAATGCGGTGGTTCAGAAAACATTGGCATTCTTGTTCCTTTATGCTTTTGTTATTTGTTCGGGCGGACTAATAATCAGTCTTATGGGATTGCCCCTGTCTGATGCCTTTTTTTGTTCATTATCCGCAATTTCAAATACCGGTCTTGGAACTGAGGTAACCGGTTTCTCCGAAAATTATGCGTTAATACCGGATGCCGCTAAATGGCTTCTATCCCTTATCATGCTTATTGGCCGTTTGGAAATCTTTACTATCCTTCTTCTATTTACTCCAACTTTCTGGCGTAAATAGCTTCTAAATTTTTGGATGTTTATCGGGAGGATATTGTCCTTTATTGCGGGTGACATGACCATATTCCACAGCATGTTCGGGGCATACATGGTAACACGTCATGCACGATGTGCATACTGTTCCCCATTGAGGTTTAGAGTCACTCATCTTGATGTTATTTACCGGACATGCTTTTGAACATGAAGCGCATCCTATACAGCGGTTGTTCGCTTTCCATTTCCGTGGGGAAATACCCCATCGCTTGAATAATGGATAGATAAGTTTTGTCTTTACGACAGGATAAGATCCGATCGTAACGTCTTCATCCCAATCCTTGCATCTGATTTTATTGGCAATCTTTATTATTGCTGTCGGAGCATTGTTAATTTTTTCTTTTCTTACTGTTTCTGAATCAATATCGAATCCAGGCAACAGTACATATGTATTTGGCATGATGACGCTCCAGACTCCCTTCAATATGAGATTTCTTTTTTTAAGAACGCTTTTAAACATTTTGTGTGCATTTCCTGTTTCGTCACCGCATGTTGCCGTCATCCATATGTCAATATTATTTCCTAAGATTGATGTTATAATATGTTCCGGCAGTGTTCTAACAAAATCTGAAACTATGGGTGGAACTCCCCACGAATATACTGGGAATACAAAGCCTATACTCCTGCAATTCTTGATGTCTTCTGATATGTCAATTTTTTCAAGGTTAGCGTTACAGATATTTACTGTTAAATCCCCTGTTTCTTTTGCGATATATTCAGCTACATACCGTGAGTTGCCGGTCCCCGAAAAATAAAATATCATTTTAATTCTGTTATAAGTAGGTGATTGTGAACAGGATGCTTTTTAAAGCGTGAATATTTTAAATACCAATTCTGTTAGCAGATCATATTCGTTTTGGAATGAGTTGACCCCCTTGCTTTTAACATCAAATTCGCGCAAAGCGTGAATAGCATTCACAGCTTTATAGGGGTTATAGTTCCGCATGCCGGTCTTTATTTCATTTAGCTGGTTCTGAAATCTGATTCCTAAGGCAGTCTTGATGGAAGCTTCCGATTTATCCTGCAAGTAATGCGCTATCACCAGTTTGCTGAAGAAATTGAACAACGTTGATGTTGTCATTACTGTCGGATTAGTTTTGGGGTTAGATTCAAAATATTTCACTATCTGAACGGCTTTGGGATAGTTTTTGTTGGCTATGGCTGATGTAAGTTCAAAGTTGTTGAAATCTTTTGAAATGCCAATGTTACGCTCGATATCTTCAGCGGTGATCCGTTGCCCTTGTCCGCCTTTAATCTGAATCAGCTTATTTACTTCCCCAAAAAGCTTGGTGAGGGGGCCTCCGATATATTCGCACAGCATTTCTGACGCTTTATCATCTATGCTGCATTTATGGGTTGCACAATAATCGCGAAGGTGTGAAGGCAGTTGATAATCTTTGACGCGCTCACTTTTAAAAATAATTGCGCCCCCTTTGGCAGCATTTTTCATCAATGAGGAAGTTGCATTAAGATTGTCACCCTTAAATGCAACAACAAAAACGGTGGATGTATTTGGTCTGCCCACATACAGAGCCAATTTCTCCAAAGCCTGTTTAGCCTGTTGCTTTGATTGAGCTTCTTTGAGTATCACAAGCCGCCGGGGTGCCATTACGGGCAGTTGCTGGCAAGCGGCTACAACATTTTCCATATCGGCGTCTACTCCATAGTAAACGTTTAAATTGAAGTCTTTATCCTCTTCTTCTATTGCTTTGGATTCAATAGCTTCTACGATACGGTCTATATAGAAATCTTCTTCTCCCATTAGCAAATATACCGGAGCGAAGTTGCCTTTGTTTATTGATGTGATTAAATCTCTGAAAGTAGGATTTGCCATTATATGGGGATTGTTAGAAGTTGTTTAAAAGCTGTTTTACTTATTTTTTCTTGGCAGGAACCAGCTATGGCATTTAATCAAAAACAATGATAATGCTAAGGCGCTTATTATTGCCGCCCAGGGCATTCCGGATCGGGTCACGCCTATAAACTCAAAATCTAAAGAAAGGTCTCCCCTTTCTTTAAGCCAAGAGAAAACAACGACCATGCTGTTATTGATTGTATGTGCAATAACTGCTGTCCATATTGAGCCGCTCCAAATATATAGGTATCCGAAAAATGCTCCTAACAATAAACGGGGAACGAAGCCGAAAAACTGGAAGTGCATTGCACTGAATATAAATGCTGCTACCCATACGGCTGCATGTTTTGACATGACCTCGCATAGCATCCGCTGTATGCCACCTCTAAAAAACAATTCTTCCGATAATCCTGTGAGACATCCTATAATGAGCACTCCGGATATAAGACCGCCAATGGATGTGGTTGACAGAAGGACGTTTGTCAATTCACGGCTATTCTCTTCCCATGAACGCATGGTTTGTTCTAATGCATTCCAGTTGTCTGGCAGTGTCAAAGCATCATTCCAATAGATAATCTGGTTTAGGAAGGATATGCCTGTTATGTAACATGCCATTATGCATGTAACATTTAACCAATAAGGAGTTTTATTAAGTGAGAGTGTTGCTAATGGATTCTTTGATTCAAGACGTGCGGTTAAAACAGGTGCCGCCATAAATACCAATACACACTGTGCCGATGACACACAGAGGATTCTGACGCGTTCATCCATTGGCATTGCATTTAAAACACCATTCAGAAATGACACCAGAATGAATGATATGAAAAATATGGCTGCAAAAATGCAAAAGCGAGATAACAAAGGGGCGTTGATCCCTCCGTTATTTTCTTTTGATGGAGATATTGATGACATCAGTCGAATTTCTTACGTGTGAATATAAAGTCTCGACCAAGATACTTCTCTCTTACTATCGGATTTGCAGCTAATTCTTCACTGGAGCCTTGAAATAGTACTTTGCCTTCGAATAATAAATAGGCGCGGTCTGTAATTCCAAGAATGGAATCTGCCTTATGGTCAGTTATCAATATTCCGATATTACGTTCTTTGAGATGATACACCACCTCTTGTATATCTTCTACGGCGATCGGGTCAACTGCCGCAAACGGTTCGTCAAGCATTATAAATTTAGGGTTGATTGCCAAACATCTTGCAATCTCGGTTCTTCGCCGTTCACCTCCGGAAAGGTTGTTACCAAGGTTATGTCTTACTTTTTCAAGAGAAAACTCTTTTATGAGAGATTCAAGTTTTTCTTTCTGATATTCTTTGGATGTGTTTGTCATCTCAAGAATAGACTTGATGTTATTCTCAACGGAAAGAGTCCTGAACACAGAAGCCTCTTGAGGCAAGTATCCGATTCCGAATTGTGCCCGTTTGTAAACAGGATATTCGGTTATATCATGATTATCAAGAAAGACTTTACCCTCATTGGGCTTGATAAGCCCAACAGTCATATAGAATGTAGTGGTTTTGCCGGCACCGTTTGGACCGAGCAATCCTACTATTTCCCCTTGAGTCACATCTATGGAAACCTTATTAGCGACTGTGCGTTTTCCATATTTTTTTACAAGATTCTCAGTTCTTAGCACACCTTTTTGTAGCATGTCGGCAGTCTCAGATATGTCGCAGGCAATAGCTGCGTGTGTTTCTGCCTGACATCCTTCAAGCTCTTTACTCTCTTCTTGTGTAAGATGAGAGGGAGTGCTGTCGGTTTTGTGTGTAAACCGTTTTTTATCGAATATTGCTTTAAAGTTCATTTCTTGGTTTTAGGAGGGAACGGATATAGTCGGTAAGGAGCTTGATTGCAACATTATTATGTCCGCCTTGAGGGATAATAAGGTCTGCATAGCGTTTTGAAGGTTCTATATAAAGTTCATGCATAGGCTTTAATGTCTCTTCATATCGGTCTATAACCATTTGTGGTGTCCTTCCACGTTCAATGCAGTCACGGTGGATCACACGTATCAAACGCTCATCGGCATCGGCATCCACAAATACCTTTACATCCATCATGTCGCGAAGCTCTTTATCTGTAAGGACTAAAATACCCTCTACCACTACAACATCAAGCGGAGTCACATGCATGGTCTCCCTCAATCTTGAACATGTCAAGAAATCATAAGTTGGCATCTCGATAGATTTCCCGGCTTTGAGTTCTTCGAGGTGTTTTACGAGCAATGACCATTCGATTGATGCCGGCTCGTCATAATTCATTTTCAAGCGTTCCTCAAGAGGGATATGCGCATTATCTTTATAATAACAATCTTGAGGAATAACCGCAACTTCATCTTTGGGGAGACTTTCTATGATTTTTCTCACTACCGTTGTTTTTCCGGAGCCGGTCCCTCCTGCTATGCCGATTATCAACATTATTGAAATATGTTTATTCTATTTTAGGCAAAATTACTAAAAACCGATTTCCTCTCCAAATTTTTTAGTAATTTTGAAATAGTTTCCTTATCCATTTATAATAAGGATTTTGAGAAATATAAATCATATCAACTTCAGATCCTTTGCTATCCGACATGCCTCTATCGAATTTTTCACCTGCAATTTACCTAAAATTCCCTGTCTATGTCGGCTTACAGTATTTATGCTGATACAAAGCGTAGTAGCAATTTCTTTGCTTGACAAACCTTTATTGATGAGGTTCAGAACTTGTTTTTCTCTGTCGGACAATATTTTGGAGTTATTCTGATTATCCAATTCCATCATCTGACCATTGGTGGAATTGATTATCAGACATTTGGAAGGAATATCAAACAATAGAGGACTGTAAAGACACAAAGCCAGCCACAAAGTATCGTTAGCCGGAACATAAACGTAAAACGTTCGGTGTAATATAGGTATATAACCATTCGTTCTGCTTATCATGCGGATCTTACTCGTTAAATAATAATTGGCACGTTCCTTTTGCGGTTGGCGTTTGACAAAATGGAAAAAACAAAGTTCTTGTAAGTGTTTGCTTGCTAAATCGTCTGGATGAATGAGTTTGAAGATTTCTTCTTCCCAAATGGAAGAGACCTTACCCTCTTTACCATATTTGTCGATTTTAAGCATTCGTGAGAACTTGCCGTAATAGATGTAGCTTACATTGGTGCGCAAATCACTCAATACGGCAATCGCATTCTCCATACGTGCATAGTTATACGCCATATCCTTATATCTGTCCAGCATCTCCGCATACGGCTGCTCTTCTGTAAAATCCTGTGCTGAAAACTCTTTGTTTAGTACGCCTTTACTATCCATAAAAGGGAATAAAATGGTTATTTATAATCATTGCGCAGTATATAGCAATAACTTACCTTTGCAAAGATAATTGAAATAAGTGGTTATTTATGATAAGTGAGAAAGAAAAATGTCGTCAAGGCGAATTGTACGATGCCAACAACGATGCAGAATTGATAGCCGAAAGGCAAGCATGTAAGCTGCTGTGCCATGAATATAATCATCTGCTGCCTTCAGAAACCAAATGCAGGAACGATATTATAATTAAACTGTTTGGAAAGACAGGGCGTGATTTTATGATAGAACAACCGTTTTTTTGCGATTACGGCTATAACATAGAGATTAGCGAGAATTTTTATGCAAATGTGAATTGCGTTGTCTTGGATGAGGCAAAAGTCAAGTTCGGCGACAATGTGTTCATTGCCCCCAACTGCGGATTTTACACAGCCGGTCACCCCTTCGGTGTGGAGCAGAGAAATCGGGGACTGGAATATGCCCGGCCGATTACCATAGGTGATAACGTGTGGATCGGTGCGCATGTCTGTGTGTTGCCCGGAGTCACAATCGGTAACAACTGTGTTATCGGTGCAGGAAGCGTGGTGAACAAAAATATTCCGGAAGGTTCGTTGGCAGTCGGAAATCCTTGCCAGGTGATACGGAAAATATAATATTTTACATAAAATACATGGAAATGAAAAAGTTATTGTTATGCGGATTGGTGATTTCCGCTTCATTTGCCTGCATGGCGCAGTCATTGGAAAAGATGCAGTGGTTCAACGAACCGGAACAATGGGAAATCAAGGGCAACTCTCTTTCGATGAATGTCACTCCCCAAACCGACTACTGGCGCATATCCCATTATGGATTTACCGTCGACGACGCCCCGTTCCTATATACCCTGCGTGGTGGGGAGTTTGAAGCCAAGGTAAAAATATCCGGCGACTACAAGACACGTTTCGACCAGTCGGGACTGATGCTTCGCGTCGACCCCGAAAATTACATCAAGACAGGGATTGAGTTCGTGGACGGCAAATACAACCTCAGTACCGTCGTGACGCATCACACGAGCGACTGGAGCATCATACCTTTGGACAAACCTGTGCCGTTCGTATGGATAAAGGCGGTGCGCCGGCTTGATGCCGTGGAAATTTTCTATTCTTTTGATGACAAGGAGTATACGATGATGCGCAACGCCTGGCTGCAAGACAATCGTCCGGTCATGGTGGGAATAATGGGGGCTTGTCCTGACGGAAACGGCTTCACAGCCAAGTTTGAGAATTTCTCCATCAAGCATCTGCCCGATTTGCGCAGAGTTCAGTGGCTGAAGGAAAATAGTATGGAAAACAACTAATAACAAAGAATGACCATGAGAATAGAACATATCGCAATTTGGACGGATGATCTCGAAACCCTAAGAGCATTTTACACCAAATATTTCAACTTGAAGTGTGGCAACAAATATACAAACCTGTCCAAAAACTACACATCTTATTTTCTGTCTTTTGGAGAGGATAAAACCCGCATTGAACTCATGCATATCCCAGATATGCAAAATCCGGCAAGCAGGGGCAACCTGAAAGGGCTGGCGCATTTTGCCATTGCAGTAGGAAACGCTCAAATGGTAGACACACTCACCGAACGATTGAGAGCAGATGGTTACACCATATTGAGCGAACCGAGAACAACGGGTGACGGATATTATGAGAGTGTTGTCGCGGATCCTGAAGGTAACTATGTGGAAATAACAACATAGAACAACGACCCGATTGAAAACTATTAACTATACGTTGCAATATAGTAAATACTTCATAGATAAGTATTTCGATGATATTTAAACCTATTTTGTCAGTTATTCCAAAGATTTTTATTAACTTTGCTCGCGCTTATTGTAGCATTATGAAGTGATTTAAACTTTTTCATCGTTAAGCTTCGTTAAGATTTTGGGGATATTTTCAATATTGAGAAAGGAGCATAGCGGGCTATGCGATTGACGAAATATTGGAAAGATACCAAAATATTAATGAAGATTGATGATGAAGAAAACATATTTTCATTTTATTTAAGATTTCGTAAAAAGTTTAAATCACTTCTATTGTTGTTTATGCAGGCGATGCTTATTTGAATTATGTAATTTGAAGCAATGAACTTGTTTAAACATGTTCATTATTAATGATAGAGTTTCATGATAGTTTCATCAATAAAGTCATTTGGACGTTACTGTGCCTTTATAACGCAAGTTTTTCGGGTGCCGGAGAAATGGAGAGAGTTTTTCAAGCAGCTTGTTTTTGAAATAAATAAGCTTGGAGTGGATTCGATACCCCTTGTTATAATCATATCTATATTCATAGGAGCTGTGATATGTATCCAGATGACTATAAATATCGTATCTCCTATGATTCCGGCTTATTCAACAGGTCTGGCGACACGCGAAATTCTTCTGTTGGAGTTTTCTTGCACAATGATGTCGCTGATTCTTGCTGGAAAGGTTGGAAGTAACATATCTTCTGAGATTGGAACTATGCGGGTGACGGAGCAGATAGATGCCATGGAAATCATGGGACTGAATGCCGCAAACTTTATCGTTTTGCCTAAAATAATCGGATTCGTTCTGTTTGTTCCTGTGCTGTGTGTTCTCTCGATGTTTATGGGCCTTGTGGGAGGTGCATTGGTGGCTCAGTTTACGGATATGATTTCAATGGAGAACTATGTGTTTGGAATCCAATCGTTTTTCAATGAGTGGTATATATGGTATGCTATTATTAAGACCATCTTTTTTGCATTCATAATTACCTCCGTGGCTTCTTATTATGGGTTTTATGTAAAGGGAGGATCTCTTGAAGTTGGTCAGGCAAGCACAAGAGCCGTTGTTTCAAGTTCAATATTGATTCTCCTTGCTGATGTTGTTCTCACAAAACTTTTGTTACAATGATCGAAGCGAAGAATGTGTCAAAATGGTTTGACGGTCAAAGGATACTTTATGATATAAATGCAAAATTTGACACCGGTAAAACAAACCTTATTATAGGTCAGAGCGGCTCCGGTAAGACAGTGTTCATGAAGTGTCTAATCGGGCTTCTGACCCCGGAAGAGGGTGAGATCCTTTATGACGGACGCCGTTTCCGAGATCTTGATTTGGAGCAAAAGAGACAGTTGCGCACCGAAATCGGTATGCTTTTTCAGGGTTCTGCACTTTTTGACAATGAGACTGTGCTCGGCAATGTGATGTTCCCTCTAAAATTATTTAGTAATTTATCTCGGGCTGAGCAACTTGAGAGGGCGCATTTCTGTATTAAACGTGTAGGGCTGGATAAAGCTGATGATAAATACCCGTCTGAAATTTCAGGAGGTATGCAGAAACGCGTGGCGATTGCGCGTGCTATCGCATTGAACCCGAAGTATCTTTTCTGCGACGAACCGAATTCGGGACTTGATCCGCGAACATCAATCATGATTGACGAATTGCTTAGCGACATCACACACGAATACGGCATAACCACAATTATCAATACTCACGATATGAACTCTGTCCTCGGCATCGGAGAGCATATAGTTTTTATTAACAAGGGTCATTGTGACTGGACCGGAAATGACAAGAACATTTTCCGTAGCAAAAGCGAGTCTTTAAATGATTTTGTTTTCGCGTCAAAACTTTTCCGAGAAGTCAAAACTTTTCTTGAAAAAGAATACGAGGCTGGTCAAAGATAAGCATAAAGAAAGTGATCATTAATGATCACTTTCTTAGTTATAGTCGGTTAGCAAATCAGCCGATTGAATATTTTTATAAAGTTAAGTTTGACATCTTGCATCAAGGGAGACCAGCCGAGCTCTTTTTCCATTGAAGTGACGCCTTTGTCAATGAATCCGCATGGATTGATTGCTGAAAAGGCGGAAAGATCTGTAGTTACATTCAATGCCAAACCATGCATGGTGACAAACCTTGTGCATTTCACACCCATAGCGCATATCTTACGTTCATACGGTGTCCCTTTCCCTATCCATATCCCTATTGCATCTTCAACCCTTTCTCCTTTTATACCATATTCAGAAAGCAGTTCAATTATGCAGCTTTCAAGAAGGTTCATGTAACCTTTGACACCAAGATTGTGTGACTCAAGATCCAATATGGGATAGGCTATCATCTGTCCGGGACCATGATATGTTATGTCTCCTCCCCTTTCGATCCTTATACATTCGGCTCCCATTTTTTTCAACCTTGTTTCGTCAGCGAGGAGGTTGTTGGCATTTCCATGAAATCCTAAAGTATATACTGAAGGATGCTCACCAAGCAGAAGATATTCTTCTTTCAAAGGCAGTTTCTCCCGTTTTAAGCTTATCAGTAGATTAAAAAGACGCTTCTGTTCTTCCCATATGTCACGATAATTATTTAATCCAAAATCAATGATTTCAAGTTTCATTTTGATTCGTAATAATTTTTTAGATCTGATAAAACATTGTCAATAAAGGGTTGGAGCTTAAGTGTTCCACTGCGGTGTTCAAGATACCCGGTTTTCTGGATGTTATTGATTAAATCAAGTTGACGATATGCCTCTTCGAATTTTTGTTTGTCACCGCTTTCATATGCTTTAATTAGGTCAAGTGCCATCAACCCTCGCTCGCCTAGGTTCGATTGTTCAATAAGCCATGGAGCAATCTCTAAGACAAGAGGCAAGTTGCCACCTTGGGAAAACATTAAATCTGCAGATTCCTTTATCTTCTTGAACTCATTTCTGAGATTCAGGAATTGTTCGGTGGTGTAGTTATTATATTTGAATGTTTCAATATTCCATGATTCGTTGCGTCTATAGTTTTTGGGAGGGTCGCAGGAATGGATTGCGAAAGTGCCATAAGCGTCAGGGGCACCGGGCATTATCTCTGTGAATGACCTTGTCCAATTATCAAGAGGATTATATGCTGTGGGGTTCCATGCATAATCAGCAACTCCATATATTGCACTTTTAGATGCTTCTCCATTTTCCATTGGATTTGTTTCAATACCGGCAATTGTCGTTGCATCGAGTGTTGAGTCAAGTCCATATAC
>CASBHZ010000044.1 GCA_949123685.1 uncultured Bacteroidales bacterium | reverse complement strand
ATCAGCGTCATCAAGATTAAAAACAATTTTCTCATACGTAATAATTTAGAGATAAATCATTACCATAGTTTGAAAAAGTGTATTTTTTAATATCTCAAAAATTGGCAAAAGTGTGTTTTTATTCGATTTAATTTTAGGAAAAGTGTTGTTTTGAATTGTTTCTTTTAAAGATAAAGTGGTTTTTCAGTGGTTGTAAGTGGTTAGAGGTTAAAATCTTCTCGGTTCTTTGTCCAACCACAAACAACCATAAACAACCACTTTATAGGATTATCAACCATTTCTTTGGGAAATATAAGAAGTGGTTTTTCAGTGGTTATAAGTGGTTGGAGGTTAAAATTCTCCAATCTCTAACAACTACAGACAACCACTTTATACAAATTGTCATGGTTTAATAATGGTTTGGCATATGAGCTGGTTTTGCCAAACATGGGAATAAAAATTGGCCGAATATGGGAATAAAAATTGGCCAAACATGGGAATGAAAAATGGCCGAATATGGGAATGACTTGCATAACTCAATTTATATTAATAACTTTGCCCAAGATTGACAATACTATTATTCTGTCTATAATTACGCATTTAAATTTGTTAATAATGCTAACTGAATATTTACCTCGTATACTTGACTCATTTATAGAAGAAAGGTTAAAATCTATTGGGGCAATACTGATAGAAGGACCTAAATGGTGCGGAAAGTCAACAACTGGAGCTAATTTTTCTAAAAGGACTTTATATTTAAGCGACCCAATAATAAAGGGTCAATTAGAATTGATTTTGTCTGACAACTCAGAAATTTTGTCTGAAGGTGAATTTCCATTATTGATAGATGAATGGCAAGAAATACCCATATTATGGGATTTGGTAAGAAACATAATTGACAGGAAAGGTATTCCCGGTGAATTTATCCTTACGGGATCGGCAAAACCTGCCGACCGATCAAAAATATCCCATTCTGGAACAGGAAGGTTTGCATGGATAAAAATGCGTCCCATGAGTTTATGGGAATCCGGAGATTCCTCCGGTACTGTTAGCCTTAAGAAACTATTTGATGATAATTCAATTCCCGTTTTCGGTCAAAATGACCTCGATTTAACAAGAATTGCTTATCTTGTGTGTCGTGGAGGATGGCCGCAAAGTATAAAATTACCGGAGAACGTCTCATTAAATGTGGCGGAAGATTATTATGAAGCATTGGTAAATGTAGATATTTCCAATGTTGATGGGACATCACGGGATATAGCCACAGCAAGAAGAATAATGCGTTCTTATGCACGGTTTCAAGGCACACAGACACCCACTGCGCAGATATTAAAAGACATATCTTCAAATTCTTCGGTTGAAGACATAAAAACAGTTAATTCATATTTAGGGGCTTTAAGAAATTTGTTCGTTATTGAAGACATGCCGGCTTGGAATCCAAATTTAAAATCTCGCACGGCAATACGTACATCAGACACGCGATATTTTATAGACCCCTCCATAGCTGCCGCCGCGCTTGCGATAGGTCCCGGAGACTTGCTTAATGACCTTAAGCTTTTTGGATTTATGTTTGAAACCCTTGCTGTTAGGGATTTGAGAATTTATGCACAATCGTTGAAAGGAGATGTATATCATTTCCGTGATAAAAACGGACTGGAATGCGACGCGGTTATTCATTTGCATAACGGCAACTATGGTCTTGTGGAGATTAAACTTGGAGGAGAAGGGAAAATTGAAGAAGGAGCTGAATCTCTTAAAGATTTATCAAAAAAGATAGATTACGAAAAAATGCCAAAACCGGCTTTCATGATGATCCTTACAGCAGTTGGCAAATTCGCTTACCGGAGACCTGACGGCATCCTGGTTGTTCCGATAGGTGTTTTAAGGAATTAAGAATAAAGGCGGAGTGTCGATTTGAATTTGACACACCGCCTTTGATTTAGTGAGAGTTTACTTAGAGTATTATTTTAAGCGTGCGAGTCTCACCGGAGCGGTAACGAGCCACTGCTATTGCAACACCGCTGTAATTTCCGCCAATCTTTAGGGATTCCCCCGATACGGTCTCGATTTTATTGCCATTAAGATCGTAAACTTCGATAACCGCTACGTCATCCGTTGCAGTGAAGCAACGTAGCGAACGATCATAACGTAAAATATCATCCCTATATGCACCTATTTCTGACACTTCGGATGAAATTGAAATTCTGAAATTAGCACTATTAATACCAATTATCTTATTGCCGTTTATTGCACACAATATCAAATTATAGTCTTTATTTTCCTCACCTTGAGAAAAATTAAATGTTCCTGAGAATTTTTGTTCCTCTCCTGAATTAAGCACGGCAATGGGAAGATATTGTATACCCAAAATACTTGTCTCTCCAGCATGTGCTACAGCCAAACATGTTTGATATGCAAAAAATCCATTTTCTACCCTTATCAGTGATGTGAAAGGAATAGATGTCTTGTCTGAGACTAACGTATATTTCACGTTCTCTTCAGAGCCAAACGAACCAGTCTCCTCCGAGCCTATTATTTTCAGCGAAGCTCCTATATCAGATTTTGGAACAGATGTTAACATTTTAGCTATCCCCCTGTAATCATACAACAATTGAGTTTCCGGATTGTATAATGATAGGATATATTCCGTGTCTGTCGTAGGGTTATTATTCTGATTTTGTGAATAGAAATCACAAATAAACTCTTTCGTGACTGTTTCTCCAGAACCGGCAGAAATAGCAACACCTTCTGATACAAACTGGATTGTCCCGTTCTCTGTTAGCAATACAGGCATATACACACTTCGCAATTCTGTATCTGTTACGTTCTTGACGGTTATAGAGAACTTAGCCGCCATATTAAAATACAAAGGTCCTACAATCTTGGCATTATCGATTGAGAGCATTTTTATATCGTTGGATTCAACAGTATAGCTATTATCAGTTTTCTTGGTTATTATCACAAAGTTTGAACAATCCGGTGCACAAGCAACTTCTTCCCATTCCGAGTTTTCATCCAATGCATTTCTTGAACAAAGAGTCACCTTATATTTCCCGGATGCCAAATCTGTTGGTATGATCGTACTGAGTCCTGCATTCTCTGAAAAGCCGCTAAGAGAAGCGAATTTCATATTTTCAATAGAGGAAGCTTCATATCTCGTATTGCCAGGTACACCGTCAATCGGCTCAAACTTTGCTCCCATCTTCACAGTAACTGACCATGGATTCAGGTTAAACCATCCCAGCTGTGTCTCGCCAATAAGTCCGAACGAAATTGCACCATATGCTACTTTTGCTGTTAAAGAGCCATATTGTGACATTTTCGATGACATCGTTTCGTTTATCCCTGGTTTTTTAATACCAATAATTGCATCTTGCGAGAAATTATATCCCCCGCCTGTTCCACCACCGGCACCAAGAGACTCAGGATTCAGAGCATCAAGTAGAAACCACCCGTCGCTCATTCCGCTCCATCCCCAATTAAAATGAAAATAGCCATTTCCGTCATAGCCATCACACACGAATTCGTGACCAACACTTAGAGATTGACCGCCCATAAGTACAGGTCCTACATTCTTCAGGGTTTCATAAATCAACTTTTCCCATTGCGTTGAAGAATAGAAACTACGTTGACAATAACGAATATCCTTGCTGTAACCGAAATTATCCACCATTGCAGCCGTAGCTTTGATTGACTTGGCACCTGAGCCTTCCGTGCTATAATTCATTTCGCATGCATAACCGCATGCTTTCATCAGATAAGCAACGGCATCTGCCTCTTCCTGGGTATAACCATTTGAATACGAATCAAGCATTTTGTCCCATTGCAGAGGTTTTTCGGCCAAGTCCATTTTTAACGTTCCTGTGGATGTGTATAATTTCACATACCCGGATGCCCTTTCGGGATAATTAAAATATTTCATGACCTGAGCCATTGCTGTAGCCACACATCCTGTATAACAATGTTTGTCACCTTGTATAGGACACATATTCCAATAAGGAGCACCCTGATCCCATTTTGTATTCATTAACGGACCTACCGCTTCTCCTGTAATTTTGCGGGAATCTGGAGGAGTTCCGCCAAGAGCTGACATATATGTTACTTGTCTGGCATATTCATCCAACCACCATTGCATTTGTGGAGGCATGTTCTCAGCGTCAAATGTTCCGGTTTCAGAATAGCCCAACAGAGGTATAAGCGTGTCATCGGCACTAAGCACAAGATATCCACTTTCAGGGCTATTGAATATATATACAGATGCTTTACCTGATTTTGAATATTCAGTATGTGACAAGACCGCATTTCGTCTCAATTGTGACGCCTTATGTAGAATCCCTTTACCTGATAGCCTGCCAATAGCCTGTTCGGGAGTAATTGGTGCGGACAACATTCCAATTGGGAACGACATCATGCATGCAATCAGCAACATACGCATTATTAAGTACTCAATTTTTTTCATGTAAAATATCATAAGGTATTTATTACAGAAGAGGGCGGCCGTTTTCGGTCGCCCTCACCTGTGTATGTTAACAAATCTTTTATTTCAAATTTTCACCCAGTTTTGTAAGATGGCTATTATATTGAGTTTCACCCAATGGTATCACCCAACGCCATCCACGTTGTTTATCGACATCATACGTCCCTGCCATAGAAGCAGGAATATTATTCGATGCAGGATTGTTAACTTCCCATGCACGGCGAACTATCGGTTCATTCCAACGCTTATAGTCAAACCAGTTGAAGCCTTCACCCCAAAGCTCAATACGGCGATTAAGCTTGACTTCTTCAAGCAATGCATCTCCTGAAACCTGAGGAAGAGCATATCCTTCAATACGTTTCTCATTAAGCTCCAAGAGGCATTCCTTTGCTGTAGCCTCATCGTTATTGTGACATGCAGCCTCAGCCTCTATTAAAAGCATTTCTGATGCCCTCATGAAAGGGAATGAAGAAGAGCCGTAATAGTCCACAGCCCAGAATTTGAATTGCGTTCCAAATTGGGCATTAACACCATAAGTGAAATTGCCGTTACCAGGTGTGGCATAAGGGAATGGCCATCCTTTTGCAGCTCCAGCTCGTTTGTAATTATAATCACACAACTGTTGTAGACAATATGCCAAAGGTCCGTACACAGGTTCTCCATTTTCATTGCGACCAAACTTGTTGATATCCATTGTGGAAGAGGTGCAATAGGTTGAATTCCAGAACAGAGATTGGTATTGGGCAGGAACTTTGTCCGGAGTGAAGAAAAGATCGGTACGTATATCATTCGGATCCATCTCGCGATAAAGATCATAATTGATTGCGCCGGCACCGATTGTTCCCCAACGTACCGGATATGCTCCGTTACATGCATATGAAGCACCGAAGGAGGCGAAATACATCCCTACGGGTGAAGGACTGTTGCTCCACATCCATTCTGATGTTGGCTCCGCGAATCCCGCTGTATATTCGTCCGCTGACATGATTCCCCATCCCTGACGAGCATCATGAGCCATTATCTGGGCTGTCTGCCAGTCGTCTTTCAAAAGTGCGGCGCGAGCAAAAAGTCCACGTGCGATATCAGCATCAGGCTCCCATATATTCATGCGTCCTTTTCCACAAGATTCATATATTTCCAATGCATTCCCAAGATCCTCATATATGAGTTTTAGGATGTCGTTCATAGGAGCGAGAGATGCGCCATAGTCACCATTTATATCGGCAGGAGCAGTGCGGAGTACAACTGTTTCCACTGCGCCATTCTGGCTGTCTGCCCACCGTGGTCCATAAATCTGAAGGAGGCGGGTATAAGCATGAGCCCTCATAGTCTTTGCCTGAGCATAACGGAACATAGAATCTGCATCAATCTCAATATCGGCAGCAATTTTTCCATCAATGGCAGAGATAATCTGGTTACATTGGTTTATAATGCCATAGCAATAGCTCCATGCAACGAATGTGGCAGTACTGTTCTGAAGTCCCATTCTTGTCCAGTCTGTAACACCACGGTCACTTTGCATCCAGAACAGTGAGTTATAGTCTTGTCCCGCAACATCTCCATAGAACATCGCCAGCCAAGGCTCCCCGTTAAACCATCTGTAATCATAGAGTCCGGAATATTGCTTATACATTGACTGGCATATACCGAATACGGATGCTTTTAGTGCTCCGGCATCACCTGTGGCATCTTCGTTTTGGATGGATGCTTCAGGTTCGAGGGTCAAATAGTTGTCTGAACAGGAAGCTATACTTCCCGCGAGCACAACCATTGCGAGCCCTTTGAATATATTTGTTTTTTTCATATTGAAATCTTTTTGTAATTAATTAGAATTTCACTGTGAGTTGGAACGAGAAAGTACGTGTAGGCAGGTAAAATGCGCCCTGTCCTCCGGCAAAGCCATAGGTAGGATTCATACCCTTGCGGCGTGTAACTATGAAAAGGTTATCAACAGCGAAACCAAGGTTCAGGTTCTGCATCTTCATCGTTCTTACCCATTTTGAGGGGAAGTCATAAGATACGTTGAGATTCTTTAAGGCAAGGTAATTACTGCTCGTCAAGAAGCGAGAACTTGAAGCATTGTTGTATGTCGAATATTGCGTGTTGAGTTGCGGAATACCATTTGGATCAAGGCGATTGGGGGAATCTTCCGTCATTGCTTCCGGTGCCACTGTCCACGAGTTCAATACATCCTTATGGAGTGCGCCTTTAGCAGTGCTTGCAGACATAAGGTTCTGGTAATTCGAATCATATGTCTTACCTCCTAAACTATATGTGAAGAGGAGTCCAAGATTGATGCCCTTCCAGCTGAAATTTGTACTGAATGAACCATAAACAGTCGGAAGCGCCGTTCCCTGAAGCTGACGCGAAGCATAACTTGTATTACTTGTGTAATATTTGCCATCACGCTCGAAATAAATTGACCTACCGGCAGCTGCATCAGCCTTTGCATTGTTGACATATGCATTGAATGTGTTTTCGTCATAGAACATGCTGCCGTTATCATCATAGTTCATGAAATCCGGGGACTGAGGATCTATCAAGTACATTGACTGACCTGTAAGTTGGTCAACTCCCGCGAATGTATAGTTTTTATGTTCATATATACTCTTGCCTATGAAAAGGTTCTGTGATGGAAGATTCTTGTTGTCAGGCAACTTGATGATTTTGTTTTTCATAAAGGTTGCGTCAACACTGAAATCCCATTTTACGTTGGCATTGCGAATGATGTCAACACCGAATTGAAGTTCCCATCCAATGTTTTGCATTGTTCCGACATTCTGCCATATAGTCGGATTGTTTCCTGAGCCCAGAGACCCGACTGATGAAGGGAGAGTCAGTTTGAAAAGCAGATCGGTATTACGCTTATTGAAATAGCCGATGCTGAAATTGAAGCGATCGTTAAAAAGTGAGCCTTCCAATGCGATGTCGAATGTTTTGGTAGCCTCCCATTTAAGAGACTTTGTGCCAAGGTAACCGGGGATAAGAGTAGCAACAGTACCACCTGCATAGCTGCTCCATCCGTAATAACCGTAGGAAGCATATGTCGGAGCTGACTGGTCGTTACCGACAGAACCATAAGCAGCACGCAATTTAAGGTAGTTCAGCCAGTTTAGTGAATGCATGAATTTCTCTTTTGTTATAATCCAGCTTGCACCGACGCTCCAGAATGTTCCCCAACGATTATCTTTAGAGAATCTTGAGCTACCATCGCGGCGGACAGAAGCCTCTGCGAAATATTTCTGGTTGAAATTATAACGGGCGCGACCCAGATAAGATTCAGTGCGCACTTCCCCATAACCGGATGCACCGAGGTCAAGCGTAGAGAAATTATTGAAATCTATATGGTTCTCTATCTGCTGTCCGCTCTTACGTAAAATGTCATATTTTGATGTTGACTGGTAGTTCTCATGATCCAAAAGAACATCTACATGATGCATTCCATATTCATGTCCCCAATATAACTGCTGCATGAAAGTGTGGCTGCGGTAATCGTCAAACTCACGCGTCAACATACCGGAACCGGCTTGTGAACCAACAATATTATTGTTATACTCAGTAATATTGTTTTTTGTCCGGAACATTTGACCTCGCAAAGTCAGTTCAAAACCATAAGGCAGAAGGGCTGTTACATATGCAGAACCATCAAAAGCTGTTTTCGAATAGTTATTTTTGTTTAGACGCTGTTCCCATGCTACGTTTGTTCCCTCGTTGTAACCGGATGTATTCCATACGGGTTCTCCGTTTTTATAAATGATGTTACCCTCGCTATCATGCATGTAATATGGATATATTGGTGCCGTGAATTGCGTGAGGAACGGATTGTTTATTGCACTCAAATTGGTATCGTCTGCCTGACCGGTTTCGCTTTCCTGCTGCGTAGCGGCAAGATTGATCCCAAGTTTAAGATAGCTTACCGGATTATAGTTTGCACTGAGTCGACCTGTAAAACGATCAAAATCAGTACCGATTATATAACCTTTTTCTTTAAGATAACCAAAGGAGGAGAATACATTGAACTTTTCCGTAGCGCCGGACGCATTTACCATATATTCCTGACGATGACCGTTCTGATGGATAGCATCCCACCAATCAAGATCCGTATATCCCGGAAGTGGATTTCCGCCAACAAACTTTCCATTTTCATCGAAAAGTGCATTGTCTGCAACGCCGTAGATATTGTTAAGCGCATAATCTTCAATAAATTGCTGACGGTAATATTCTGTAAAAAACTCTTTGCCATAACCTAATTGAGGAGCGTTGATTTCATAATAGCGTGCGTCACCATTGACATTCGCATTGAACGCAGTCTGCATCCATTCATTGGCGCCAAGACGGTCATAAAACGGAAGCCCTTTATTATTGAAACCTTGACGAACTTGCAAGGTAACATCAACCTTACCAACATTTTTTGCTCGTTTGGTATTTATAAGAATAACGCCGTTTGCACCTCTGTTACCATAAAGTGCAGAAGACGCCGCATCCTTTAGCACCGACATTGACTCGATATCCGCAGGATTTAGGTCATTTATAGAACCTTCAAAAGGAATCCCGTCTACAACATAGAGTGGAGAATTTACACCATTGATTGAGTTAAAACCACGGATACGTATTGAAGGTGCTGATCCGGGTGTCCCTGTAGAATTGTTTACCTGCACACCGGGGGCGTTACCTTCAAGAGCGGCGGTAACCGATGTTACCGGGCGGTCTTCGATTTCTTTGCTGCCCACGACGGCTACGGAACCGGTGAGTGACTCCTTGTTGGCGGTGCCGTAAGCCACGACTACCAGATCGTCAAGGTCGGACGATGTGGAATGCAGGCGGATCACCATATTATTCTGCAAGGTTACTGTCTGCGAATTGTAACCTACATAGGTGACTTTCACCTGACGCACATTCGCCGGGACATTGAGTGTGAACTTGCCGTCCACGTCGGTTGCTACACCCTGCCCGCCGCCGACAGGCATGATCGTGGCGCCGATCAGAGGCTCGTTGTTGGCTCCGTCGACAACCGTGCCGTGATAGGTGCGCGTCTGTGCCGACAGGCTCCATGTGCACGCTACCAGCGTCATCAAGATTAAAAACAATTTTCTCATACTTAGTAATTTAGAGATAAGTTATTAAGTAAGAGAATCTGATTGTGTTTCTAAGTGAAGTAGCGACTCAGGAGCGTATGGGAAATTTTTGCTTGCTCCCAGGGAGTGATAGGACGCAGGTAACTTGTTTCAAGCACGGAATTGCGGTGTCCTACCATATTCTGTATTATATGGCGCGGAATATCCATGCCGTCAACAAGATTGCAGAAGGCATGACGGGCAAAATAAAATGTGACTCTTCTGCTTATGCCAAGATTGTGTTTGACATAATGTCTTGAAATACCTTTGTTCAGATTTCGAGCCATCATATTGAAATAATTGGCAAGACGGTTTTGGCGTTGCGATGCAGAATATGTTATTGTCTTGTCAAAGCAGGACAAGAGATAATCGTCTCCATCTTTGCCAGCCATTAACTTCCTGATGAAACATTCTATACCTAAAGTAGAGGCGACAATCTGCACCGGTCGCCCTGTCTTTTTTCTGGTAGTGGAAAAAGTAACCGTCCTAAGTCTGTTTTCGGGAGAATCATACATCCGGCGATATTCATCATCGTCCCTGTATTTCCTTGGATTTTTTTCAAATGCGTGTATGGTTGAAAACTTCAGGGATTTTACTCTCAGATTTGCCAAATCCACCGGTGCAAGTCCTTGAAAAGCTATGTCAAGTATGAAAATGCCCAATGCTTCGGTTTCGCGGCTTTCAATCTTGGGATCATTATATATTGCCTCCGTAAATGCAGAAAATATGTTACATATCTCTTCCCCCGAGAGATTCCGGTCGGCAGGGAGCAGATAATAAGGTGGAAGCGCTATTTTTAATCGCTTGGCGAGCAATCCCGAATCTTTGCCGAAATTAACGACAGCATTATAGCGCGAGATCATAAATCTCCTCATTGATTCACTGCTGCCATAATCCATATCTATTGCCGATATGAACCTGTTTGTAAAATCCTGATTTATCCCAGATGCGAACAGCTCTTTCCCGAAACGTCTCTCCACGTAGCGCATGAAACCTTCGTATCCCCTGCGCGTATTGTGAGACACCGATGCCGCCGCTTTCCTGGCAATGAGGTCAAGAAAATTGATGCCATGTTCGAGATGTGCCGATTCTGGGTCACAATCGGTCATATCACAGGAAGTATTAGTTTTCGGCGATATACCATTGTTTGGAGACATGTCATTGTTTAAGGCGTATATCATTTCGTCAAGTCTCTCATCAATGATCTGGTCGATCAATGCCTGTATCTTTCCTGAGATGCGACGATATATTGATTCTATTATTTCATTTTTAATTTCATAATCATTGTCCTGTTCGTTTATGCGGGAATGCAAGGTATCCCAACAAGACTCTGCTGTGTAAACAGGAGTGTTGACACGCCTTGATTTACCATTGTGGTGAACACGGATCACGATCTGGCAATAACCGTCAGAACGCTGTCTTTCTTTAAACAATTCTTTAAGAATAATCATGTTTTTTTTAATTTTTATATGTGTATGCTATAAAATCTACTCTGTCTGCTGATTTTTTTGTCACATTCTTCAAAGAATTTGTAGACAAATTTGATATAAACGCGATTGCAAGTATACCAATGCTATATTAAAATCGCTTTTAATATATTTTTACAGAAAATGCTCGGAATTGTGTTAAAATGGATAATAAAATTTGGAAATATGGATTGATAATATTAAATTTGTGCAAATTTAAGTTTGTTATAGAAATTTTAACAAATCAAACGGAAGCAGAAATGCTTCTGAGACTGACAAAAGAAAAGGGCTGCCGGATTCAATAATTCCGTAGGCTCATCAGCGCTAATTGAAAAGTATTGTTTTCATTAAGACACAACAAATCATCGGGGTGCTCCCGGTTTCCGGGGATTTGGAAAAAGCGGGCACTTTATTGTTTAACTAAAACACTTGATACACACTAAGAAACAGATAACACTATCATCTTTGAATCAACACAATTCGTGAATTTTTAACAACAAACAATAATAACTTATCTCTAAATTATTACGTATGAGAAAATTGTTTTTAATCTTGATGACGCTGATAGTCAGCGGTCTTGCCGTTTCGGCACAGACGCGCACCTATCACGGCACGGTTGTCGACGCGACAACGTCCGAGCCTCTGATCGGCGCCACTGTCCTGCCCATCGGCGGCGGCCAGGGCGTAGCAACCGACGTGGACGGCAAGTTCACACTCAATGTTCCTGCAAGTGTTAAGCAGGTTAAAGTGAGCTACGTGGGCTATGCAGCCAAGACAGTGACACTGCAAAACGATATGGTAGTAAAGCTGTCAAGTTCTGATTCTGATCTTGATGAGCTCGTGGTTCTCGGTTACGGTTCCGCCAAGAAACTTGGTTCTGTAGTAGGTTCCGTTGCCGTAGTCGGCGAGAAGCAGCTTGAAAATATACCCACCGCAACGTTCGTTGACGCTCTCCAGGGTCAGGTTGCCGGTCTTAGCATCCTCTCCGGAACGGGAGATCCCGGTGCTCCGAGCAATGCGATCCGTATCCGTGGTGTGAACTCACTTAACGCGGGCAACACTCCGCTGTTCATCCTTGATGGCGCGCCGGTGTCGTCAACAGTCTTCACTACTCTCAACCCGAACGACATTCAGAATATAACCGTGTTGAAAGATGCAGCTTCTGTTGCCGTTTACGGTTCGCGAGCAGCGAACGGTGTTATCGTGATCACTTCCAAGCGCGGTGCCATGGGCGAGCGTCCCAAGGTGACGGTGCGTGCCAATTACGGATGGTCACAGATGGTTGAAGACAATGTGGAGATGATGGATTCCAAACAGTATATCGAATTCCGTGACCGTATCGGATCTCCTGTCAGCGATAATATCCGCGATCTCGTAAATAAGTATGGTATCTCTACCAACTGGCGTGACGAACTGTTTAACTCCAGTGCCCCGACTTATTCTATTGATGCATCTGTTCGCGGAGGTAGCGAGAATTTGAACTATTATGTTTCGCTCAACCACTTCGACGAGGATGGTATCTCGAAGTATTCCAACATGCGTCGCGAGACATTGCGCGCAGCCCTCAACGTGAAGGTTAACAACTGGTTCCGTGTAGGTCTTCAGTCAAACCTCGGTTATACCAAATATCGTTCAACTTCATCTGCCGCTACACCAGACGGTATTGACATCAGTAATCCGATGGTGCTTGCCCGTATAGCTCTTCCGTATGATTCTCCGTATTATTATCATTTCGATGAAAACGGTAATATAATTTATGGTGACAAGGCACAAGCACTTCATTATTCGGTCAATAATCCCTATACTCCCGAATTCAATAAATCTATATGGAACAGGTATCGGTCAAGAGTAACGGCTAACGTTAATATGTTTGAACAGATTACTCCTATTGATGGACTGATAATCCGTGCACAGCAGGCGGTTGACGGTTATGACGCGCGTATCAATTGGGAGACTTATCCCTATGAATCATTCGTGACTCCTATGGGAGACCTTATTGGTAATCCTAAAAAGCCTGTTGGCTTTATGAATACGGGTGCAAACCAACAGACTTTTTCAAGGTATTATTCATTTACATATACGAACACAGCTGAGTATAATTTCAATATCAACGATCAGCACAATTTCACGGTTCTTGCCGGTCAGGAATCAATAATTTCCAGAGAGAACGGTTTCGGTGCTATTGTTCGTGGGTATACTGATAAGCGCACAATGCTTCTCACACAGGGTGTAAATGTTACTCCTTCAGATTTTACACAGACAATAGTGAACGAAACATTCAATTCACTTTTCTTCAAGCTGAACTATGACTTCAGCGACAGATATTTCTTCGAGGCTACTTACCGTCGTGACGGCAGTTCCAAGTTCGCTCCCGGTCACCGTTGGTCAAACTTCTTCTCTGTCGGTGGCATGTGGAACGCAAAAAAAGAAGCTTTCCTACAGCCGGTAGAATGGCTTGACGAACTTCAGGCACGCGTAAGCTACGGAACTACAGGTAACTCTTCGATTAATAATTATCTTTATTTCGGTTCTGTCAAACCATATGATGAAGGTTATGGAGATGACCAGGTTTCCTGGGGTCTTTGGAATCCTTCGAATCCTGACTTGACTTGGGAGACAGTGAAGTCATTTGACGCAGGTCTTCATTTCAGGGTGTTCAACATCCTTTCCGGAGAAGTTGATTTCTACAAGAAGACTACTACAGACATGCTCATGAGCATACCATGGAGTTATACCACAGGATTCAGCTCAGGTGCCGGCAATATCGGGTCAATGACAAATACCGGTGTGGATGTTACACTCAATGCAGACATCATCCGCACGAAAGATTGGTATTGGGGTGTTCGTGCCAACTTCAACTACAATAAGAATGAGATCACCGAGCTCTTCAATGGCAGGGATTATTATACTTTGGCATCCACAGGTCTTAGATATCAGGTAGGTCATTCAGCAGGTGAATACTACGCAGTGCGTTATCTCGGAGTAGACCCGCGTGACGGCAAGCAGATGTGGCTTGACAAGAACGACAACGTGACCAAGGTTTACAACGAGGAGCAAAATTCAGTGATGACAGGCAAGAGCCAGTATGCACCATGGAATGGTGGCTTCGGCACTAACCTCCGTTGGAAAGGACTCGCCCTCCAGCTTGATTTCGTATGGGCGGCAAAGAAATATATGATGAACAATGATGCATTTTTCTTAAACAATGCCGCTCAGGGTCTTCTTGTGAACCAGTCTACGGATATGCTTGACGTATGGTCCAAGCCCGGTGACGTTACCATGCATCCCGGTCCTTCCGAGCAGATTCAGTTTGACGACCGTCTTATCGAGGATGCATCATTTATGCGTCTTAAGAACTTGACATTGACATATTCACTTCCTAAGAAATGGATGGAGGCAGCCAAACTTGAGAATGTGACCCTTCACTTCACTGGCAGAAACCTCTGGACTGTGACAAACTATACAGGTTACGATCCGGAACCTCAGACAAATATGTATCAGTTCGCCTACCCCAACACCCGTCAGTATGAACTTGGCGTTGAGGTGACATTCTAAACACTGCAGAACAATTTATTATGAAAAAAGTATTTTTAAGCATATTGATTGCAGGCGCCCTGTTTACCTCGTGCGACATGAACGAGTTGCCGGCCGGTACACTCAGTGACGAGACTGCAATCCAGACAGAGAAGGATGCCATGAAATTCAGAAACGGCATCTACAATAGCATACGTTCGCTGACCGGAGGTGGATACATTGCCTATCCTGATATTCAGGCAGACCTATTTATCGGTACGGTAGTCAATGGTAACCGTATCGGTCCGATCAGTGCAGGTAACATTAATTCAAGCACGCAGGAATTCGCAAGTTTCTGGTCGGGTCCATATTCTTCGATTGCCGATGTTAACTATTTCCTACCCAAGGTAGAATCGCTTATGGCTGCGGCTGGTATATCGGATGCAGAGCGGATTTCACTTCAGCGTTATCGCGGAGAGGCTCATTGGGCTCGTGCATTCTTCTATTATTTCCTTGCCGATCATTATTGTAATTCCTATAATGTTGGTGATCCAAACGCCGCTAACACGGGTGTTCCTCTGATAACGGAATATAAGCCAACCGGAGATTACACTCAGTATAAAGGTCGTTCAACTCTTGCCGAGACTTTTGCACTTGTGGAAAGAGATCTCGAGCAGGCGTATAGTGATCTTGAGGCTTATGAGAAATCAGGTGTTGACGGTGCTACCGCAAACCTTGCGTCTAATGCGTCATATCTGAGCACTTATACTGTTCTTGCGCTTCAGGCACGTGTCGCATTGCTCAAGGGTGACTACGATACAGCGATTGCCAAGGCAGAGAAAGTTATCAGCGGACCTTACGAATTAAGCGATTACGATGAGTATTTAAACATGTGGGTTACAGATGCGGGTAAAGAACTGATCTTCGTTCCTTATGGGGATTCCAAGCAAGGCCCTTCTGTGCCGAGCACGGGTAGCGCATGGCTTTCGAATAAAGAAGGCGTTATAGATTATGTACCGTCATCAGATGTGCTTGGTCTATATAGTGAAGAAGATGTGCGTAACTATTCATTCTTTGATTATTTTGAGTTGAAGAACGAAGGTCAGGGCACTATGGCTATGTCGTTCATTAAATTCCCCGGAAACCCTGTGTTCAACACCGGCTCAAACAATGAGTTTAAGAATAAGCCAAAACCTTTCCGTCTGAGTGAGATGTATCTGATTGTGGCTGAGGCTGCAGCGGCAAAAGGTAATGCAACCGACAAAGCGAATGCTGCGCTTAATGCCATCCGCAAGGCGCGTATAGAGGGATATAATGACCAGAGTTTGAGTGGCACGACACTTATAAATGAGATTCGTATGGAGAGAGCCAAGGAGTTGATCGGAGAAGGATTCCGTATCAGTGACCTCCGCCGTTGGGGACTTGGTTTCACCCGTCCTGTAAATTATTCCGGATATCTCAGCGATCTTCCCTCTGTTCTCCTCCCTTCAAGCGTAGAGACTGTTTATCAGGCAGGTGACTACAGATATGTGCTGCCGATTCCTGTAGGTGAAATGGATAGCAACCCGCAGCTCAAAGGACATCAGAACCCGGGATATTAATCTATTGTGTAACTACAAATCATATAAATATATGAAATATACTAAAATATTCGCTCTCTTTCTTGGCGCGTTGTCGTTGACGGCGTGTTCCGACAAGGAGGAATTCAATACCGCGTCGGGCGTGACGGTAGAGATGGGACAGAGCGAAATCACAGCTGTTGAGACTCAGGACATGCTAAATATTCCTGTTATAGTAAAGGGGGATGCGAATGGTCCGATTACTGTCCGTCTTAAAATTGAAGCTACGGGTGATGTGCCGGTTAAACCTTTTGAAGATATTGACGGAAATTGGAGCGGTAATTATATAGTGACTTCCGAGACTCTGAATATACCAGCCGGTGAAAACCAGGTGTCAATGGAAGTTAGACTCGTTGATGATTTTGACAAGACCGGTGACTGGACATTCAACGTAAGTATTGTTTCCTGTGATGGTGCTACAGTGGGGAGTCAGTCTACTACGGTTGTTACTGTCCTTGATAATGAAGCTTTCCCTCCATACGACCTTATTCAGGGCAAATGGAAATTCAATTTCAAGAATGGAAATGGAGCGGCTGCTTCCTATAATGTGACAGTCAGCGGATATCCGGAGGGGACTGCAGAATATGCTAATGGGTATCTTGAGCTTGCAGGCCTTCTGAATAACCCAACTGTCTTGTCTCTATATCTTACAGAAGATGAGGCTAATGATAAGGTTTATGTTTCAATGGTTTTGCCGGAACCTATAATATGGTATGATGATACCAATTATGTTTGGGTTATCGGTAAAGATAATGCATCCGGAAAATGGACTTTGAGCAAAAAGATCGTTACGGGAGAATTTGACCGTGATAAACAAACTATAACGTTTGCACCTGAGGACATGATCGGTTTCTATGTGGCTACGCCTGATTTATCATCGGCTATGGGATTCTATGAGACGGCATCGGATATAACATTCACAAGAAAATAGTAGTTTGTCCCGGAACATTAAGTTCTCTCAGGGAATAATATCATGTGGCGGGGAGTGCGTATGCGCGTTCCCCGCCATTATATAAGTAAGTAATAAAAATTAACCGATATATGTAAGTAATGAAATCTTGCACTATAAAACTTGTTCTTTTTGGCTGTTTTCACCTTGTAATTCAGTCGCATATGCCTATATGCTCCTTCATTACGCGGCAAAAACATCTCACAAATAACAGCGTTTTATATGTGCATTAATTTTTCTTACTTACTTAATAATTTTATATAAATAATAACCATGAAAAGGATATATCTTATTTTAACAGCATTGTCCTTGTCCTTGTCCTTGTCCTTGTCCGGTTTGAATGCCGCAACATTGACTCCCGGTGAGGCTTTGTCCAGGCTCTCATCAGCTAACGGGCCGAAAAAGGTTTCCGGCAGACTGGACAGGATGGATGTTGTCCACACCCTTAGGACATTGAACGGGAATCCGTCTGCATACATTTTTGCAGACCGCAATGCGGGTGGCTACCTCGTTGTGTCTGCCGATGATTGCGCGGCTCCGTTGTTGGGCTATTCCGAGAGCGGCAGCTTTGACAGTAAGTCACTTCCTCCTCAGCTCGAGTATTGGCTTGGCGAATACTCCCGTCAGATTGAGTATGCCTCGTCTGCAGGGTTGCCGGCGTATGCCGTCTCTTCTGTGTCTGGAAGGAATGATCGCAAGATTGTAGCCCCCTTGATGTCCACGCGTTGGAATCAGGACGCGCCTTACAACCTCTTGGTGCCGTCGAAGGACAGCCGGAACTATCCCACAGGATGCGTGGCAACGGCAATGGCTCAGGTAATGAAATATTGGAACTATCCCGAACGCGGCACGGGTAGCGGGTCTATCACTGTTCCTTCCGGTGCACAAGGGGAATCTTCGATGAACTTCAGGACTGCATTCGATTGGAAGAACATGCTTGACATCTATAAGTCGGGAGGCTATGACGACACCCAGGCTAAGGCTGTAGCGACATTGATGAAAGCGTGTGGCTATTCCACTAAGATGAACTACTCCATGGGTGGATCCGGCACGCTTTCGCGTTTCGCGGCGCAGGCGCTTGTCAACAACTTCTCATACAATCCCGACATAGAATACTGCGAACGCGACTATTACAGCGCTGCCGAATGGGAGGGTATGCTTTATGCCGAAATGGCTGCCGGTCGTCCGGTCCTTTATGGCGGAGTCTCCTCTTCGGTGGGTCATGAGTTCGTCTGCGACGGTTATGCCGGTGATGGCTATTTTCATTTTAACTGGGGATGGGGCGGTATGTCTGACGGCTATTTCCTTCTCGCAGCCCTTGATCCCGGCTCTGTCGGCATCGGTGGCGGCACCGGAAGTGACGGCTTCAACTACGCTCAGGATATAATTATCGGTATTCAGCCCGGGGCATCTTATTCCTACACTCCAAGGATGACCCAGTTGGGGAATCTTTCCGCCACCGTTTCGGGCAAATCCGTCACCATGACCCTTGACTATGGCGGTAGGCAGGGTTATTGGGTGAACACAGACATCCGTGAGATAGATGTTAATTTCGGTGTTATCATAGAGCCGGCATTCGCCGGGGCGCAGGGCGGTGTTGCCGTCAAGTTCCAGTCGGGTGCTATTGCGCCACCTTCACTCACACCGACAAGCGGCGGTTATCAGGTTTCTTATGCCGGCTATCAAGGTAAGGTATCTTTCAATATCCCTGATGGTCTTGCCGACGGTAGCTATCGCGTTACGGTCAGTTCTCAGCAGAATGGCAATCCCGAAGCTCAATGGCTTCCAGTTCTCAAGGAGCAGGGATGTGTAAACTCTTTCTATATTACAAAATCAGCGGGCAGGTATGAGGTTTCCACTTCATTGCCGTCAGTGGTTGCAGTCACAGGTGCCGAAGTCGTAGGCAAGCTCTATTACGGCTGCGCCTCCCGTCTGAACGTGACTGTGGGGAACACCTCGCAGGAAGCGACAATCGCCACTCTCAAGCCATGTCTATACAGCGGCGATGTGCGTGCCATGGAGGGCGATGCCTTCGAGGTTTCCCTCTCGGGTGGTGAATCAAGGCAGGTTGAACTGACCACTGTTTTCCGTATATTGCCGGGTGTAGCCGCTCCTTCGCGATTAACATCATATAAACTGCGCTTTGTAGACGCTGAGACAGGGGAGCCTCAAGATTGGGATGCGTCTGTGCGCATGTACGTGAACACGGCGGTTTCATTGGGTGTAAACGAGTTCGTTGCGGAGAATGCAACACTGACCGGCGACAAGGAGGGAGACACGACTGTCCCCAACGTTTACGAGGTGAGTGCCGGTTCGTCACTCATGCTGAAGGCAGTGGTAGAGAACCTTGGTGCATATTTCGGTTACGGCATATCGGCGCAGGTGTCGCCGGCATCTGACTCGGGTAACGTACTTGCCACAGTGAAGTTCGGTCCGGATCTGTTCCTGGCTGCAGCGTCTGAGACAGCGACTATCACGTCGACGCTCTCCACTGACGGTATCGGGGAATATGACCTCTACCGGGTTCAGCTATATGCCATGGCACCCAACGGTTTCGCTGAAATAAAGGGAGCGCCGGATATTTATTTCCGTCTTTCTTCGTCAGGAGTGTCGGAAGTTGACGCCCTCGGTGTAGGGGAGGTGAGTTTCGACCGAGGTAGCCGTACGGTGTTCGCTACCGGAGATGTATCCGGTCTGGACCTCTACGACATAAGTGGCTCGAGGATCGCTGCGGAATCTGTGGCAGACGGAGAACACCTGTCGGCACGCGTTGACGATGCCATGAGTGGCATCGTGATAGCAGTAGCGCGTTACCGCTCTGGAGCTGTCAAGACATTGAAGATAGTTTTGTAGTTTTTTTAGTTTTCGGTTTTCGGTTTTCAGTTTTCAGAGGTTTGCGGCTCATTTTTTTCGGTTTTCGGTTTTCAGTTTTCAGAGATTTGCGGCTAATTTATAGGTCGAATCTTATGGTGCTGAAAACCGAAAACTATTTTTCTGAAAACCGAAAACTGAAAACTGAAAACTAATTTCCGAAAACCGAAAACTGAAAACTGAAAACTAACAATAATCTATGGATGTTCAGATAAAAATTGTTAAATTCGCGAGAAATTTAACATGTTGTTTTGATGAAATTAATTAGCAAAAAATATTTTGTTGCCTTGATGATTGCCTTGGCTGCCGGAAGCGCATGGGGAAAACAGGCGATAAGAATTCCGTTGGTCGTGACTCAGCCTGACGGCACTACAGTCACTATAGTGAAGCGAGGCAATGCCGCTTGTAAAAGTGTCTATACACTTGACGGCTATCTTCTTAAATATGACGACAAACTGGGATATGTTTACGCTGTGCCTCAGCCCGATGGAAGCATAGAGGCTTCGAGGATAGTTGCGCGTAATGCTGAGATGCGTTCCGCTTCCGATAATATGTTCCTTGAGAATATTTCCAAGGAAGAGACGGCAAAGGCGATAGAGGCGATTTCTCTCCGTGCTGCAGAATCAGGACGTTTCCAACTAAAAAGCAAAACTCCCGCTTTCATTGCAGGGAGTATTATGAATACACGCGGTCCTGGTCTTTATGATTATTCGTTCCCTTGCACCGGAAAACAGAAAGTGCTTGTCATACTTGCGGAATTTAAGGATATAAAATTCAATTCCAAGAATAAATCTCCATACAACAAGATAGATGCGCACACCTATTTCACTGAGATGTTGAATAAGGAAGGATTCGATACATATGGCGGTACCGGTTCTGCCCGTGACTGGTTTCTTGATAATTCTAACGGAAAATTCGATCCTGAATTTGATGTGTTCGGTCCGGTGACTCTTCCTCAGAACGTAAGTTATTACGGTAGGAATCTCACAAATGGAGAAGATGCCAAACCTCATCAGATGATCATAGATGCATGCAAGGCACTTGATGGAGAGATTAATTTCAAAGACTATGACCGTAATGGTGACGGGTATGTAGACAATGTGTATGTTTTCTATGCCGGTTACGGAGAAGCTGACACTAAAGGGCAGGAGGATACCATCTGGCCGCATTCCTGGGAGATTTCATGGGCAACCGCCCCGAATAATAACACACGTGGAGAGCCCCTGAAACTTGACGGTGTCTATATTGACCGCTACGCATGCTCTAACGAAACATGCGGGATAATAGGCACTGACGGTTATAATTATGTCTATGCGAACCGTCCGGACGGAATCGGAACTTTTGTGCATGAGTTCAGTCACGTGATGGGACTTCCCGATCTGTATTCTACCGGTGAATACCAAAGTTATCGAGAGGTGCCTTTCACGCCGGAGGACTTTTCGGTTATGGATTATGGTCCTTATAATAATGACGGTATGACACCTCCGAATTATTCAGCATACGAGCGCTATGCACTCGGCTGGATGGATCCGGTCTCAATCTCTCCGGGTAATCGCAATCTTGAAAATTTAGGAAGTACGAATCAGGCTTTCATTGTTAAGACGGAAAAACAAAATGAGTTTTATTTGTTCGAGAACCGTCAACAGACAGGGTGGGACAAATATATCCCGGGACACGGGATGCTTGTATGGCATGTGGACTACGATCAGCAAGTGTTTTACAACAATAAGGTCAACAACACCAAAGATCATCAATATGTCGATCTCATAGAGGCAGACAATATCCAGGATTATCCAATAGGTGTGGATGGGGGATATTACGAATATCCGGAGAGCACCCGCACGGGAGATCCCTTCCCCGGCTCAAAGAATGTACGTTCGTTTGGTTCGAAAACAACGCCCGCCTTGGTTTCATGGAGTAAGAAATCATTAGGTGTGGAGTTGACAGACATCAAAGAAAGTAACGGCGTGATATCATTCTTGGCGACCGTTAATGGTGACAGCTCGGTAACTGAAATCTCAACTGATGTAGTGTCAGGTGAGATATATGATATAAAAGGGGTGAAGGTAGGTTCGGTAAATGATGGTAATCTCCCTTCCCTTGATCCCGGTATCTATATAATCAGATCCGGAAATAATATAAAGAAAGTTACAATCCGATAGATAAGTAGGTTATCAATAATAATACATTAGCGGGAGCTTCATTTGAAGCTCCCGCTAATGTATTATTGAGGTATTGCTATTTATGGACCTGTTGCAGATAGACGCCCGTGGTATTATCCGAAGATAAGTAGGCTCGGATGGAATCAAGGTTTTGCGGAGCTTCAGAGATTGTGAAAGGCAACTCACGCATGTTTGAAACACGTGATCCCGGAATCACAGATGCTTTCAACTCTGCAATAGAGGGTACGGTCTTCAGTTTAGAATATTCGGCGAAAGTGTATTTCGTAAACACTGACTTTGCCGATATTCCCTGTCGGTTCAACCACCAGCCGTCACCGATTTCCAAGGGAGATGAATTTGCCGATATGTCGGAGGGATCCGGGAAATATGCCAATGAACCATCAGGATTCAGTGTGATTGCCACATTGTTTGAATAGTCTCCGTTCATGCGGAAAGCGGAAGCCTTCGGCATGGCGTTGACCGGTTTCGAATCTCTCCACCCTATGGCAGACCCGATGTGAGTCACACCCTGAGTATATTCCATTTTTTCTGTCTTATGGGAGCAAGCGCCGACAGCTAAAAGCAGCGGAATTGCAAATAATATCTTTTTCATGCCCAAAGATAATAATTTTTAGCTGAAGCCAAAAACAAGAGCCTATTTTTATTTTTAAACAGCTTCTTAATACATAGGGGTGAACGGCTTCGACACTTTCAGATGACGGGTGACATCTCCGACAAGGCTCGCGGTCTTTGAGGTGTCAAGTCTCATAACCGGAGCGCCTTTGCGCAGGTTTACCTTGTTAAGGTCTACGTAATAATAACCTGGATTCGTTACAATCTCGAAATAATAGCGGAGATTGTAAGGCACACTGTATGTGCGCCATTGAGTGGTGCTCAATTCAGGTTGGTCCTGGATTTCGTAGGAATAAGGAACACTTGAATTAGCTAATACGCTTCTACACGTTGCCACTGCAAGATCCGGGTCTGCGGTCTGTTTAACGTGATGTGCGAAATAGTTTGCACGGACGCAACGGTCGGGACTGGAGACTGTGCCCGGCAACATGTTGTTGCCTCCGATCTTATTCCAATAGTCTATAATTGCAGTCATTTGAGGCCAGTTGGGATCATTTGTCATTGCCCGGTAATCACCCATGTCGTAAATGTTGATGTTTCCTCGGTCAAATTCGAAGATTACGCTTTTTCCGGTTTTATCTGTAACTCCCCAATGTAATGCCGATACTGTGCCGCCGTCGAATGTGGCTCCTTGCACTCCGAATTGAGAGCTTTTAAGGAGTGTGACCACTTCGTCGGTAGTGGCACATTGGTCAAGCATCCACGCAACGAATACAGACAATGACATTTGCGGTTTCTGAGAAGCTTTGTCGTCATTATATACGGTGCCTTTGCAGAAAAGGCCGTTGATTACAAGTCCCTTTTCATTCATGCCTTCAGTGATGCCACCGTCATAGCTGGCGGCATATATCGCACCGTATTTTGATGTCCAGGAGAAATGTTTTGGTTGGTCAGAGCTTACTTTCTTCACGCCGCGCGGGTAGATATAGAGGTTCGTCGGTATGGGGGTTCTCCAATCAAGTGAACGCCCGATCACAAAAAGTGAATCCGAGCCTTGATAAAAGACGCGTGAACAAGCGTCGGCATGAGGTGCCGAAACGGCGGCTATAGTGGTCATTGCCGCCGCGATAAGATATGGTTTAAGTGTTTTCATAGATAACAACGCATTTGTGTTTTCTTGTTAAAACACAAATGGGGGAGAGAATGTTTTGGGGTGTAATGGGGTGGGGCGGGATGAGGCGGAATGGGGATGGATGGGGTGGGGTAAGGAGGAATGGGGTGTAATTGGGATAGGTGTAAGTGGGATTAGGGGGCTTTCTTGTCGGGGAGGGATTCGGGATCTATTTTCTGCTGGCCGAAGCGCCAGATGGCTGAAAGGGAGAATGAGAAGGGTGACGTGGCTCCGTAGCCCGGGATAAACCAAGGTGTGGAGGAGGATTTGGAGGAAACTTTGAATTTCATGTGGTAGCGGGCGTTCCAGCCAAGGGAGAAATTTCCAACTATTTTAACCTTTATTCCAGCAAGCACTTCTCCATAGACGGCGGAGGCTTTTAATCCGGTCATCGAAAAAGATTGGGTCTGATCCCAATATCCATTTGTTATTTTTACATTCTCT
>CASBHZ010000043.1 GCA_949123685.1 uncultured Bacteroidales bacterium | reverse complement strand
GAGGCGGTAGAGGGATGGGTGTGGGACGGTGCGGTACGGGAAGTGAGGATTGGGGTGGGGAATTTTGGTATTGGGGTATTTTGATGAAAGTTGATGGGGGATTAGGTGATGGCGCGCCTATAGGTTATGACTTATATGAGACGGAATGGGTCTGAATCGCGCCAAGCTGGGAATTTTTCTCTGAAATTGTCAATTTTTGTTCGCGATAGGGTGGCATAGATAAGATCTTGTGAATTCCTATCTTGTGAATTATTATCCTGAGAATTATTATCCTGAGAATTATTATTGTCTAAGGTTATGGTTTTTCCAATTTCATTGCCTTTATAGTCAATTATCATGGAAGAGCCGTCGTAAGTGAAGCCTTTTGTATCCGTTCCTTTACAATTCACTCCACATATGTAGGATTCGTTTTCTATGGCTCTTGCAGGTAAAAGTTTGTTCCATGCGGAAATGCGAACTTCCGGCCAATTGGCGGATATGATGAGAATGTCGTATTCATTGTTAATGTTCCTGCACCATACAGGGAATCTAACATCATAGCATATTACCATTGCTATATTCCATCCTCTATAGCGTATTTTCAGTTTCTTTTCACCGGCTGTGAATATTTTGTCTTCTCCCGCCATTGTGAAAAGATGTTTCTTGTCGGAGTATGTTATGTCTCCATTGGGTTCTACAAAAAATGCTCTATTGGAAAGTAGGTCATTAGACTTACAAATGAAGCTTCCAGCAATGGCAAAGTTGTGTTTGTTGGAAAGCTTTTTAAGAATGTCTATTGTTTGGCTATTTGTGCTCTCAATAAGTTGCAATATTTCTTCCCGTGTTTTTCCAACCGGAAATCCGGTTGAGAATGTTTCCGGAATTATTACAAGATCAGTCTGCGGATGGACTTCATTTAATATTTGTGACAGGTTGCTATGATTTGCTTCAATATTGTCCCATTTTATTGACATTGGCAATAAGCAGACGTTTAAATCTTTTGTAATCATGGTGTTATTGTTGGATAAGGTAATTTTGCCGTTTGTTTAAGAAAGGAATGGTGTTATGTTGTAAATTTTTGCGGATATTTAGCAGCTTTGCCACAATCAGAGTAATAGTTTTTCACATAATCCATGTCTTTATCAATGTCTCCAGTTGGTATAAATTCATCATGTATTATTATTTTTTTTGATGAATAGTCAATTATTCCGAACTGTATTGGAACTTTTGCACCATACGATATATATAAAAAGCCGGTGCGCCAATCTACTTTTCTGCTTCTTGTTCCTTCCGGTGTTACAGCAAGATTGACATATTTTTCAGTGTTGAAAAGCTTTATCACATCGTTGGTAATACTTCCATTTGTTTTTTTCGCCGGAACCGGTATTCCGCCTAATGATCTAAAGACATATTTTAAAGGGAAGAAGAACCAAAATTCTTTCATAAGAAAGTTGGCTTTTCTTCCCAATGACTTATATGCAGCCAGTCCGAGAATAAAATCCCAGTTGGATGTATGGGGAGCGACACAGATTACGCATTTGTCACGTCTTGGAGCGGTTATGGATACTTCCCATCCAGTCCATTTAAGTATTTGCCCCCATACATTCATATCAGTGTATTTTATTTTGTTGCAACGACTTTATTAGCTTCCTTTACGTTTGCAGGTATAGCCTTGTTGAACTGTTTTAGAGCCTCATTAATTTCTTCTCCAAACTCAATGTGGATTTTATTGAACAATGCTTTGAAAAAGCTTGTTTTGGCTTTTCCATATTCTGCATAATCATTGAATGCTTTCACTCCTTTGTCAAAAAGGACATTGGAATTGTTTTTTGCCTTTACAACAGCTGCCAAAACTTTTTCTATTGAAGATGCAATTGCATTTTTGTCAGCGTCTTCAATATTATAATATGCAATCATCATCTCATTGCACACTGCTGCACCGATTGCTTCAACTGATTTTTTGAAATCTCTTTTATTTGCCATGATATTTTGGTTTTATACATTTGCTTTACAAATATAACACTTTTGGTTCAATAAATACTATTTTCATCATTATTTTTATATACATGATTGTTGACGGTTGTCGGATTCTTTTAAGTATTTTTGCCTAATATTGTATTTTCACGTGTACTCTTCAGCCTCCACCATCAAGGGGTGTGAGGGAAGGGGCGTTGCTCTTCTTATCAGAATCTTTCATCAGAATCTTTCATTGAAGATTTCATCTTTCGGTTTGAAAAAAATTGATTATGAAGTTTGTGTATTCGGAATATAATGTTTACCTTTGTTCATTCCATATCGGTACGCAACATATATTTTGTGAACGGTAGATCTCACTCCTCTTGTCCTTGAATCTATAACTTATTATCGAACTGTCCTTATAAACAGCTTCTTAATCCAATATCTGACTAATTTAAACTGAAGGTACAATGATTGATTTTAATGCGTGTATCAAAGATGCGCTTGCTCTTGCGAGTGATACCAAAGTATTTGAGTTTGGAGAGAATGTTTTGCATCTCGCACCAAAATTGTTCAATGAGAATTTTACGGGAGAAAAGGCTTTGATTGTAGCAGATAAGAACACGTGGAATGCTGCAGGTGAAAAGATCTGGGAATTTATGACTAAAGCAGGCATAATATGTCGTAAGTTCATTTTTCCAATGGATGAGTTTCATGCCGATTCTAAGTATTCTGATGAAATCAAGGAGATTCTTGATGATTTTCCAGCTATTCCTGTTGCTGTCGGATCCGGAGTAATCAATGATTTATGCAAACTCGCTGCTTTCCGGCATGGTGTCCCTTATATGGTTGTTGCAACTGCCGCATCTGTTGATGGTTATTCTTCATCAGGATGTGCTATAACTGTTGACGGAGCAAAAGTGAATATCGAGTGTCATGCACCTAAAGTGATACTTGCTGATACAAATGTTCTGGCTTCTGCACCCAAAGAGATGACAGCTGCCGGGTATGCAGATCTTGCTGCAAAAATACCTGCGGGAGGGGAATGGATTATAGCAGACTTGTTTGGTACGGAACCTATTGTGCCGGAAGCATGGAAAATGCTTTACGAGATGCTGCCGGAAATGATTTCAGATCCGGAAGGTATAGCCGCCGGAGAACCACAAGCATTGGGTGTATTATTTGCCGGGTTGACTCTTAGCGGTATTGCCATGCAGGTTGCACATTCAAGCCGTCCGGCATCGTGTGCGGAACATCTTTACAGCCATTGGCTTGACATGACCGGTCATACATTTGGCGGTAGGTCGCAATCGCATGGTTTTCAAGTAGGAGTGGGTACATTGACAACATGTGCATTCTTTGATGAACTTTTTAAAATGGATCTCACAAAACTTGATGTTGATGCATGTGTTGAGAATTGGCCTTCGCTTGAAGAGGAACAAGAAAGGGCAAAAGATTTATTTAAGGATTTTGCTGTTCCGGAACTTGGATATACGGAAATTACTAAAAAGTATAATGACAAGGAGACAATTCGCGAACAATTGACCAAAGTGAAGACTTCATGGCCAACCTTGAAAAAACGTCTTCAGAAACAGGTGTATTCCTTCGATAAGATGAAAGAGATGTTTCGTATTGTGGGCGCTCCAATCGATCCCCGCGACATTGGTGTCTCCCGTAGCCAGCTTAGATATATTACAGATTTTGTCCAGCTTATGAGATGGCGTATAAATATTCTTGATCTCGCAAAGAGAGGTATGTTTTATGATGAGCTCGTAAACAGTGTTTTTGGTAAAGATGGAGTGTGGGAGATAGGCGCATAATGATTCATATTATTAGAGAAATTTATCCATGGACAAAACAAAACATTCTTTCGCATATTGGCAATGGAGAACGATTTTCGGCACAATGGTCGGCTATGCCGTATTCTATTTCGTACGTAAGAATCTATCATTTGCTATCCCGGGGCTTACTGCCGAGTATGGTATCTCCAAAGCTGCTTTAGGGGCTATACTTGCAATAGTCAGCATAGTGTATGGCGTGTCTAAACTGGTTAACGGCTTTCTTGCAGATCGCGTAAACGGCAGGTGGCATATGGTTGCAGGTCTAAGCGTATGCACTGTGGTAAACGTGATGTTCGGTTTCGGTGCAATGATTTGCGCTTATTTTGTCGGTTCAGATTATGGACCTATGTTCACAAAAGCTTTGATATTGCTTTTCGGTATTCTGCTTATTGTGAATAATATTTTTCAGGGATGTGGATTTCCACCGTGCAACAGGTTGATGACGCATTGGGTTCCGCCACATGAGTTATCAACAAAAATGTCTATATGGAATACTTCGCATTCCATTGGTGCTTTCATTGCCGCTGTGTTGTGTGGATTTATAATGGGACATTTCGGTACTGATCAGACTGGGAATGTTGAACTCCGGGAGCGTTTGATTGAAAATACGAAGAGTGTCACGGCATCAATGGATCCTGTTGCCGCGCAGAATTATGTTGACGGGATGTTGCAGCATTATGGTGCGTGGCAGTGGACATTCTGGATTCCGGCTGCTATTGCCGCAATAGGTGTGGTGTTTATTATAATAGTGTTAAGGGACACGCCTAAGTCTGTTGGTTTGCCGGAACTTCCCGGAACTGTTAAATCAGGAAAAAGTAAAGAGGAAAGCAAAGCTCATCGACAATTCATATGGGAGCACGTGATAAAAAGTAAGCTTGTCTGGATACTCGCATTGGCTGATTTTTTCGTATATGTTGTTCGTATGGCAGTCCTTGATTGGGGACCTACGTTCCTTCAGGAGAATAGGGGTCTTACTCCCACTGCTGCAGCATCTGTTGTTGCCATATTCGAGGTTTTCGGCATTATTGGCATGCTTAGTGCCGGTGTAATTACAGATAAGTTGTTTAAAGGCCGCGGTCAGCGCACAAGTGTGTTCTGTATGCTTGGTGTTGTCCTTTTTATAGCCGCCTTTTGCTTTTTCCCTGTTCAAACCGATCCTTTGTTATTATGTGGATTCTTGATTTGTGCAGGTTTCTTTTTGTATGGTCCTCAAGCACTAATCGGTGTTATTGCATCTAATCAGGTTACAAGGCGCGGCGCATCCTCTGCTGTCGGTATAATAGGCTTTGTCAGTTATATAGCTCCTATTGTATCAGGTTATGTTTTTGGTATTCTTGCCGACACTCCATCAGTAGGATGGGATGGAGTTTTCAAGATAATGATAGTTGTTGCCATTGCCGGGGCTTTGACAATGGCTGTCTTATGGAATGTAAAAGCAGATGCGTATGAAACTGAAGTTGCTGTTGCAGATACTGACAAACTTGATGATGATTCTCTTTAAATATGTTTATAGGTAAAATAGTGTTTGTAAGTTGAATGATTTTGAAGCTTTATCATTGAGTGTTGTTAAAGCTAAGAATTGTTCAACATCTAATCCTGACTTTAAGAAGTTATTTTTAAACAACTTCTAAATAGCTTCTTAGTAGGTGTTAAAATTAAATCTATGATTAATCATATCATCTACTTAGCTACTAAGCAACTAAAATTATAGTTAGGAAACCCCGTCCGCAACTGTGAAGATTGTGGACGGGGTTATTGCTTATTTTTAAATAGTTTCTTAATCGTGTCTTTCTTTTCTTGCGGCATCAAGCCTTAATAAAATGAATAGTAGGATTGTGAATCCCCATAGGGAAGATCCTCCGTAACTGAAGAAGGGTAGCGGAATGCCTATTACCGGACACAATCCTATCACCATCCCGACATTTATCGCCAAATGGAATATCAATATTGATACAACGCAATATGCATATACTCTTTCAAATGGTGAGCGTTGCCGCTCTGCCACGTGTATTAATCTCAAAATCAAGGCTAAATACAGGACAAGCACCGTTGATGCTCCTATGAATCCTTCTTCTTCTCCAATTGTGCAGAAAATGAAGTCTGTGTGCTGTTCCGGCACATATTTCAGTTTGGTTTGGGTTCCATTGAGGAATCCTTTTCCTGCCACGCCTCCGGAGCCTATGGCAATCTTGGATTGATTAACATTATATCCTGCCCCCCGGATGTTGTCTTCAATGCCCAATGCGACCTTGATACGCAATTGTTGGTGGGGTTCCAGAACATTGCCGAATACGTAATTAACAGAAAAAAGGAACATTACCGATACAGCTGCGAATCCGATTGTGACAAGGAATTTTGATATATTATGTCGGAACATCGCTAATGCTGTGTATATCATTGCTATCAAAAGGATAGAGAGGAAGAATATAATTCCGTTTATTGAGATTCCACAAAGTGACAATACTGTCACTATTATGCCAGAGCCAATAAAGCCGATTATTACATTTCTTGCTATAATGATATCCCGACAATAGAAAAGCAACATTAATGAATATATCAGGAGAATCATGATAAATACTGAAAACTCGCCAACCGGTATTCCCAAAATCAACGGTTCTACAAATTTTACAGCAACTACGAAGAATGTAATGGCACATAATATGGAGAATAACACCAATCCGCTCATGCCTTCTCTGTATAATACGAATATGAGGGATATGTATACGAGGGCACTTCCTGTCTCGCGTTGCAGAAGGATGAGTGTTATAGGGATGAATATTATTATTAGCGCACGGAAATAATTGCTTATTTTGGCATTTAGATTGAAGTTGTACGAGTCAAATAGTTTTGCGAGCGCAAGAGCTGTAGCAAATTTCCCAAATTCAGCAGGCTGAAGGCTGACAGGACCAAGCACAAGCCATGAGTGCGATCCTTTAATATTGGGTGCAATAAATATGGTCAACAATAATATCATTGCTACCATACCATATATGGGGTAGGCATATATCTTATATATCCTATAATCAAGGATCAATATCGCAACTCCTACTATAAGGGATAGTCCTATCCATAGTATTTGTTTTCCTGAAAACTCTTTAAGGTCGAACAACGAAGCATTATCGAAATCATAACTTGCTGCATATATACTTATTGCCCCCATTGTTACCAAAAGGAGATACAATATAATCGTGACCCAATCGAGTGAGCGGAACACGGATGTTCCGGCATCAATGTTTCTTGACTCCACTTGAAACTATTGTGTTAGATGTCATCATTCTTTCTTCAATTCCCTTGCGTGCTTGAGAAATCTCGCCATTGAGATATTTCTCAATTATCAGACTGCCTATAGGCACTCCGTAAGCAGCTCCGAAACCTGCGTTTTCGACATAAACGGCAACTGCAATTTTGGGATTGTGGTATGGAGCGAATCCAATGAATGCGGAATGGTCTTTACCATGTGGATTCTGTGCCGTCCCAGTCTTCCCGCATACTTCTATACCCGGAAGGTTTGCACCACGGCATGTTCCTCCTAAAACAGCCATACGCATTCCTTCTGCTATGTCTTCATAAAACTGCTTCTTGATATGTGGTTTATGCTTTTCTTTATATTTGGGGTCAATAACGCTGTCTGCTATCTCTTTGACGACGTGTGGCGTGTAGAAATATCCACGATTTGCGATTGTAGCACAAAGGTTAGCAATCTGAAGGGGAGTGGCAAGTACCTCTCCTTGACCGATTGAAACTGATATTATTGAGTTCCCACTCCAATTACGTCCTCTGAAAGATTTGCTATAAAACTCTGCATTGGGGAGGAATCCGCGGCTTTCAGCAGGTAGGTCGACCCCAAGTCTATAGCCGTATCCCATCTCTACAAGATAGTTTTTCCATTTTTCAAACTGAACTGCAGGTTTAGTGCCTCGTTTATCGATCATGTGTTTGAATCCCCAACAAAAGTAGGCATTACATGAAGTCTGTAATGCGGGCTTTAAAGCTATCGGGGAAGCATGTCCGTGACATCCGACTTTCAGTCCGTTAACATATCCATGATAACAAGGATACATTGTGCTGAGATTTACGATACCCTCTTGAAGAAATATAAGTCCTTGTGTCGGCTTGAACGTAGAACCGGGAGGATATGCACCTTGTAGTGCTCTATCATATAACGGTTTATAATGATCCTGCACGAGTGCGGCATAGTTTTTTCCACGTTCTTTTCCAACGAGTAATGAAGGATCATAAGTCGGAGATGAAACGAGGGCAAGTATCTCGCCTGTTGAAGGTTCTATTGCAACTATAGCTCCAATTTTATCTTTCATTAATTGTTCGCCATATTGCTGAAGATCCATGTCAATTGAAAGGGTGAGGTTATGCCCGGATTTTGGAAAAACGTCATGAATGCCGTCTTCGTATTTCCCTTTTATTCTTCCATAGGCATCTTTCATGAGGATCTCCATCCCTTTCTCTCCTCTGAGTGCTTTTTCATAACTCTTTTCCACACCAAGGTCACCGGTATAGTCGCCACGACGATAATATCTGTCTTTTTCAATATCGGTAGCTGATACTTCCCTGATGTTTCCAAGAATATTTGCAGCGGAAGGTAGGGCATATTCCCTTACGGTACGTTTTTGTATGAAGAAACCCGGGAAAAGATACAGTTTTTCCTGTAGCCGTCCGTAATCTTCCTGTGACAAATGCGATATCAGCTTCTGTGGGGTATATGCCGAATATCCCGGATTTTTACGGGTATTTTTCATCTCTTCCCATTTCAAGAAGAGTTCTTCTTTTGTAATGTCAAGTGCAGAGCATAGGGCAACCGTGTCAAAATCCTTGACATCCTTGGGAATGATCATAACGTCATATGCCGGTTTGTTAAACACAACCAATTTTCCGTTACGGTCGTACATAAGCCCCCTTGCCGGATATATTACGCGTTTTAGAAAGGCATTGCTCTCCGCGCTTTCTTTATATTTGTCATCACCTATCTGTAGTGAAAACAATCTTATCAAATATATGACAACGATAACGCAGATAAAACCGCCTATCACATATTTCCTTTTTTCTAATCTATAATCTTTTCTCACTTTGGCTTATTAACTATAAGACTGTCAATCCCCAGTAATATCAAAAATGAAAAAACAGCGCTTGCCGCACTCATTATTACTATTTCCTTGATGTCTGCGAAACTGAAATATTCAATAGAAAAAACCATGACACAATACGATGCAATCATAGTGAAAAGGTATTTGCCATAGACTCCGAATCCGAGACTTGCCAATGACGGCTCAATATTTTTTGTTCGGTCATCCTTCGGGATATAAGCATATAAAGCAGGCTTTTTGATTACAGCCAGCAGTGTGCATGCAAGCGAGTGCACGCCAAGGGTATCAGAAAATATATCTACAATCAACCCTCCTATAAATGCCCATGTCAGCAACCAGCCGGTATTAAGGTCCATAGGCAGGTTGATTATGACATATATGAAAATGAATATCATTGCCACGTTAAACAGAACGATATGGTTGCAAATCAATACCTGAACAAGAATCAGGCATCCAAGAATCAACAAATTCTGAAATATGCTTTTGCTCATATCAATATTTCTTGAGATTGTCAAAATCAGCTAATGAGTCTATTTCCTCTTTGTATATATCCTTGATTACACGGACCGTACTTAAAGATTTGAAATCAGGCATCAGTTTAATTTTGAAAGTGAAAAAGCTGTCGTCATGGCTTTTCACGCGATTTAAAATTGTTCCAATAGGTATTCCTTCGGGAAAGGTTGTGGAATATCCACTGGTTACTATAGTGTCTCCAATGTTGTATTCTACATGTCGTGGAATCTCCTCTACATATGCTATTGATGCGTCCTTGCCTTTCCAATTGAGTGACCCGACGAAGGCTGTGTCTTTAAGTTTTACAGAGAAGTGCTGTGTCTCGTTGAGCAAAGATATAACGCGAGCCATGTGGGGACCGGTTACGTTTACAATGCCTACTACTCCATTGTGATCGATTACTCCCATTCCACGCTCAACTCCATCGATACTGCCTCTGTCAATCGTGAAGAAATTTTTAGGATGACGAGTATTGTTGTTGATCACGGCAGCTGCAATATAATTGTAGCGGTCTCTGGATGGAAGCGGTGTGGCTGTATCGGAAAGCAGCACTTTGTATTGTGCAAGTTGACTTTTTAGATTGAGCACCTCGTTCTGCAATTTTGCATTATTTGCCTGGAGACTTTCATTGATGGATCTGAGATGAAAATATCCGGTAACTTGAGAAGCTCCATTATATAAACCTCCCGATATGACATTGGCTGAGGTCAGATAAACCGATTGTCGGTACCTGTTCCCCAGCACAAGCAGGATTACGCTTATCAGCACATAGAATGTGAAGACAAACCACGTGGAATAGCGTATTATAAAGTTAAGAAGATTACGCATTCCTCAGGATTGAAACCAATGTTTGTATTATCCTTATCGGATAAGGAATGAGAAGCGGTTGATATTCTTTAATGCAACTCCAGTTCCTTTTGCCACTGCGTGTAACGGATCTTCCGCCACTTTAAATTCAATGCGGATCTTATCGGTGAATCTTTTTGCCAAACCACGTAGCAATGCGCCACCACCGGCAAGATATATACCATTCTTTACAATATCAGCATAAAGCTCCGGTGGAGTCTGCTCAAGTGCCGCAAGAATTGCAGCTTCCATTTTCATGATTGATTTCTCAATGCAATGGGAAATTTCTTCATGCGTCACAGGCACCTCCATAGGAAGGGAGGTCATTCTGTTCGGACCGGTTACGATGAATGGTTCCGGTGGATTCTCCAATGTAGGAAGGGCAGAACCGACATTGATTTTTATTTGCTCTGCCATGCTGGTTCCAACCTTGAGGTTGTGAACGCGCCCCATGTGTTCCTGAATGTCGGCAGTGAGGTCATTACCAGCGATGCGTATACTTTTATTACTTACAATACCTCCGAGCGATATAACGGCAATCTCAGTGCTGCCGCCGCCTATGTCAACGATCATGTTTCCTTCCGGAGCTTCGACGTCGAGTCCTATGCCGAGGGCTGCAGCCATAGGTTCATAGATCATGTAAACGTCGCGCCCTCCGGCATGTTCGCTTGAATCACGCACAGCACGGATCTCTACTTCTGTTGAACCGGAAGGAATGCAGACAACCATCCTCAATGAAGGTGAGAACCATCTGCGTTTTGAACCGACCATTTTTACTAATCCGCGGATCATTTGTTCGGCGGCGTTAAAATCCGCAATGACTCCATCACGGAGTGGGCGTATCGTGCGGATTCCGGGAGATTCACGACCTTCCATCATGTGTGCCGGAGTTCCGACAGCTATAAGCTTGTCGGTTTTGTTTTCTATAGCAACCACACTTGGCTCATCCACAACTATTTTGTCATTATGAATGATGATGGAGTTGGCAGTTCCCAAGTCCATCGCTATTTCTTGTGTAAATGAAAAAAGTCCCATTGATTTTCTATCTTAACGGAGAGTAGTAATTTCTTTAAATTTCAATGTGCAAAGTTAACTATTTTTTTCTTATAATTCTTAATTGAACCTATAATTATGTTTAAAAAAACAATTATAGGACTATTCAAAATCAACTTGACTGACAATCCAACTATATTGAAATTACAAAGACGGTGAGCACACATGCGCCCACCGTCTTTGTAATTTCAATATTTATTCAGATCAGTTGAAGAATGTTTCGAGCGCGTAGTCAATGTTCTCGATAACATAGTTCAAGTCAGAATCGTCTGCATTGATTGCTTTGGCTTTTTCAGTTATGTCTTTAGCATACTGGAAATAATCCTTTTTAATTTCCTGACGCTGCTCGGGAGTAGCACCCTCTATATTGTTCCATTTCTGGGTACCTACTTTGAAAATCTTTTTTGCAGCGTTTTTCAAGGTTTCAAAGTCCACGTTGGGGAGGGAAGCGGCTTTCTTGTAGTCTTCAACAGAAGCGTTATCGTCTCCTTTGCGGTCATTCACATAGCCACGGAGTCCATAGAGCGATGCATTATCAGGATTCTGCGCAACCAAAGAGTTGACCTCATTGAGAGCCTTGTCGATTTGATTGTCGAGCACAAGGGAGTTGATAAGGTTGTTGATGAACAGGGGCTGAGAAATGCCGAATTTTTTGTGTCCGGCTTCTGCAATTTCCATGATCTCTTTTTTAGCCGTGTCAACTTTGGTTGAGTCCTGACCTGCGAGGTATTGCCAACATGCAATCTCGTATACATAGTTCTGATAGTTGTCAGAATTGTTAAGACGTGCATGTTTGAATGCTTGTGCTCCCGCTTCAAGGTTATTGCCGGCATATGCGGAGATTCCTGCATTGAAGAATGCAGTGTTCACAACAGAGTCGGGAGTTGCCTTTACATCTTTAGAAGCAAAAGACTTTGACGGCATCTTTCCATAGATCATGAATGATTCGTATGCCTCTGGATAGAATTTTTTCTCATTATAGAATGTGCCTCCGGCATTGAAATAGTCATTGAAATGGCCATTTATCTTGGATGCAATATCTTTTGAGTATTTGGGCTTGATTTCGCCTTTTGCGTTAGGTACGCTGTCAAGCGACATCGCCTTTAAAAAATGTTCATATCCGTTAAGGAGTTGTTCACCCATTTCAAGGGGTTTTACACTTTCGTCCTTAGGATTGATCATCTGCTTTTTGAATGAATTGTCGAAAGCATCATACTCAATTTTTCCTGCAACGAAATATGTGCGGGCATCATTTTGTGTTTCAGGATTTGCTGCAGCTTGTTTTATAAGTTCACGGGCTTCAGCAATTTTATCATTTTTTCCTGCAAGCTTATTAGCCTGGTCCACTACTTGCTTCTGTGCGCTGATTGATCCTGCGGCTGCAATACAAAGCGCGAATGTCAAGATTTTTTTCATAATATATGAAGATTGGGTTAATAATCCGTTATTTAATTCTCGTTATCTGTTTGGGGAACGGCATTGTTATCAGATTCCTGTATATTTTCTGAATTATTGGCAGTATTCTCTTCTCCGATCTCTTCTTCAATATCTTTTTCAGGATCCGAATCCACCTTACATACGGAGGCGATTGTATCGCCCCTCTTGCCGAGATCTATAAGTTTTACACCTTGTGTGGCGCGTCCCATGACCCTGATTGAATCTACTGGAAGACGGAGTGTTATTCCGCTTTGATTGATAATCATCAGGTCGTTATTATCAGTCACGTTCTTTATTGCCACGAGTTGCCCTGTCTTTTCGGTGATGGACATAGTCTTGACACCCTTTCCGCCACGGTTCGTTATTCTATAGTCATCAAGGGCGGAACGTTTGCCGTAACCGTTCTCTGAAACCACCATCACAGACTCGTTCTCAGCGCCGGTCATTGTGATCATGCCGATTATTTCATCGCTGTCGCTTCCAAGAGTCATGCCTCTGACACCTGTTGATACACGGCCCATTTCGCGGACCTTGCTTTCATGGAACCTGATTGCGCGTCCTTCTCGGTCGGCAAGAATCACTTCGGCATTGCCGTTTGTGAGCCTTACCTGAATCACATCGTCATCTTCGCGTATGATAATAGCCTTCACGCCATCCGTGCGGGGACGAGAATAAGCTGCAAGGGACGTTTTCTTTATAACGCCTTTTTTTGTTGCAAAGATGAGATTGTGCGTTGAATTATATTCCGGATCAGTAAGGTTTTTGACGCGGATAAAGGCATTTACACGATCATCTTGATCTATGTTCAAGAGGTTCTGTATTGCACGTCCTTTCGAATTTTTAGCGCCTTCCGGAATTTCATATACCTTGAGCCAGTAACAGCGACCTTTCGCTGTAAAGAACAACATGTAATTATGGTTTGTCGCGGGGTATATGTATTCAATGAAATCTGCATCGCGCGTGTCGCTGCCTTTGGCACCAACTCCGCCTCTATGCTGCGCCCGGAACTCCGAAAGGGGAGTGCGCTTGATGTATCCGAGGTGGGAGATGGTTATTATCATCTGATCATCCGGATAGAAATCCTCGGCATTAAAGTCGCCGGAGATCATATTGATTGCGGTGCGACGTTCGTCACCGTATTTGTCGCGGATTTCAATAAGCTCATCTTTCATCACCTGCCTGCAGACATGATCATTATTGAGGATGTCGTTCAAGTGCTGGATGAGTTTCATTACATCGTCATATTCGTTGCGCAACTTGTCCATTTCGAGACCGGTGAGCTGGCGTAATCGCATTTCAACGATTGCCCTGGTCTGGATTTCATCAAGTTCGAAGCGTTCACCAAGTTTGGCGCGTGCCTCTTCTGCTGTTGACGATGAGCGTATGATCTGGATAACTTCGTCAATATTGTCGACAGCTATCATCAATCCCTTTAAGATATGTGCACGCTCTTCCGCCTTTTTAAGTTCAAATCTGGTGCGACGTATAACAACATCATGACGATGCTCAACAAAAGCTTCAAGAATTTCCTTGAGATTTAGAGTTTTAGGTCTTCCGTTAACCAACGCTACGTTGTTGACGCTGAATGATGTCTGAAGCTGAGTGAGTTTGAAGAGTTTGTTGAGTACAACTCTTGCGTTTGCATCTTTCTTTATATCGATGACAATATTGATCTTTCCGCGAGCAGATGTGTCGGATATGTCTGCAATGCCGTCAATCTTCTTTTCATCCACGAGTTCAGCTATGCTCTTAACAAGGTCTCCCTTGATTACGCCGTAGGGAATCTCGGAGATTACGATTGCATCGTGGTTGCCGTCTGATTCTATTTCAGTTTTTGCACGAAGCACAATTCTTCCGCGTCCTGTTTCAAATGCGTCACGAACACCTTGTAATCCTAAAATTTCTCCACCTGTTGGAAAGTCAGGGGCTTTAATGTGCTCCATCAAGCCTTCGATGTCGAGTTCGGGATTGTCAATCAAAGCGAGAGATGCATTTAGGGCTTCCATGAGGTTGTGCGGAGGCATGTTTGTTGCCATACCCACGGCAATGCCGGAAGCTCCGTTTACGAGAAGGTTGGGGATGCGCGTGGGTAACACTGCAGGTTCAGACAGCGTGTTGTCAAAGTTGGGAACAAAATCGACAGTGTCTTTGTCAAGATCCTGAAGCATCTCTTCACCCATTCGGGCAAGTTTAACCTCTGTGTAACGCATGGCGGCAGGTGAGTCTCCGTCGATGGAGCCAAAGTTACCCTGTCCGAATACCAACGGATATCGCAAGCTCCATTCCTGTGCAAGGCGCACCATTGTAAGATATATGGAAGAGTCTCCGTGAGGGTGGTATTTACCCATCACTTCACCTACGATACGCGCAGATTTTTTGGTATCGCCGGAGAAATAGTTTCCAAGTTCATTCATGCCGAAAAGCACACGGCGATGAACCGGTTTGAATCCATCTCTGACGTCAGGCAGTGCCCTGGATACAATCACTGACATCGAATAGTCGATGTAAGCGCTTTTCATTTCCGATTCAATATTAATCGGGATAATTTTGTCGTCTCCTTGCATTTTTTTATAAGTAAGAAATCCCAAATCCTGCCTATCAGGATCACACCTTCATGTAAGAAACATTTTCTAAAAAAGGTGCTTTTAAACCTAACTACAAAGTTACGATAATTTCTGCAAATCACAAAATTTTGTATAAGAACTCGTGCAGGCTAAATTTTCTTGACGCAATGGAAAAAGACAAAGGGAGTTCAGGACAATAATTTTGGCACGGTAATTGTTATGATATTATTAAAAATTAGATTTAGGATAATAGATGAACAACGATTTTTCAAAGCAATTCAGACCCATTCTCGAAATAGGATTCGAGGAGGCGAAGAGATTTGAATCCCCCTATATCTCATGCGAGCACCTTATGCTTGGAGCTATTAAGAATAAGGAGGGTTACGCATATCGTATTTTGTCACAGTTGAAAGTTCCAATCGGCAAAATAGAGGAGGATCTTGAGGAATATCTGTCGGAACCTCATTCTTCAGTTGAGACGACAACACTCTTTGAGCAGCAATATAAAATCAGTCTTGCAGCTATACGCCAGCTTCAGCTTGCAATGTCTGAGGCACGCAAAATGAATGCCAAAGTTATCGGAAGTGAGCATATTCTTCTTGCTCTAATTCACGATAAGCGATCAATGGATAGCGAAATATTAAAACAAATAAAGGAGGAATATCTCAATTTTGATATATCAATACAGGCTATAGGCGGTTTCGATATGCCTCCTCAGATGGGGAAAGGTTTCCCGTCGGAAGAAGATGATGATGATGGATTTCCCGGAAATATTGGCGGTAATCAGAAGAAGGATAGCTCACGGTCGTCAGAAAAAGGTGGCAGGGAGAAGGGGAAAAGTGACACCCCCGCCCTTGACAAGTTCGGCTATGACATGACGAAGGCTGCCATGGAAGGGCGTCTTGATCCGGTTGTTGGCAGGGAGAATGAGATTGAACGTCTGGCACAGATATTGTCGCGCAGAAAGAAAAACAATCCGGTATTGATAGGAGAGCCCGGAGTCGGTAAGTCTGCGATCGTGGAAGGTCTTGCACTCAGGATTATACAGAGGAAGGTTTCACGTGTTTTGTTTGACAAACGTGTCGTGGGTCTTGACCTTGCGGGTATGGTTGCCGGAACTAAATACAGGGGACAGTTCGAGGAGCGTATTAAGGCTGTTCTTGATGAACTGACCAAGAATCCGGACATAATCTTGTTTATTGATGAGATACACACAATTGTCGGTGCGGGCAGTGCCCCCGGTACAATGGATGCTGCGAATATACTGAAGCCGGCTCTTGCAAGAGGGGAGATTCAGTGCATAGGAGCCACGACACTTGATGAATATCGTCAGAATATTGAAAAAGATGGTGCCCTTGAGCGTAGGTTCCAGAAAGTTATGGTTGAGCCGACTTCACCGGAGGAGACATTGGAGATTCTTAAACAGGTTAAAGATAAGTACGAGGCACATCACAATGTGGCTTATACGGCTGATGCTCTTGAGGCTTGTGTGAACCTTACGGAGCGTTATGTGAGCGACCGGAACTTCCCGGACAAGGCACTCGATGCCTTGGATGAGGCAGGTAGTCGTGTTCATATTACCAATATTGTGGTTCCGGAGGAAATCGAGAAACTTGAAAAGGAAATTGACAGTCTCACCCAAGACAAGTTAAATGCCGCAAAATCTCAGGATTATGAATTGGCAGCCACTTTGCGGGATCAGGTGGTGAATAAGAAAAACGAACTTGAACACGCAAAGAAGGAATGGGAGAAGTCTCTCGACAGCGATCGTCAGGAAGTGGACGGGGATAAAGTGGCTGAAGTTGTTGCTATGATGACCGGTGTGCCGACTCAGCGTATAGCACAGGCGGAAGGCGCACGTCTGCTCCAGATGGGTGATAGTCTCAAAGGGGCGGTCATAGGGCAGGACGATGCAATAAAGAAAGTTGTGAAAGCCATTCAGCGCAATCGGATAGGGCTTAAAGATCCAGATAAACCTATCGGAGTGTTTATGTTTCTTGGTCCGACCGGTGTCGGAAAGACTCATCTCGCGAAGAAGCTTGCCGAATATTTATTTGACTCAACGGATTCGCTGATCCGCATGGATATGAGTGAATTTATGGAAAAATTCACGGTTTCCCGCCTTGTCGGTGCACCTCCGGGATATGTAGGTTACGAGGAGGGTGGTCAGTTGACCGAGAAAGTGAGACGCAAACCCTATTCCGTGGTTCTTTTCGATGAGATAGAGAAGGCACATCCGGATGTTTTCAACATGTTGTTGCAAGTAATGGATGAGGGGCGGTTGACAGACTCTCTTGGACGAAAGATTGACTTCAAGAATACTATCCTCATCATGACAAGCAATGTCGGTTCCCGTCAACTGAAAGATTTCGGAGGAGGCGTGGGATTCAACACAGAGGTTGTTACAAAAGATCAGGCACACAGCGTGATTTCCAAGGCTTTGAATAAGGCTTTCAGTCCGGAGTTTTTAAATCGGGTCGATGACATTGTGATGTTTGACCAATTGTCGAAAGATTCAATTTCCGATATCATTGAGATTGAGTTGAAAGACTTCCACGCACGCATAAATAAATTGGGTTTCAAACTTAATCTTGCCGATGAAGCCATAGAGTTTATTGCTGATAAAGGTTATGACAAGAACTTCGGTGCGCGTCCCCTTAAGCGGGCTATCCAGAAATATCTTGAAGATGAGCTTGCCGAACTTATGCTCCAGCTTAATGCCGACAACAAGATTGGAGGTAACATCAATGTGACGTATAAGGCAGGTGATGATAAGCTCACTATCGAATATGAGGATATTGTGAGTAATGAATCGGATTAAACCGACATGTTAAATAAAATCAAATAGGGCTGAGTTCAAATTTGAACTCAGCCCTATTTGATTTTACTATAAAACGGTTGGTAAGTTTATCAGAACAAGCGTGCTATATTGAATGTCAGGAAAGCGAGTATCCATGCCAAAGCAGTGTTGTAGCCTACGGAGAATAAGGCGTATTTCCAGGAACCGGTCTCTCTCGTAATTGCTGTTAACGTTGCTATGCATGGGAAATATAACAGCACAAAAACCATAAATGCCAATGCCGAGGCAGGAGTGAAAGGGGCTTTGCTGGTCAGTCTTGACGGGGATTTCAATTTCTCCGTAAGTAGCTCCGCATCGTCATCTCCAACAAATAGCACTCCGAGCGTTGAAACCACAACCTCTTTGGCTGCTGATCCTGCTATAAGCGATACACACGATTTCCATCCAAGTTCCATCGGGCGCACCACAGGTTCAACGAATCGTCCTATTTCTCCTAATATGGAATGACTCTGTTGGTATTCAGTCAATATCATTTTTTCGATTTGATTCCGGTTCATGGACTCTATGGATTCAGTTGGAATTTCATCCATTACTTGACTGACATATGATTCCGGAACATCTTCAAAGTCGTAATGAGGGAAATATGACAATGCCCATATAATGATGGATGCAACGAGGATCAGTCCTCCCATTTTTCGCAGATATTGCTCTGCTTTCGCCCACATGTTTCTTAAGGTGGCTTTCGCCGTAGGCATTCTGTATGGTGGCAGTTCCATTACGAAAGGCGTTTCGTCAGCCTTTAACCAGAATTTGCGCATTAGTTTTGCGGTAAGTACTGCAACTAAGATTCCGAGAGTGTATAGTCCGACGAATACCCATGCTCCATAGTTTGGGAAAAATGCTCCCACGAGCAGGACGTATATCGGTATTCTCGCAGAGCAACTTATAAAAGGATTGATCAATATCGTTATCAGTCTGCTCGATTTGCTTTCTATGATTCTTGTTGACATGATTGCCGGGACATTACATCCAAAACCCATAATGAGAGGAATGAATGATTTCCCGTGCAGTCCCATGCGGTGCATCAGCTTATCCATTATGAAAGCTACCCTTGCCATATATCCTGAATCTTCCATAAATGATATGAAGGCATATAGGATAAGTATGTTAGGCAAGAATACTATAACGCCGCCGACGCCGCCAATTATTCCATCAAGCAATAAATCTTTCAGAGGTCCATCCGTCATGACATTGGAAATGATACCGGACACCCAACTTACAAAGCTTTCTATCCATTCCATCGGATAAGACCCGACCTTGAACGTAGCCCAGAACATAAGCCACATTGCCATGAGGAACAATGGGAATCCGAATAGTTTATTGGTGACGAATGCATCAATTATTTTTGTAGATTTCTCTTCTTTTGTCACGGATCCTTCCATGTTTTCCCTTAGTGCACCCTGTATGAATCCATATTTTTCACCCGCTATTGCGGAGGTTATATCTTCCTGTAGCTGTCTGTAAATACGATCGTTTTCCTCATCCCTGATTATTCTCCATTTTTCATATTGTGGATTCTGTTTTAGCATCTCTTCGATTTCAGGATCCTTTTCCATAAATTTTATGGCGAGAAATCTTGGTGAGAATTGGTGAGAAATTGACAAATCTTTTTTAAATTCATCTTTTAGTTTCCTTACACCTGCTTCAATTTCAGGATTCATCTTTACATGAATATGGCGCGTGTCAGGATTTTTCATCTCATACACCTCAATTATGGTGTCAAGAAGATGTTCTATCCCAAATCCTGTTGCCGCAATGGTCGGCACTACAGGAACCCCCAGCATTTTACCAAGATTTGAATAATCAAGTTTCACTCCACTTCGCTGAAGCTCGTCATACATGTTAAGGTCAATCACCATTGACCGGTTCATGTCTATTAGCTCTGTGGTGAGATACAGGTTGCGTTCAAGATTGGATGCCACCACTACGTTTACTATAACATCAGGCGTTTCCTCCCTGAGGTAACGCATTACGTATAGCTCTTCCGGGGAATATGCGGATAGGGAATATGTGCCCGGAAGGTCAACAATATTTAGCCTATAACCTTTATGCTTTAATGTTCCTGCTTTGGCTCCAACTGTGACTCCGGCATAGTTTCCAACGTGTTCATGTGCGCCGGAAACAATATTGAACAACGATGTCTTTCCACAATTGGGATTCCCGATTAACGCAACATTTATAATTTTATCTTTGCGCAACTCTTTTGTTGACTCGGTTTCATGTTCTTCCGTGACGGCATCTGCCGAGACATGTGACGCTTTCCAATTTTCAAGCAGGTCTACTTCAATTAGCTCCGCTTCAGCGCGTCTGAGCGACACTTCATAATCCATGAGCGCATACTTCACAGGATCATGCAATGGGGCATTGAGTACGACGCGCACTTCGCGACCTCTCACGAATCCCATTTCCATCACACGCTTCCTGAAAGCGCCATGACCTAAAATTTTGGTAATTACGCCGGTTTCTCCCGGCTTTAAATCTGATAATCTCATTACGGATACAAAATTAACTCATAATTGGCAAATAATTATAAGCAATTTTGCAATATTTTGAAAAATACCTAAAATTAGGTAAATAGGGTGTTTGGCTTCATGTTCCAAATTTTTCCCGATAAATCCCGTTTATCCCTCTGTCCAAACCAATTATATTTTATTCATACTCCAACCACATACAACCACGTAACAACCACTTTTATAACCATTTTACATCTTTAAGAGTGGTTTTTCCGTGGTTGTATGTGGTTGGAGTTTTTATGTGTACTGGCTTGGCGCAGAGAGAAATCGGATTTTAAATTAAGGATATCCGCGATGCTTCAAATTCTTAATATGCATCCGTTTACATTGTTATGCTGTACATTTTTCGCGGGCTGGCTCAACGACTTGGTAGGAGTGAAGCTGCCTTCGGAAAATTCGAATCAAACTTCGCGCCTTGGCATCTAAATATTAAGTTGATTATGGTTGTTGAGGGATGCCAATTCTCCTTTCCTTGTTTATACGAGGGAATTAAATAACAACACAGAGGCTCAGAGGAACAGAGATTTAGATTAATGTTTAATGGGGAAGACACGGAGGCATCTTGCGATGCAGAAAGAGCCACAGAGTTTGAGAACCATCTGTTACCAGACCATCCAACATTCAAATGCCTAATCTGGCTCTGTGTCTCCGTCAGGTCGTTTACGATCCTCAGTGCCTGATATTTTCAGTATTATTTTTGTATCTAAATCTCTGCGACTCTGTGTATCTGTGTTGTTATTTCGGTGATAATTATTGAGTCTATGATTCATTTAAATTGCCACCCATATGAGTGTCAAATTGCAATGTTTCTGTCACAATGCTTTGCGACTTGATAAGAAAAATTAATGCACGTATAAAACGCCGTTATTTTGAGATGTTTTTGTCGCGTAATGAAGGAGCATATAGACATATGCGGCTGAATTACAAGGTAAAAATAGTCAAAAACAAGATTTATAGTGCAAGATCTTATATCCGTTAATTTTTATTACTTACTTAAGTAAATGGACCAATAAGCATTAAAGCGACTCCTAAAAGTTAGACATAAAACTTTTTGTAGTCACTTACTTAAGTTTTAAAATTTTAAATTGATAGATTTAAAGCTCTCAATATTCAAAAATAAATTTGTGTTTTAATTTTTTTTAACTATATTTGTGCCAAGGAAAAATATAAGAGATTCAGAGTTGATCAGATTTACAATTAGTGTCATTATAAGGATGTGATATCCTTGTAACATGTTATATTTCAGGTAATATAAATTGTATAACTTAAAAACTTATATTCATGAAAACTTCAATTAAAAGCATTATTGGATTAATGTTATTTCCTGCATTCTTATTTTTTCAAGGATGTAAAGATGATGTTCTGACAAATTTGAATGAGAATCATCACCGAAAATTAATTCCTAAATTAGACGCTACATATCCACATTCAAAAACTTTTAAAGTTACAAGGGCAGATTCTTTTGAGACTGATTGGGAAAACTATGAGACAATATATTCAAATGGTAAAAAATACTATACACCTTGGTCTAACAATGCCATAGGGGATGCAGACTTTAATTTGGCTACAGATATAAAAAAGAATAACGGTTGGACTATGGTTCTACATACTTTAAATAAGGATGTGGAAAATTCCGGAATATTCCTGTTTTTCTTAAACAAGAAGAGTGGAGATCTTAAAATATTCTATTATCAGGAAGTATTGCCAATAGCCCATTCTCAAGCTATATACGAAGTATATTGTAACTATCCTCAGGGGTGGTTGAATGGGACTATGGATCTGTCATTGCCAGTAATATATAAATTTGGTAATCAATATAAATTTGGTACTACAAGTGGTAATGATGACCAGAAAATAAAAGTTGGATGGAATGTATTTGTAATTCCTACATTAGCTTATGATCCAAATCCAGCTCCATCACAAAAATTACAAATTAGTTCTAATGCATTAGACATTTATATTGGTGACATTGTAGGAAAAATTGATGGAGTTGTTGATGGAAAAATAATTACAGATGGATCTAAAAAACCATTCAGTAATATGCATAATACTCTTACTACAGTTACGGGGGATAATGTAAAAAAATGGGCTGAGAATTATGTTTTGGAAAAAGGAGGAGATTCATTTATGTCTAAATTACTTGGAGAAGGAACTAAAGGTTTGATAACATTGGGACTTAATAAAATTTTCAATGGTCTTTTTGGTTCATTTTCGCAAACTACTTCTTCTGTGCAAACTGTAAAAATGACAATGAAAAGCAATATAAAATCAGAGTTTAATGCGAAAAAAACAACTATATCAGGAGCAATTAATAGAGGGTTTGATATTGGAGAAGATATAACAGGACTTAAATTAGGGGTATGGAATTTGACAGACAATCCGACTGTGTATGTTCATCCGATAGGTGTATTATCATCCGCTCCAGGAGGTATTCAGAGTGACAATAACACATATACTTTTGGAACATCAGGAAACTATAAGGCTGATGTTATTATAAATCCACAGATTTTACCCAATATAAAAAAATATTGGACAGAGTGTGAGATTATTACGTATACATACCATAGTAATGACACTATTTTAAAACCATTTGCATCAATTGCTAGTTATGGATCACTTGGTTCATATAAAAATGGTTATGGACTTCAACCAATTATTAGTGGTACGCCTCTATATGAAAATGAATATTATAGTATGTACTCAAATAGCATGTCGACTAATATAGGTTATTATAATTTATGGAATATATATGGTAAAAATAGTGGTCCAGTTCCTGTTTATAAGTATGTTTATGGTCCGGCAAGTAATCGTACAGCAAGGGGGGAATTTATATTTAATTCAAGAGCTAATCTTGCAAAAGTTAGTTTATACATAATAACTGAATTTGAAGGAAAAATGGACACGACAATTAATACAAGAACTTTTGTTCCTAAATTTGAATGGGATCCCAGTCTGTTAAATAGTTATGATAATTTAACAATGACACTTATTCAAAGTAAAGCATCAAGTGATTATTTATTAAATAAATTTGATAATGGGACTTATGATAAACTTCGTAGTCAAGTAGTGGTGAAGTAGAATGTTAAAATTCGATATAAATAGTATTTTTACGTAATTATAATAGAGAATATACATATGAAAAAGGGATTATATATTATAGTGTTATTTGGTATTGTGGTTAGTATTATGCTATCAGGATGCGACAATAACGACAAGCCAGAACCGGTTATTCAGACGAAACGGATACATAGTCTTGCCGACAGCACCGCATGTTGTGCGATCTTCAAGAAAAATGCTTATTATATGTCGGAGAGATTTGCCAAGGATACAGGATTTGATTTATCAGATGTTTCAACATGGCCTGTGGAGTGGGAATGGGATGAAACCAGGAACGAGTTCAAGGTGGTAACTCTTATTCTTGTCGCGCCAGCCTTACCTTATAATCCTTCGTCGGTTCCAGAGGCAATTATTAATCTGGATAAATTGAAGAACATTCAAATACGTGGTGGGTCATATTTCGGATATTTGCCCCGAATGATTTCATTGAAGAACCTTGAAGAGATTTGGATTAACAACACATCTATTGATAGGTTACCTGATGATATTTTCAACGAGAATCTCAATGTGGTCCAGATTATGGGAAACAAGAGCCTTATACAATTGCCTACATCTGTGTTAAACCTCAAGTCTGAGGCTCCCGACGGAACAATGAGACATCCCACCGCCTTCAATCTCTCAAATAATGGATTCTCAGGTGTGGCTCCGGCAATTGTTGATGCAAAAATATACATGGAAGACAATAACTATACTACAATAGATTGGGATGGTGCAGGAGGACGCACCGTATTCAGGGATGGTGAGAGGAATTGGTATGGCGCAATCTTGCGATGGAATTATATACATGGTAAGATACCTGACGAGATATTGTCTGATACCCTTCGTCTTGTAAATCTGTATAGTCAGACTGATGACCAGTATTATGGTCTTGGTTTTTCTAATATGCCCTCTGAAGAAGAGATATCAAAGATGAGAAAAGAGTATAATCAGAATCATCCCGGCTGGTTATGGTAGTGTTTCATGGAATGTGTATGAGGTTAACTTTCCTTTATAAGAAGAGTAATTTTCGCATATAAGCGCATATCTTTTCTATATATTAAAATGGCAGACATGTTAAATATTGCACGTCTGCCATTTTAATATATTAGTATAGGTTTTAGCTTTATTTCGTCTGTGTCTTTAAATGCCTGTCAAGGAACCGGAAGAATGTGCGTTGCCAAAGAATGGCGTTCTGAGGTTTAAGCACCCAGTGGTTTTCATCCGGGAATACCAACATTTCTGCTTCAAGTCCATGCATCTTTGCTGCATTGAAGGCTTGCATGCCTTGAGAGGCAAGTATGCGATAGTCAAGTTCTCCTACGGTGATAAGCATCGGGGCTGTCCAGTTATTGACAAAACGATGAGGTGAGTTGGCATAAGTGCGCTGCGCTACAGCATTTTCCTTATCCCAATATGGTCCACCCAGATCAAAGTCGGCAAACCACATTTCTTCTGTTTCGAGATATTGCGCTTCGACATTGAAGATTCCTGCGTGAGCGATTAGTGCAGCAAAACGACCTTCGTTATGACCTGCAAGCCAATAAACAGAGAATCCACCATAGCTTGCACCTATTGCGCCGACATGATTTGAATCGACATAAGATTGGGATTTAAGATAATCTGTTGCCGCAAAATAATCCTGCATATTCTGACCTCCATAATCTCCGGAGATCTGACGGTTCCACTCTGTCCCGAATCCAGGAACACCATGGCGGTTAGGTGCAATTACAACATATCCGTGTGCCGCCATGATCATGAAATTCCAACGATAGCTCCAGAATTGGCTGACAGCCTGCTGTGGACCACCTTGACAATACAAGATCGCCGGATATTTCTTATTAGGATCGAAATCAGGAGGAAGGATCTCCCAACAAGTCATCATGCCTCCATCGGTTGTCGGCACCATCACTTTGCGAACTTCGCCGAGTTTGAGCTGGCTGAGAAGTTCTTTATTCACCTCTGTCAACTGTTTGGTATCGTTTTCGTTCTTGCAGATCGGAAGAGCACACGTCTGAACTCCAGTCACGCGATAGTATCTC
>CASBHZ010000042.1 GCA_949123685.1 uncultured Bacteroidales bacterium | reverse complement strand
TTTATTCAAAAGAGAGCCGCCCCAAATTTCACAGTTATTTTTAAACAACTTCTTATTGTTTCAGCCGTTCGAATATCTTCACAAGCTGATGCAGTTCGTCATCGGAAGAGAACTTGAATGTCACCGAGCCTTTGCCGTTCTGCGAACGTGCCACCTTCACCGGCATAGAGAAATAATTTGAAAAATCCTTCTCCAGGATTCTCATATCTTCCGACTTTTCGTTTTTCTCCTTAGCAGGTTTATCGAGACTTTCCCCCTCGGCGAGTTTACGTCCCAATTCCTCTACAGCACGCACTGAAAGCCCCTCTTTGATCACCTGCTTATAAAGTTTAAGCTGTATTTTGGGATCTTCCACAGAAAGGATAGCGCGGGCATGCCCCATATCCAGCTTGCGGTCGCGCAGACCAAGCTGTATCTCTGCCGGAAGGCGCAATAGGCGCAAATGGTTAGCAATCGTGGCACGATTTTTACCGAGACGTTCCGAAAGACGTTCCTGCGTAAGGTTATATATGTCGATAAGTTTCTTAAAACCGAGAGCCACCTCAATGGCATTGAGATCCTCGCGTTGAATATTTTCGATCAACGCCATTTCCGTCATCTCCGAATCTGAAACGGTGCGCACATACGCAGGGACAGATGCAAGTCCGGCTTTCTGGGCAGCGCGCCAGCGACGCTCTCCGGCAATTATCTGATAATTGCCGTCATCACCCATACGCAACGTGAGGGGTTGCACAACCCCGAGTTCGCGGATGGAAGCCGCAAGCTCATTGAGCGTGGTTTCATCGAAGGTGCGTCGGGGTTGGTCAGGATTAGGAGTGATCCTGTCTACATCTATTTCAGAGATTGCCGATGACCCTTCGGTCCTTATATCACCCATCGAGATCAGCGAATCCAGTCCGCGTCCCAATGCATTTCTTTTTAAAGCCAAAACGTTGAATATTTTAATATTATGAGTATGGAGCAAACCATACAAGTGTCGGGTTATTGTTGAGGTTTCGCCTTCTTGTTCCTCATCTGAAGCTCCTTGGCGAGTTCTACGTAGGATATAGCGCCACGCGAGTCGGGATCATAAAGGATCGCGGGAAGTCCGTGACTCGGCGATTCGGAAAGACGTATGTTACGCGGAATAACCGTATCAAACACCATTTTACCGAAATGTCCCCGCAACTCTTCATAAATCTGGTTGGCGAGACGCAGACGGGCATCATACATAGTAAGGAGGAAACCTTCAATCTCCAACTGCGGACGCAGACGGCTCTTGATGATACGCACCGTATTGAGCAACTGCGATATACCCTCCAAAGCAAAATACTCTGCCTGCACCGGTATAAGGACCGAATCGGATGCTGTCAAGGCATTGATCGTAATAACTCCCAACGACGGGGAGCAGTCAATCAATACATAGTCATAATCGTTTCTTACAGGCTCGAGAAGACGCTGCAACGTACGCTCACGGTCCTTGCGGTTCATCAGTTCAACCTCCGCCCCGACAAGGTCTATACGCGAACATATAATATCAAGCTTCTCTATTGATGAGTGCATGATAGCTTCCTTAGCGGGATAGTTGTCTACGAGACACTCATATATTGAAGCGTCGGTAGGTTGCGGTTGCATTCCGATACCCGAAGTGGCATTAGCCTGAGGGTCGGCATCCACCAGAAGCACACGCTTCCCGGCAACAGCCAGGCAAGCTCCGAGATTGAAGGCAGTCGTGGTCTTTCCCACTCCACCCTTCTGATTTGCGATTGCTATGATTTTTCCCATTCTGATATTTTGAGAATATCCTTAAGAAAAAGTTTAAACTATATTCGAAAAAAATACCAAATGTATCCGAAAAAGTCTCAAACACTTTCTTCAATTTGCAAAAATAAGAAAATTTCACCGCTTTCCCTAAAAAATACTCTTAAACAATTTTAATTTTAGGTTTTCAGTTTTCAGTTTTCGGTTTTCAGAGAATTGCAGTTTTCAGTTTTCAGAGACTGCGGTGTTTCGGTTTTCGGTTTTCAGAGAACTGAGAATGTTTGAGTGTCTCGATTGTCTGAAAACTGAAAACCGAAAACTGAAAACCAAACACCAATTATACAGAACTTTTTTACTAAATTTGCGTATTAAAAGAAAATTACACTTTATGAGTGACAATATAATAGACAATATAACAAAAGAAAACGGGAAAAAGGAGAGCTCTGAAAAGACCATTCACGATGCCACCAACTCCGAATACAAATATGGTTTCACATCCGATATTGACACGGAGATAGCTCCTCCCGGACTCAATGAGGATATAATCCGGTTTATATCCCAAAAGAAAGAGGAACCGGAGTGGCTTCTCGATTTCCGGCTCAAGGCTTTCAGATATTGGGAGACGTTGACCCCGCCAGAATGGGCACACCTGAAAATTCCACCTATTGATTTTCAAGAAATCAGCTATTATGCAGCCCCTAAAAAGAAAGAGCTGAAAAAGAGTATGGACGAAGTGGATCCTGAACTTGTCAAAACATTCAACAAGCTCGGGATATCATTGGAGGAACAGAAACAGCTTGCCGGCGTGGCAGTAGATGCCGTAATGGATTCAGTCAGCGTTAAAACAACCCATCGCGAGAAGCTTGCCGAACTGGGGGTGATTTTCTGTTCGTTTTCTGAAGCTGTAAAAGACTATCCCGACCTTGTTAAGAAATATCTCGGCTCGGTAGTTCCCTACCGCGACAATTATTATGCCGCACTGAACTCAGCCGTATTCTCCGACGGTTCATTCGTATATATCCCCAAGGGCGTGCGCTGTCCAATGGAGCTGAGCACATATTTCCGTATCAATGCTTCCGGCACGGGACAATTCGAACGCACCTTGATCGTTGCCGACGATGACGCATACGTCAGCTATCTTGAGGGATGCACGGCGCCTATGCGCGATGAAAACCAACTTCACGCCGCAATCGTGGAGATAATCTGCGAAGAGCGTGCCGAAGTGAAATACAGCACCGTTCAGAACTGGTATGCCGGCGACAAGGAAGGACGCGGCGGCATCTACAACTTCGTGACCAAACGCGGGCTATGCCGGGGACACCGCTCCAAAATTTCATGGACACAGGTGGAAACAGGATCGGCGATAACATGGAAATATCCTTCATGCGTGCTTAAAGGTGACGAGTCTATCGGTGAGTTCTACTCGGTTGCCGTCACCAACAACTGTCAGCAAGCCGACACCGGCACCAAGATGATACATATCGGAAGAAATTCGCGCTCCACAATCGTGAGCAAGGGAATATCGGCTGGAAAATCTCAAAATTCGTACCGTGGACTCGTGCGAATGTCGAAAGGAGCCTCGGGATGTCGCAACTTCACCCAGTGCGATTCGCTTCTGATGGGAGACGAATGCGGAGCACACACATTCCCGTATATCGATGTTCGGAACAATTCATCCACTGTAGAGCATGAAGCAACGACATCGAAGATCAACGAGGAGCAACTCTTCTATTGCCAGCAACGGGGAATCCCGATGGAAGAAGCAATAGGACTCATCGTTGGAGGTTACGCCAAAGAAGTGATGAACAAGCTTCCGATGGAATTTGCAGTAGAGGCTCAGAAACTATTACAAATAAGTTTGGAAGGATCTGTAGGATGATTGAAAGGATAGTTATAATAGACAATGTTGACCCGCAAGTTTTCTATGGAGTCAACAACGCTAATATAAATTTGATACGCAACCTTTTCCCTAAGTTGCGCATGGCAGCGCGAGGCAACGTTATCAAAGTAATCGGAGAGGATAGCGAAACTGCCGAGTTTGAAAAAAAGGTTCATGAGATAGAAGCTCATGCCTCGAAATATAACAAACTTGACGAGGAAGCTATAATAGACATCGTGCGTGGAGACCCGCCAAAGGAGGTAAACACTTCCGGAGTCATAATTTATGGACAGAACGGCAAGCCGATAGCTCCCCGCAATGCCAACCAGTCGCGCATGGTGAAAAGCTTCGAGAACAACGACCTCACTTTCGCCCTCGGACCTGCCGGAACAGGCAAGACATATATCGCTATCGCCCTTGCTGTCCATGCCCTCAAGAATAAACAGTGTCGTAAGATCATACTCTCCCGTCCGGCAGTCGAGGCGGGTGAGAAACTCGGTTTCCTTCCCGGCGACATGAAAGACAAGATCGATCCGTATCTGCAACCCCTTTACGATGCGTTAGAGGATATGATTCCCCAACAGAAACTAAAGGAGTATATGGAAGCGCAGACAATCCAGATCGCTCCTCTCGCTTTCATGCGCGGACGCACACTCAATGACGCGGTCATAATCCTTGACGAGGCTCAGAACACCACACGTCATCAAATGAAGATGTTCCTGACACGTCTCGGCATGAACGGCAAGATGATCATCACCGGCGACACCACGCAGATAGACCTGCCGCGCACCGTTCAGAGCGGATTGCTCCAGGCGCTCCGCATATTAAAGGGAGTGAAAGGCATAGGCGTTATCGAATATGAGAAAAAGGATATAGTCCGACATCCTTTGGTTCAACGGATCGTTGATGCCTATGAACATCGTGAAAAAGAAGATGAAAAAGAGGAGTGAGTCTTTAATGTCTCACTCCTCTTTTTCATATTTTCACAATTTATTATTCTACTGTTATTTTACAAGTACTTTCTTGCCATCGATGATATAAATGCCGGGACCGGGAATGCGGTCAAGACGCACACCTTGAAGATTATAGATCTGACGATCGTCTGAATCTTCTGTCATCTCAATCTCTGAAACAGCCGAATTGCCTGTGATATTGGGATAGAAGCTGAAAGTAATGCGCCCGTCAGATTCCCTTACGTCCGTTATGGAGAAGTAAGCGCGGGTGCCATCCTCGAAGAATGGATAGTCATTGTCGTCAGCAAGTCCGAAGCTCGTTCGGCGAGTGTCTGAACCGAGAGGGGCACGCTTTATCAATCCCGCACTACTCAATGATCCGTTGGGACGGAACACGTACAGCTCATAACTCTTTCCAAGGTTTCCCTGCACAAGTGGATTCACCCTATATACCAGAAGACCTGACGCCGGCAGCGAAGAATCCCACATATCGTTCCTGTCGCGATATTCGACCATGAAATATTCAGCCTTTTTCTTATCAGGAACTATCTTATATGTCACATTCCCCTCTTCCTTCGAAGAAAGTGGCAACAATGTATATTCCCCTGCATCGGTGAGCGTCACTACATCTGCCTTCGGCAGCCAATCGCCATATTCCGCCCCATATGTCATGCGGGTATATGCGGTGAAACCTTGTGGCAGATTCTGGTTATCACTCATCAGGTCCCATACATTTACCGGTTCAAGCTGAGGAGTGCCGCTGGAGGTGTAAAGGTCATAGGCATTAAGGGTATGCATCATCTCATGACAAAGCACCCCGGTATTTATCTTTTGCGGAACCATCGACTTGTAACCGTTAGCTCCATCAAAAACTTTCAGATAATTGCCTACCTTGACCCCGTTGAGATATGCGGAAGCCCCCCGGTTGTTGGAAGGCCACAGCATACGCGACGCGCTTATGTCACTGTCGCCGCATATTATCAAGACAATGTTGTCAACTTCTCCGTCACCATTTGCATCGACAACGATCTTGTCATTTTCATCGACAAACCCGTCGCCATTGAAATCATATGAAGCTATCTTCTCATCCAGAAACAGGCACATGTCCTTCACGAGAGTCTTGATCCTTAAGTCAAGCATCAGATCAAGATCCGTATATCCGTCCGGATTGGAATTTCCTTTAGGCAAAAAATACCCTACAGGATGAGAGTCAACATATTCGAACGGAAGAATAGTGGATTCCCAGTCCATAGAGCCGTAACTCATATCGGAGAAGAAGTTGCGGACTGAGTTCGCACCCTCCTCCGTAGAGTTAAACATCTTGTCGTAATAATCGAAATCGTGTTCCCAAGCCTTGTCCGCTTCATCAGCAAACTTCACAAAACAGACAATATTCGCCATCTTGTAAGGCTCTGCAAAAACAGACATCGACGTTAAAACGACAACCAGTGTAGTGATAAACAATCTAATCATAAGCCACACTCATGACTGAACTGAACCCCCAATGTTGGACATGGTTTATATCAGTTCATTATAGTATTTATTTTATGATCACCTTCTCCACCTTGGAGCCTTGACGACGGATGTAAAGACCCGGCTCATCACCACTCACCTTCACACCCTGCATGTTGAAAAACTCAACAGGAGCGTTGGAATCTTCCATGCCGATTTCACCGACACTTGCACCTCCTGCGGGATATTCGGTCTGTGTGTATGTAAAAAGCCTGATACCTTGTACCAAAAGTGGATATTTGCTATTGTTCCGCATGGCACTGGTAACGCTCTTGCCTTTAGCGGTAGGAAGCTTAAACGAATTTGTTTTATTTGTCACATTCTGAATATCATTCCATTTAAATTGTGAAACTTTTGCAAGAGCAGTGTTAATCCAACCCATCTTTGTATATATCTGAATCACAGAGCAGTCGTTTATAGGGACTATTCCCTCTGATCCGTATAATCCCAAACAGATAAGATCATTTTCAGTGGATAGCGCAAGAGAATATTCCGCGATATCAGGGAGCTGAAGCATAATACCCCCTCCAATAGGGTTGTCTCCTCCATAAGAAAGCTTACCATCATTGGGACTGAGGGAAATCGCTCCCGTCCAGGAGCCCTCTTCTCCTTGTTTACCTTCCACATTATATCCTTTGAGATTGCCATCAAGCGTAGGCTCTTCAAAATCTCCGTTTGAATTCTCCCAAGTAGCTGATAAAAGGATAACTTTTTTTCCTTCATTTTCGAAACCGCAATATTTTTCGAGTTTCTCCTGAGTGTCAAACCAGAGCCAACCGTCGGCATCGCAGTCGGCAGGGTCGAAATAGTTATAGGTCTGTTGCGCGTTGGCAATGGATACTGCGGTCAATGCCGCCAGTGTAAGTAAAACTTTTTTCATATTATTCTAATTAAAGGGTTAAAATCTTTAAAATCCTTAGGGTCTCTAAAGTCTTTAAGGTCTTTAGAGTCTTTAAGGTCGCTGAAGTTTTGGGGGTCTTCAGGGTCTCTAAGGTCCTTAAAGTCCTTAAAGACCCTAAAGACCTTAGAGACCCTAAAGACCTTAAGGACCTTAAAGACTTTATTACATTTCCTTCCATTCAGGATTCTGCTCCAAGCCATGATAGCGCACGTCATCCCAGTCGAGAGGGAGATAATACTGCTGTGCGCGGAAATACCTGACCACGGTGTTGCGCCCGTTAACTATCGGATTGGAAATCTTCTTGCTGCCGTCCTCATTATATACGATCTTCACTCCGAAAAGCGGATTTGTAGAGCCGGTCATCTTCTCTTCGGCGATGTTGTATCTGAGCAAGTCCCAGTAGGTGGTTTTCTCAAAAGCGAGTTCCACGCGACGCTCGTTCATTATGTCATCCCAAGTCACGGATTCAAGCTCGGGCATATGCACACGACGACGTATCCTATTCACTTTCTCAAGGGCATCTCCCGTGCGACCTTTCTTGAAATCAATCTCGGCATAATCAAGAAGAAGTTCCGCATAGCGCCATAGTATACAATTCTGCGAAGAGGCATAAGTGTCGTCTGTGTTTATAGCCTGACTTTCACGAAGGAATTTTGCCATATAATATCCGGTGCGGCTCACTGCTGCAGTCGTGGATGTTCCGTAAGGCGTGAGATCTTCTCCCGCCACTTCCTTACCATCCTGCATAGTGTAGTGAAGATCCATCGTATGCCCTTTCCACTGCGCTCCGTCATAGAGAATATTGGCATAGAAACGGAAGTCGCGACCTTCGTATGGATTATTCTTGTCATATTCAGAACCCGCTTCGTTGATTCTCTTACCGTTCGCCATGCGATATTCGTCCACATGGTTTTGAGTCGGATTGTATGCAGCAGTAGTTCCTCCGAAAGAGGATGCGGCAGCATCCCTGTCGAGTTTATGTCCGTTGGCATTGTCAAAATTACCGTCATTGGCATGCTGCACTTCCCATATCGACTCCTTGGAATTTTTTGTAAGGAATATGTTGCGGTATTCAGCCACCACTCCGTCACGGTCTGTAGCCATTATCGGAATAAGGTCATACTGGTTAGTGGCTATGACACGATCATATTCAGCCGCCGCAAGATCCAGAAGCTCCATGGAGCGGTTATCCGGGAAACCGAGGAACCCTTTTTCCTGATTCTGGAAATGGTCGCCTGCAGCCCAGAAATAAGTCTTCGCCTTGAGCATATAGCACACCCCTTTTGTCGGGCGACCAACATCCGACGCCGAGTTGGACACAGATAAAAGATTGGATGCCTCCTCCGCCTCTTTGGTTATGAACTCCACCATCTCCTCGTATGTGGCACGCGGGAATTTAATATCATCCACCAATGGGTCATAGGGGCGGGTTATTATCATGGTGCCTCCGAAAGAACGGAGCATCAGATAATAATAATATGCACGGAAGAAATGCGCTTCGCCAAGAACCCTGTCTTTAACGGAAGGCGTAAGCTTATCCTGATTCTCTAAGAGAATATTTATAGAATTGACCTGAGTGTAATATCTCAGCCATTCTGTCTTGCCACGGGTAGTTATATCCTGCGCCATGCTCTTGAGGATGTTGCCGTAATCACCATTATACCAGTCACGCTTACCCACTGTAAGCTGATCTCCGTACCATGGTTCATATTCCGCACCGAGACCTTTCATTATGGTGGTCACATATGTATAGAAACCGCGATCCATATTACGGTACCATGGCAATACATATTCGTCAAGCAGCAGGGGGTCTTCCCAGATCACTTCGGCAGGAAGCTTGTCATGAGGGAAGTCACGGAACAAGCTGTCGCAAGATGTGAATCCGGCAACACCCGCAAGTCCAAGACCTAAAGAGAGAAATATATTTTTGATTTTCATCTTATCTTAAAGAGATAGGGATTATAAAAATTATAATAACTGTGTAGATTAGGTGTATGTTACGCCAATACTACAAACCGAAGTTAAGTGTCACGCCATACGTGCGGGAGAGTGGATAGCCACGCAACGACTCCGGATCCATATTATGGAGCGAAGAAATCGTGAAGAGGTTACCGCCTTGGAGTGCAACATCAAGCGAAGATATCTTTGCCCTCTTCAACCATTTCGAGGGGAAACGATAACCTATGGTCAGAGCCTTTAGACGCAGGAAGTCGCATTCCTTAACCCAGAATGTGCTCTCTTTGCGGTTGTTATCGCTTGACGAAGCAAATTTCAGTCTGGGATATTCCGCTCCCGGATTTTCAGGAGTCCAGGTATTGGTCATATGATAATCCTGGAAGCGCTGGAGCGAACGGCTTTCAAGCGTATACAGTTCAGTGATCTTCTGGTTATATCCTGCAACACCTTGGAACTGTGCCGACATATATATACCCTTCCATGATGCCGAAAGGCTGATACCATAATTCAGGTCTGGACGCGAAGAATTTTTCACATACACACGGTCGTTTGACGTCAGCACTTTATCTCCATCCTGATCAACATACTTGATGTCACCGGGAGCGAGAGTGGCATTGCCCATGCCATCCTGATCAACGGGCCAGTTGGCTATCTCTTCATAGCTCTGGAAAAGTCCGGCAGCCTCATAAAGCGACCATACGAGATATGGTTTACCGGCACGACGCAAATTGGGCAGCTCCGCAGACTCGTCTCCATAATCGAGCACCTTATTGTTGGATACCGAGAGATTCACGCCCACGCTATATTTGAAATCACCCACAGTGTTCAGGTGCTTGACAGAGAAATCCCAACCCTGGAAACGTATCTTACCGATATTTATGTTCGGCACAGAGCCGTCATTACCTACTGACGGCGGGAACAGATATGACGGTGCGCTTGTCACAAGGTTAGTGCGGTAACGTTGATAATATTCAACGGTAGCGTTAACACGGTTATTCCAGAAACCGAGGTCAAGACCCACGTTCCAGTCTTTAGATTTACCCCACTGAAGATTCTCGTTGGGTATCGTACCGGTGGAAATCATGATACCGGGAGCGAAATTGCCACCTATTGGATAACCTCCGTTCGGACTGAACATATATTGCTTAAGATAGCTGTAATCTCCCACACCGCCGTCATCACCGAGGATACCTACAGAACCGCGCAATTTGGCGAACGACATCATGTCGCCGGAGATACTTTCGAAAAATTTCTCATTTGATATGACCCACGATGCAGAAAGCGTCGGGAAGAAACCCCATCGATGTGCAGGCGCAAAACGCGTGGAACCGTCAACACGGAAACTAAACTCCGCGAAATAACGCGATGCGTAACCATATGTGGCACGACCGACAAGCGAAGCCCTCTGGCTATAATATTCCGATCCGACAAGCTGTCCGGTGGAAGTAGATCCGATGATCTCCGGGTATTGACCCGGAAGATTAGGATTTGTGCCGTTGATATACTTATTGTTGTAATCCTGATAATTCGCAACAAGCAGCCCGGAGACATCATGCTTCTCCGCAAACGTGTGGTTATAGTTCACGCCCAACTCCACAAGCTTGTTGTTGATTGTCTGCCACCTGTCCTTAAGCGAGATTTTCGCGTTGGGATACACGGTTTTGGAATCGATGGAAGTCGTTCCGGTAGCTTCGTCATATAGATAGAGCGTAACCGGCTTACGATATTCCGAAGAGTTCTGGTGGTTGAGGTCAAGAGTCCCCTTAAGGTAGACCTGCAGACCGTCAACACCCGGAATCTTATAGCGTAACTGGGCATTGATGGTATGGTAATCCGATTTCACCTTGTTGTAACCGCCGAGACCTTCCACGTTGATAAGGGGGTTGGAACCTTCGATGCTGGCAAGATTGCCGTCAGTGAAGCGGAGCACCTGCAACGGAGAGAAACTATAAGCCGCATCAATCGTAGTGTATGATGAATTTTTGTTGGAAGACACATTTCCGGTAAGGTCAACCGACATTGAAAGACCCTTGAAGAGGTCTGCGTCAACCTTTGCCGAATAGTTGAACCTGTCCCTGCTCACGTTAGAATACAGACCTTTCGTATTCGTATAACCTGCCGACACAAAATAGCGCACAGACTTAACACCACCCGAAACCGAAAGGGTGTAGCGCTGCGAGTGTCCCCACTTGTCGAGATAGTTAAGCAGGTTCTCGTTTCCATACAGGTTTGGATTGGAACGGATCGCGTCAAGATCATATTTAGTATAGACATCGCTTCCCGACTCCTCTACCACACGGTTATAAAGTTCCGCAAACTGGTAGCCGTCAAGGAACTTGGGAAGATACGTAGCCTCCTGGAAGTTGAACTGTCCGCGGAAATTTACACGCGCCCTGCCGCCATCCTTGCCGCGCTTTGTCTGCACGAGGATAACGCCATTTGCCGCACGCGCTCCGTAAACAGCCGAAGCGGCAGCATCCTTAAGGATAGATATGCTTTCGATATCATCCGGGTTCAAGTCGGAGAGACGCATCTCCCCGTCGCCGGTATTGGTGCCGAGACGAGGCACGCCGTCTATCACGAGCAACGGGCTTCCGTTGTTACCGCGAATAGATATTGAAGCCTCTGCATTAGACGACGGGTCACCGTTATTCGACATGACACCGAGTCCGGGAATCTGACCGGCAAGAGACTCGTCTACGTTCATAGCCGGAATCTTGGTCAGTTCTTCACCCGACACCACCTCTACGGAAGAGGTCAACGAACTCTTCTTGGCTGTGCCGTAACCGATAACCACGAGCTCGTCAAGATCTCCCGTAGTAGGCTCTAACTTAACGGTCTCGATTTTTTGCCCCGAAGCGACATCTATATTCTTCGGACGATATCCGACATAAGAAAATATCAGCACTCCCTTTTTACCGGGCATATTTATTGTAAACTTACCGTCAATGTCGGTAGAGGTTCCGATTGTGGTCCCACTCACCTTGACAGTGACTCCGATCAGGGGTTCTCCCTTCTCATCCACCACGATGCCGGAGACCGGCGCGGACTGTGCGAAAGCCGCCATAGCCGCGAGGCAGAGAAAAAATATTGACAGGATGGATCTCATTTATATCTGATTAGTTCTATTAATATATTACTTGCCGTTGAGCGTACGCTCTATCGCAAGGATCTGATAGTCGTAGAAGTCACGGGTGGCAGCGTCGGCAGTAGACGCACGACGTGTCTTGTAAAGGTTCTGCGTCTTGCGTAGGAGAGAGGTCATCATCGGACGCAATTCCGTTGTGGGAAGCGGTGTCTGGTTGAGAAGGAGACGGAAGAAAGAGTGATCCCCGTCTTCATGCGCCTGACAAGCCGAAAATCCGCATGGAAATTCCGGAAGGGTGGAAAGAGCCATAAACTCGGCAAATTCATCCACTACCGTCATTGCACCCTCTTCTGCAAAGGAGCGGGAAGACTTTGCTTCCTTAGGCTTGAGACCCGAATATGTGGTCATCACGTCGATTGCAGCTTGCTGCATGTTACGCTCGGTAGCATTGAGAGCCTTACCTTTCTTTGTTGCCTCGAAAACTCCGTCATAAGCTTCGGCAATATATTCGGGAAGCGTATAATTCACTTTTGGATCAAGTTCGCCACCCTCTTTTATGCGTTGCAGGTTGGTAGAGATAAACAGGCAGGCAACCACATTGCGCTGCATCTTGTCGCGGAACTGATAAGGCTCCTCGAATTTTGCAATCAGCTTGGCTGGAACCATCCAGTCGCTTGTGCGCGCCTGATTCAGCAGCCATTTCATAGCTTCGCGTTGCTTCGCTTTCGGAATGAAATTGCGCTGGGCACCATTATCCTTTGCGCCCTGACGTATCTCCTTGAACTCTACACCTCCGATATATGGATACACATGACCCACATGACGGAGATATTGCGAGCACATAGCCTTATATTTATCCGAAAGAAGTTCAAAATCCTCTCCCGGCTCTCCCGCCCAGTCTTCAAGATTATTCATGATTATCTTGAGATTAGATATCGCCAAGTCTCCGGCTTTGATATGGTCGTTACCGAGATCTTCAGTCTGGTCTGTCGGGTCAACAAGCCCGAGGAACTGCTGCGCTCCGAACTCATACATCGGGTCACCGGCTTTCTCTGCTATCCAGCGGTCGAGCGTAGCCTTCTCCTTTTCAGGAGTGTCGGCACCCGGAATCAGGCGATAACCCCAATTGATGGCATATATGTCATATACGCCTACGGGGGGAGGAGTCAGGCGCACGCCACGCTCCATATCGCCCGGCTGGGCAACGAAATTATTGCGTGCATAGTCCATGATTGAAGGCGTCGTGCCATGTTTCTGAGTGAAAGCGGGATCACGGAGGTTATCGAGAGAGAACGAATGGGAAGCCCCCATATTGTGCATAAGTCCGAGACAGTGACCTATCTCATGCGCGGCTACATAAGTGAGCGACTCATGCATCACGTCATCGTCAAACACCGGTTTGCGCACACGAGGATCGACAGCACCTGTCTGTGTGAAACGCCAATTGTGCACAAGGTTGAGGATATTATGATACCAAATCACATCCGCGCCGAGAATCTCGCCTGTGCGTGGATCGGCATAAGATGGTCCCATGGCGTTGGCGGTAGGTGTTACACAATAGCGGATGCAGGAATAACGGATATCGTCCGGATCAAAATCCGGGTCATTCTTGGGATAGTCACGTGCCTCTATAGCATTTTTAAAACCGGCAGCCTCAAAAGCCGTGTTCCAATATTCGATACCCTCCTTCACGGCAGGACGCCATTTTTCGGGAAAAGCGGAATCCACGTAAAATACGATCTTCTTTTTAGGCTCCACAAGCTTTCCTGCAAAATAAGCCTCGCGATCTTCATCCTTCGGTTCCAGACGATGACGGTTTATGATCTCATAAGTCTTGGTGCCGTCAAGTTTGGAAGAATAGAGGTTCTTATATTCCGAGAAGAAACCGACACGCTTGTCATGAAAGCGGACAGGCATGGGATCATCTGGAAGCTGCACAATATTGCGCGACATTGTAACCGTATACGGATTAGCGGCAGTGGGAGTGGTATAAGCCAGACGGCTTTTTATCTCCACATTCTGCGGGAACGATTTTGCGGAAATCACTCCTGATCCATCGGCATAATATGTGCCCTTGATTCCGTCCTTACCGCCGAGAAGCTTGGATAGTGGATTAGCTTCCTTGATCGGGGAAATCGATTTCTCGTTACCTGCAAAGAACGAGGTGACATCGACATATATCTTACCGTTACCCTTGTGATCTATCTTGAAAGACTTGAGTATAGGCTCCGAAAAGTTAAGGTCGAAAGAGGCACGGATGGGATCATCATCCTTCACTACACTCGTAGACTGAGGAAGAGTGATGAAAAGATTGTTGTCATTGCGCGAGAAGCGTATCAACCGAGACGACACCACTTGACCGGCAACCCAGTCATTGGTCTGCGACAATGAATTAACGCGGTTCACGAGCATATATGTCTTACCCAATACAGAGTCTGGGATTTCAAAAAACAATTTACCTTTCTTATCAAGATATGTATTGAACATACCTCGCGCCACGGTAGCTCCCTTGAGCTTCTTGTGAAACTCAACGCTGTCTTTGGCTGCGCCCGAAAGTTCTGTTTTCGGGAGTTCCAACTTCTTTTTCTTCTTGGCTTCTGCGGGTTGCGACGAACAGAGCGCTCCAACTGTCAGGAAAGCGGCAATCGCATAGTGTGCAGATCTTAGGTTCATATACATACAATTAGGTTAGAAGGATTATGAATAAGAATGATCTTTATTAGCAAAGATAACGAAAGATTTTCAATTAAAATGTATAAATCTACCTAAAACCCAATGCATTTAACTAATTTTTAAGAAATTCACTACAATGTTTACAAGTTTTTAATTAAAATTCGTATAAATTTTAAATATCGCATTTTAATCGGCTCAAAACCTCCTTGATTCTGAGGATTTAAGAAACTGTTAAAAAGGGAGAGTTAGAAGCTGTTTAGAATAAAAGTTAATTTGGGGTCGCAAGCTTGGTGCAGATTTTTCTTGAGGAGATATAGCATAATTGGCATGTGAGAGGGAATGATACAGAAAAGGTCCCATAATACTCATTTTGAGTATTATGGGACCTTCCCGTATCAACAAGCGTCACAAAGGGGCGCCTGTATTATTTCTTACTTTATTTCACGATCACCTTCTCGGTTTTGTTGCCTTGACGGCGGATGTAGATGCCGGGTTCGTTACCGCTTACTTTAACACCCTGAAGGTTGTAATATTCAACCGGTTCATTGGCATTTTCATCCTCAATTTCGGTAACTGCGGATTCGTCAACAGTTACATTAACCGGAACCGTGGTCAGCGTGAGTTTGGGCAGCATTGCGTTAGTCATAGAGCAGACAGCATTCTCCGCAGATTTAGTGAAAGTGATCATACCGTTAGCCACAGCAAAGTCTGTGAACTCTTCTGAATTTGCCGTCCATGCGAAAACAGTCTCTACATCACCTACCTTAGCCTGCGAAGTGAGATCAACCTTACCGGCTACAGCTTCCACCACCATCGGTTTCTGCTTGTCATAAGTATACGTACCGGCTATAGTCGCTGCAGGAAGAGACGCGAAAGTCAACTTGTTGTTTGAAACGTTCAAAACAGCAAGTTTCTTGGGCAAAGTGAGTGAAGTCAGTTTATTGTTCATGGCAAACAGACGTCCTCTTTCTCCCATCACGGATACATCCACAGTTGCGAGATTATTGTTGTTTACGGTAAGCTGTCCGAGCTTCGCAAGTTTGGAAACATCAATAGTCTCAAGGTTACAGTCAGTTGCCATGACAGTGGCAAGCTCTGCGTTTTTACCGAGATCGATAGTCGTTGCCTCGGCATCCTTGTTATTGAAATTAATATTGATATAATTAAGCTTTGCGGCTTTACTCAAATCAACCTTAAACAAGTCGTTTTCACCGGCATCGGCAGTGTTCTGAGCTTCAATACGCAGGATAGCACAATTTTCAGGGAACTTGATGTCCGTAATATTATTACCGTTGATGAAAAGTTTGGCAAGAGAAGTGTTTCCGGTCAAATCAAGGGAAGAGATTGCATTTGAAGAAATTGCCAGATCATCCATGCCCGACAATGGGGAAAGGTCGATAGAGAGTATCTTGGTCTCTTCTCCGGCTTCTTTATCCCATCCAAGATCAAGCTTATTGATAGTTGCGGCATTTTTACCGTATACGGTAATTGCCGTTCCGGCAATTTTGCCCGTCGGAGTGCCATATTCCCAATCCACGTCGTAATTCTTTGTAGCCACAGGATCAGAAAGCGTTCCGTTACCCCAGTCAACCTGCACGCTCTGATTGTCGGTAGACGAAATGTTGAGGGTCATAGTCTTGCCCGCCGCAGCAGGAGCCACAGTGAAAGAGAAGAGTTTTGCCGGACCTTGCGGAGCGTCAATCTTTATAACATCTGTTACGAGTGTCAATTCCGGATAAGCCTCGTTGGTCATTTCACAAGTATATTCACCGGATTTAGAGAAAGTGAACACACCGTTTTCAGCCTTGATACCTTCTGTAACTGCAGCATCATTAAGTTTCCAAGTATATACAGTCTCTTTGTCACCGACCTTCGCCTGAGAAGACAAGTCAACCACGCCATTGACTGAAGAGACAGCCATCGGTTTCTGCGGAGAAAAATAAAGAGTACCGCTCACGGCATCAACAGCAGGAAGGGTTGCAAACGTAAGATTGTTGTTAGAAAGATTTACATTACCTAAATTCTTGACAACCTTAACAGATTTCAAATTGTTGTTGGTCGCAAAAATATTAGCCTTTCCTGTAATTGCCGATGCGTCAAGAGTCTCAAGGGCGTTATAATTCAACGTCAGATATGTCAAAGCCACGCTTTTGCTCAAGTCTACGGACTCCATGCCGTTAGCGATGGCATACACATTCTTAAGGTTGGGGACTGCCGTGAAATCAAGCTTGTATCCGGTGTATGAAACATATAGAGTTTCCAGCTTTGGTAGCTTGGCGAAGTCTATTGCCGTCAGCGCATTGTCGCCATACTTCTTGTCGGCGTTAGAGCCATAGTTGGCAAGGTCAAGATAAGTAAGTTCGGGAAGATCCGCATCGAATTTAGCAATCTTGTTAGAGGTCAGCACCACTTTCTTTAGGTTCTTGTTTGCAGTCAGGTCAACATCCTGCAGACGATTATTCTTGAGATTAAGTTCCACAAGACCTGTAAGAGCCGAAAGATCTATTTTTGAAACAAGCATTCCATTAGGATTGCCCGTAGCCCAGTCATAGCTACCGGTGCATGACAATGAATTGATTGAGACAGGATCTCCATAAACGACGATCTTATCACCCAACACCGGCTGCTCGATCGCGATCGGGTCTCCCCAAGTATCTTTCTCAAGCGTGGTAAGCACAGGAGTTCCATTACCCCAGTCAATATAAACATCCTGAACATCCTCGGCAGTTGAACCGAATGACAAGGAAATAGGAGCCACAGCTTCAAGAGCACCGGGTTCTGCAATCAGTTCCATGGAAAGCATTTTCGGCAGGAGTGCCGGAGAAGAAGCGGGAGTGGTTGTAAGTGTAAGACCATTGAAAGCGTCGTTGGTTATCACACAATATACATCCTCCACGTTCTCTTTGAAAGTGAATACGCCATCGGCAGCCGTATAAGCCGTTTGAGGGAGTTCGGCATCGCCTTTCTTCCATACAAAAACCGAAGCTGTGTCGCCAACTTTTGCCAAAGATGTGAAATCGACTGTATTGTTGAAAGCCATAGGAGTCTTCACATCACCTTGAGGGGCAAATATGTAGTTATTGGCATTAGAAGTAGAACCGGGAACAGGAAGAGTCGCAAAAGTCAGGTAATTGTTGGCAACATTCAGACGGTTCATCTTGTCCGCGCCTGACAGGTCCGGCATCGTTATTGTCTGCAGAACATTATTCTGAAGGAATACGGTGCCATCCTTTACAACCATTTTGGAAAGGTCCACATCATGGAGGTTGTTGAATGCCGCGTTAAATGTCTTGAGCTTGGTGAATGGAGACAAGTCAATCTTGGAAATGCCACAGAAGTTGATATTAAGTGTGGCAAGCTCTACATTTTTTGAAATATCGAAACTTTTAAGAAACCCCATCTCAGACTCAAGATTTCCGGCAAGGTTAAGAGAAGACAATTTGGGTGCATTACCCCATTTACTTCCCAAAACCTGATTGTTGCCGGCGCCCGCATTAGGCTCTCCCGTAGTTATATTTATGCTATTTGAAACGTTAACCGTTTTCAGCACATCGCTTTCCGGCAAAGTAAGGGTTTTCAACTGGTTGTCATTTGCCGTCAAACTTGTAAGAGCCGTGCAAGCAGACAGGTCAAGGCTACCGATAACATTCTTGGAGACATCAAGATCCTTAACCCCCGACAGGAGGGAAACATCTATAGACTTTAGCTTTGCATCGGGATCGTCTGAGGTATCCCAGTTAATTGAAAGATAATTGATTGATTTCGGATCTGAGCCATATACCGTTACATTAGTTCCGGCTATCTCGCCTTCAACACTCGTGAAAACCCATCCGTCATCATCATAGTTAGCCAGAGTTACCGGATTGGACAGGGTGCCGTTTCCCCAGTCCACCTGCACCGACTGCCCGTCGGTGGCAGAAATCGAGAACACAAGTTTGCTCTCCACAGCCGAACGGTCTACCGTGAAGGAGAATAACTTCACATTTTGCGTATCCTGTGCAAAGGATGGTGTCGCAAAACTTAAGGCAGCCGCCAATAATGGATAAGTAAAGAATTTCGCCATAAGTCTTTTATTAATATTAAGTTGTTATTTTTCAGAAATTTACTTTTACACTAAAAGAATATGTCATCAATTGTATTGTGCAAAATGCCTGATTACAATCGCCAAAGATATGAAAAACATTGGAGATTGCAAATATATTTTCCTATACTTTTTACATATTTATGCATAAATGGATAAAGAGTGTATATTTTTTGAATCAAATTATAAATTCATTTGACTTTTCCGCAGGACTTGATAAAAAATAACCGTCGCCATTATAGAAGCCACTGCAAGCGCTACGTCAAAACTATAATATACGCCGATGTTACCCCATTGCAAACCTTTGGCAAAAAGCAGAAGCACCGGGATTCCAACCAATATGTAAGAGCATATTGAAATCCACAGCAACGGCTTGACATAGGAAGTGCCACGGATAGCGTTAACGTATGTCAACTGGACAGCATCCATATATTGATATATCACAAGAGGCAACAGTAGCGTCATTGCAGAAGCTATTACGGAGGCATCGGGCGTGAAGCAATATATCAACCATTTCCCTCCCAAAATGAATATGAGAGAAGCCATTGTGGCAAGAACAAGGTTGAGATGCAATCCTGCGGATGTTATACGCCGCACGCCTCTGAGATCACGCATGCCGACATAGTTGGCAACACGGATGGAAGTTGCCGTGCCAAAACTTATGAATGTCATGAAACCGAGTTGCGCCATAGTGTTTACCACCTGATATGCCGCCAGTTGAATTTTTCCGAACCATCCGCTGACCACCGCGCCAAAACTCCAGAGGGAGCATTCTATGCCACTCTGGATCATAACCGGATAAGAAGTGACCCATACGAGGCGGCGTACTTCGGCAAGTCCAACCTTGATCCGGAATCCCGAAGCATAAGGCTGATACCTGCGCCCGTGGAAGAATACAAGCACAATTGCTATTGCCGCTGCATAGCGGGCAAACATGGTGCTGAGTCCCGCACCTACAAGTCCCATCTCCGGGCAACCTATGTTTCCGAATATCAAGAGCCAGTTGCCTAAAATATTCAACACGTTGGACCCAAGTATCATCCACATTGGCATCGCCGTGTCATTAAAACCGTTGCATGTCTGCTGAAATGAGTTGAACACGGACATAGGCAACAATGTGACAAGTATTATAAGATAATACCGCCGTATGAGCGGCAACAGCTCCTCGGGCTGCCCGAAACAATCCAGAAAGAAATAAAGCGTTGCCATTATCGCTGTCAATGCGCACGAAACGGCAATATTTATCTGCAAACCTGCATGAAGCGTATGACCCGCCTCTTCCTTCTCCCCTTTACCGAAAAGCGCACCGACGAGAGGCGTAAGCCCCTGGGCAAAGCCCATCTGCATCACTATCGGTATTATGAAAAGGGAGTTTACAAAAGCCGCTGCCGCCAATTCGTCAACTCCATATGCCCCTACCATCATAGTGTCGGCGAAACTTACAACAATAATCCCGACTTGGGTCACAAGTACAGGGATACCTAACCGGAAAAGACTTTTATACTCCTCCCGGTATAACTTCCATATATTTGTCATGATTTTTAGAATATGTAAAGAAAAATGCACAAGCACTATTCCTAAATATATACTTAATATTTTTTAAGACTGCAAAAATACTAAATTAAACAAAATGATGTTAAATTTGTAGTTTAAATAGATATGTTTTTATAATATTCATATCTTATTTTGATCTCACTTACAATAAATATGAAGCCAATTAATAAAATAACGCTTTATGGATCTGCCTTATGTATTGCCATAGGGACACTTTCGGCAAATGCCGAGACATACAGTCTCGACTCTTGTCGCAACATGGCAGTGCGCAACAATAAGACCATACGCATGGCTGAAGAAGGCATCCGAGGTGCCGGCTATGACAGGAAGGCGGCAAAGGCACTTTATCTGCCCGGTATTGATTTCGCGGGAACATATATTTATAACCAGCGGAGCATAAACCTATTGAGTGAAGACGCAAAACTTCCAACAATGAGCTTTGACCCTTCCACTCAAAGTTTCAAATATAATATACTCACCACTCCCGACGGCACGCCTATCAAGGATCCCGCAACGGGTGGATACATACCGACCGAGGTGGCGGTAATACCCAAAGAGGCGATGAGTTTTGACACCCATAACGTGTTCGCCGGTGCGTTCACACTCACCCAGCCTGTCTTTATGGGCGGTCAGATCAAGGCTCTGAATGAAATTACCAAATATGCGGAAAAACTCGCCACAGCTGCGCGCAACAGTGTTGTGCAAGATGTTGTTTTTGCTGTTGACCAGGCATATTGGACGGTGGTTTCGCTAAAATCAAAACAGAAACTCGCTGACAGCTTCGTCACGCTTGTTGACACCCTGTGCTATAGCGTGAATGCCATGCTTGAAGAGGGTGTTGCCACACGTTCGGACCTGCTTATGGTAGAGGTTAAACTCAACGAGGCAAAAATAATGCGCACCAAACTAAATAACGGTCTCACATTGGCACGCATGGCATTGGCACAGGTGTGCGGCTTGCCGGTGCAATCAGAAATGATCCTTGCCGATGAAGATTTCAAGAGCGGATTGACAGCCATGCCGGATCCGGTATATAATATGCAGGATGTGTATTCTCGCCGCCAAGACCTTGAGGTGATCCGCCAGGGCATATCGGTGCTCTCTCAGCGCGAAAAGATAGCCATGGGTCAGATGCTTCCCAAGATAGCTATCGTGGGGGCATACGAATTTTCCAATCCCAACCTCAACAACGGTTTCAGCAAAAGCTTCGGCGGGGGATTCAGCGTAGGAGCCACTGTAGCCATCCCCATATGGCACTGGGGTGGCAACTATAACCACTATCGCGCCACAAAATCGGCAACCAACGCTCAGCGCCTTATGCTTGAAGACCTTGAGGAAAAGGTAGAGCTTCAGGTGAAACAGGCAAAATTCAGTTTTCAGGAGGCATTCAAGACTTATGAGATGACCAAAGCTAACATGAGCAGTGCCGAAGAGAATCTGCGTTCAGCCCAGATCGGCTTCCACGAAGGGGTGATGACCACCAACGACATGATTGCCGCCCAGACAGCATGGCTGCAAGCTAATTCTGAAAAAATAGATGCCGAAATCGGCATCCACCTCTGCGAGGTCTACCTTGACAAGGTTATCGGCAACCTCAAATACTAACCCACCGCCCATATACCCCCCTAAATAAATCCCCATAAATCCCCTACCCCCCTAAATCCCCCTAACTCCCCCATATAAATTCCCCACCCCATCTCCCCTCATTACACCCCATTACACCCCACCCCATAATAACCCCACCAAAATGGCAACAGAAAATACTCAACCCGTCGGATCCATCGATCCCACGGAAGTTTCAAAAAAAGACAAAGCATTGATCCTGACGATTGTAGTCATAATCGCCATTCTCGCTACATTGGCAATAATAGGCTTCCTGTGTCTCAAACCCGGTCCCGACACCGTGCAGGGACAAGGAGAGGCTACTGAAATACGCATATCGGGCAAGCTTCCCGGACGCGTAGCGGAAATCTTCGTGGAAGAAGGTCAGACAGTGAAAGCGGGCGATACGCTGGTGCGCATTACATCCTCACTTATAGAAGCCAAGATGGAGCAGGCAAAAGCCATGGAAACCGCTGCAGAGGCGGCAAATGCCAAAGTTGACGCAGGTGCACGCCCCCAGATCATCGAAGGAGCACGCGACATATGGATGCAAGCCAAGGCTGCCGCAGAGATCACCAAGAAAACCTATGACAGGATGCAAAACCTTTTTGCCAAAGGGGTGGTGAGCGAACAGAAACGTGACGAGGCGAAAGCTGCCTACGATGCGGCGAAAGCCGGGGAAGCTGCGGCAAAGAGTCAATATGACCTTGCCCGTTCCGGTGCACAGCATGAAGACAAACAGGCTTCTTCGGCAATGGTGACTGTGGCGCAAGGTGGAGTGAAAGAGGTTAACGCACTTCTTGAAGACCAATACCTTACAGCTCCATACGATGGCGAGATCACTGTGATTTATCCCAACGTGAGCGAACTTATCGCCACGGGGGCTCCTGTCATGACCCTTCAGAAAGACGATCATTGGGCGGTGTTCAATGTGCGTGAAACACTTCTTAAAGATATAAAGGTAGGTTCTGTGCTGAAAGTCAGGATCCCCGCACTCGACAAGGAAGTGGAAATGAAAGTTTTCTACATCAAAGACCTCGGAACATACGCCAACTGGCAGGCAACAAAAGCTACCGGCGATTATGACGCACGCACATTCCAGATAAAGTGCCGTCCCGAAAAACCGGTAGAAAACTTCCGTCCCGGCATGTCGGTGCTGTATGAAGGAGTAGTTCGTTAATTACGAACTTGTGTAAACAAGTTCAATGCATTTTTGCATTATGAATCGTGAATTGATCGGAGATAGAGGATTAAAGGCAATCATTCTCAGGAGCATCGTGCAGATCGTGAGGAGACCGGTATATTGGACCGGATTCTTCATCTTCCCACTCTTTATGTTCCTGTTTCTGACCACCATGCTCGACAAAGGGCTTCCGACACGTGTGCCCGCGGCTATCGTGGATCGCGACGGCTCATCCCTGAGCCGCGAGATCACGCAGAACCTGAGCGGCATGCAGATGGTCGACCTCAAATATACACCCAACAGTTTTTCCGAGGCGCGACACCTGATGCAGCAAGGAGACATCTATGGCTATTTCTTCATTCCGGAGAATTTCAAGGCAGACCTTCTTGCGGGACGTAAACCGGTTATCACGTTCTACACCAACATGACGTATTTCGTGCCGGCATCGATGCTGTTCAAGACATTCAAGGCGACGGCGATATATGCTAAAGCGGGAGTGGCTTTGGAAGTTGTGCAATCCACGGGAGTTAATGCGGAAAACTTTTCGTCGATGATGATGCCCGTGAACATATCTTCCCGTCCGATCGGCAATCCACAGTTGAACTATGGCATATACATAGCCAACTCATTCGCCCCGTGTCTACTGCAGTTGATGATCTTCCTTATGACGGCGTTCAGCCTTGGGCAGGAAATTAAATACGGCACCTCGCGCCGACTGATGAAAATGGCAGACGGATCCATTGTCAAGGCATTGTTTGGCAAACTCTTGCCCCAGACTGTCATATGGTGGACGATTGCATTCTTCATGACTGCCTGGCTTTACCGCTATAACCACTATCCGATGAACGGATCATGGGGGTGGATGCTCCTGTCAGAATTCATGTTCGTGTTGGCATGTCAGGGATTTGCAATTTTTGTGGTGAGCGTATTGCCTAACCTCCGGCTTTCGTTATCGGTTTGCGCCCTGCTGGGAATCCTGTCGTTCTCCATTGCTGCATTCTCTTTCCCCGTGGATAGTATGTATCCGGCAATGGGCATATTCAGCTATATAGTGCCCACCAGATATAACTTCTTGATATACATAGACCAGGCACTCAACGGAATCCATATCGCCTACTCGAAAGTGTGGTTTGTGGCATACATCGGGTTTATGCTTCTGCCTTTCACACTTCTGTGGCGGCTCAAACGAGATATGAACAATCCTGTCTACGTACCCTAAACTGAAAACTGAAAACCAGAATTGAAACTGAAAACCAGAATTGAAACTGAAAGATCACATAAGGAATATGTTTAAAGTGTATTGCCGCGAATTTAAGATGGTGACACACGATGTGGGAATAATACTGTTTTTTATGTTCCTGCCATTGGCATATCCTATAATATATTCGCTCATATACAATCCTGAACTTGTAAAAGAGGTTCAGATGGTCGTTGTGGACCATGACCGCACTCCACTGTCGCGCGAACTTGTGCGCAAGATGGATGCATGCGACCAGGCAGACGTTATAGGATATGCAGCAGACCTTAACGAAGCGAAACATGCCGTAAATTCACACAAGGCTTATGCAATCCTTGAGATTCCCGAAGGCTTCGAGCGCAACAACGGACGCAACGAATCTTCAAATGCCGTGATGTATTGCGAAATGAGCCTCCTGCTCCGTTACCGAGGCTTCCTTGTCGCCGCCACAAATGTAATGGAAGATTTCTCATCTGAGCTGATGACGGCAAAGATTGACGAGATAGCCCCCTTGGCTGAAACTGTAATGACCGGAGACCCGCTGCCTATACATAATGTCTCTATGGGTAACATCCGCAACGGATTCGACTCATTTATCATGCCCGGAGTGCTTATCCTTATCCTTCAGCAATGCATAGTGCTTGCCGTGGGTATGGCAGGAGGCGCCCAACGCGAAAGCATGAGACTCACGGGATATTGCTCAGACAATCTCGCCCCGTCTACATTGCTCACCATGGTGGCACAGATGCTGTGCTACCTCACAATCCTTGTAATTCCCATAATCTTCATGCTCCATTATGTACCGCTCATATTCCGGTTCCCTATGGCAGGCAACACACTGGAAATCTTCTCTTTCATTCTCCCGATGGTGATAGCCTCATTCGGCATGGGATTCGCATTTCAGTCTGTGGTTACGGAACGAGAATCCGTTTTCATCCTTTGGGTGGCGACATCTCTCGTGTTCCTTTTCTTGTCAGGTCTCATCTGGCCGCTATACGACATGTTGCCCGTATGGCGCTGGCTCGCAAGCATATGTCCATCAACTTGGGGCGTGGAAGGATTCATAAAGATGAACGCCAACGGTGCAAGCCTATCGCAAGTAAGCGGACCATACATCAACATGTGGATACTGGCGATTGTATGGTGGATATTGGGGTATTGCTCACGCCGATGGATAGTGCGCCCGGCATTGAAAAAATTATCTGCCTGACCTATGCTTTACCGAATCACCTACATCCTGTCGTTATTGCCGTTCCGTCTGCTTTTCATCATTTCCGACGTGATGGCATGGATAGCATGCGACGTACTGAAATACCGGCGTGATGTCGTGAGGAACAATCTCAAATCTTCATTCCCTGAAAACGATGACAAGGAAAATCGCCAGATAGAAAAACGCTTCTACAAGTTCCTATGCGATTATTTCATAGAAACCGTCAAACTCGCCTCAATGTCTCCCAAAGAAATGCAGAAACGCATGAAAGTGGAAAACATCGAGGAGATAAACGAGGCTGTAAAAAGCGGACAATCCGTATCCCTCTACCTCGGGCATTATTGCAACTGGGAATGGATCAGCTCCCTGCCCCTACACATTGATCCTGCCGCCAAGTGTGCCCAGATTTATCACCCGCTGAATAATAAGTCTTTCGACAAACTTCTCTATAAGCTCCGCACACGCTTCAAGGCAAACAACATCCCGATGTCTGACATAATGCAGCATCTTGTGCGCTGGAAAAAGGAGGGAGTCCCGTCTGTAACGGGATACATAGCCGACCAGGCTCCCGGACTCAACATACACCTTTTCCTCGAGAGATCGGAAGAGCACACGTCTGAACTCCAGTCACGCGATAGTATCTC
>CASBHZ010000041.1 GCA_949123685.1 uncultured Bacteroidales bacterium | reverse complement strand
AGATACTATCGCGTGACTGGAGTTCAGACGTGTGCTCTTCCGATCTTGATAGCCTTGATCAATACTATCATCTCGCTCTATTATTATCTTCTGGTTGTTAAGGCAATCTGGATCAAGCCAGGTGAGGCAAAAGTCGAAAGCTTCAGAAGTGCTTTAGGAGAGCGTATTGCCCTCTGGATATGTGTGGCAGGCATAGTATTCTTCGGGTTGGTGCCTTATATCTATGAATATTGCGTTAAAGCTGTGATAGGATAGTATCCCGGCTATGATTAATACAAAAAGCGGGGCGCATCATTGATGTGCCTCGCTTTTTGTATCAATCAGTTGATAAAGTATATTGTTAAACATATAATTATGGTTTGCAATTGTTGCAGGGATGAAGTAACTTTGTAAAATAAGTAAATGCCCTGCCAGTCTAATTATTTGTTATTTACATTGGAGGCATTCTAAGAGTAATATTTACTTTTAACGGTGCAGATCCTTTTATCACCATGGCATTACCCTCCTCGGCTTAGATGATAACTATTGCATTAATACAAAACTGAAGAAAATTATAACCCGCATAATCAATTATGTCATGAGCTATCTTAAGTTTGACAAGAACCTTATGATCAACCTTGAGCAGAGTCTCCCCAAAGAGATGCTGCGAACAAACAAGTCGGGGGCTTATCATTGTACCACCATAGTAGGTTGCAACACCCGAAAACAGCACGGTCTGTTGGTGATACCGATTCCGGAGATGGATGACAAGGCTCATGTGCTGCTGTCGTCGCTCGATGAGTCTGTCATACAGCACGGAGCTTCGTTCAACCTCGGTCTCCATCAATATGGCGACAATGTGTTCAGTCCCAATGGTCACAAATACATTCGTGAATATAACTGCGAGAGTGTCCCTGTTGTTACTTTCCGAGTAGGCGGAGTGGTGCTTACTAAAGAGAAGGTATTTATCTCGCATGAGAACCGGATTCTGATCAAGTATACCCTCGTTGAAGCGCATTCACCCACGACTCTCAGATTCCGTCCTTTCCTTGCGTTCCGCAACGCCAATGATCTCTGTGTGGAGAATCCTGCTATAAATAAAGAGGTCCGGACTATACTGAATGGTGTATCGACATGCCTGTATGAAGGATATCCGGAGCTATTCATGCAGTTTAACAAGCCTGTTGAATGGATTGAAGACGGACATTGGTATAAAGGGATAGAATATACAAAAGACAAGGTCAGGGGTGTTCCTTATAAGGAAGATCTCTGGGTGCCGGGATATTTCGAACTCCCGATAAAGAAAGGAGAATCTATTATTTTCTCAGCATCCACTTATGAGTGCGAACCAAAGAAATTTGAAAAGACTTATGAAGACGAGCTTAAAACGCGCACATGCCGTTCAAGCTTCTTCAATTGTCTGAAAAATTCGGCAAAGCAGTTCTATCTTAAGAACGGTAACGGCACATATATTATGGCAGGTTATCCATGGTATAATGTCAGGGCAAGAGACGAAGTGATGGCACTTCCCGGATGCACCCTCGCGATAAATCATGATCAGGACTATTTCGATATTCTTGACACTTTCCTTAAAGCCCTTTTCAGATATATAGACAAGGGAGAAAAGGATGCTACCATCAAAGAGATTGACCTTCCGGATATTCCCCTTTGGACTGTTTGGGCGATACAGCAATACCGTCGTTATTCGGATTCTAACGAGTGCCGGAAACGTTATGGCGCTTCTGTCAGGAGACTTGTAGAGGATGTCCGCAATGAAAGGATACGAAATCTGAAGCTTAACCATAATGGACTTGTGTCGTCTGATGGACAGCATTCTCCCGTGACATGGCTCTCAGCTTCGATAAATGGCACGCCTATCATTCCGCGCACAGGTTATATCCTTGAGTTCAATGCGTTGTGGTATAATGCCGTTAGATTTCTCATATCCCTTTATGAAAATGAGAAAGGAGAAGAGGCGTACGTTGCCGAACTAACGGAACTTGCTGACAGAATCAAGGTGGCGTTTCTTGATACGTTCCTCAATGATTTTGGCTATCTTTATGATTATGTGAACGGAAGTTATACTGATCTTGAGGTTCGTCCGAATCTTGCAATCGCCATAGGTCTCGAGTATTCACCCCTTGACAGACGTCAGCGCAAGAGCGTGCTTGATCTGTGCACTCGTGAATTGCTTACACCTAAAGGTCTCCGCTCGTTGAGTCCCAAAAGTTTCGCTTATAATCCGACTTATGTCGGTAACCCAATAGAAAGGGAATATGCCGTTCATCTCGGTCCGGCACGTCCTTGGCTTTTCGGTTTCTATGCAGATGCTTATTTTAAAGTTTTCGGTCTTTCAGGACTTTCATTTATCGAACGGATGCTTATCGGATATGAGGATGAGATGACAGAGGGATGCATAGGATCACTTTCGGAGATGTATGACGGAAACCCACCGTACACAGGCCGTGGAGCCGTGAGCACCGCGAAAAATGTAGGTGAGATTCTGCGCACTATCAAAACCGTGAAACAAATGACAAAACTTCTAACCGCTCAAAGTGAATAACAGATGAAAGCATTAATGTTTGGATGGGAGTTTCCTCCCCACATCCTCGGAGGATTGGGAACGGCAAGTTATGGCTTGACAAAAGGCATGCATGCCAACGGCGACATGGAGATCTCCTTCGTTATTCCCAAGCCATGGGGCGATGAAGAGAAAGGTTTCGCCAATATTATCGGTGCATGCAACACACCTGTGGCATGGCGTGATGTAAACTGGGATTATGTTCAAGGCAGGATCGGCAACGTTATGGATCCGCAATTATATTTTGATTTGCGCGACCACATATATGCAGATTTCAATTATATGCAGCTAAATGATCTGGGTTGCATAGAATTTTCCGGACGTTATCCCGACAACATTCTTGAAGAGATCAATAACTATTCGATAGTTGCAGGAGTTATTGCCCGCACGGTGCCATGTGACGTGATACATTCTCACGATTGGCTTACATATCCCGCCGGTATTCATGCCAAGAATGTGACGGGCAAGCCGCTGGTGATTCATGTGCACGCTTCTGAATTTGATCGCTCGCGAGGCAAACCTAACCCTACGGTGTTTGCCATTGAAAAAGACGGCATGAACAATGCCGACCATATAATCACAGTGTCTAACCTCACCCGCAAAACCGTTATTGAGAAATACGGAATAGATCCGGCAAAGGTGACTACGGTTCATAATGCCGTGATTCCACTGAGCGATGAACTTCTCGGTCTGAAACGCAGAGAGGGTAAGGATAAAGTTGTGACTTTCCTTGGACGTATCACAATGCAGAAGGGACCGGAATATTTCGTGGAGGCGGCAGCCAAGGTGCTTCAGAAGAATAAAAACGTCAGGTTCGTGATGGCGGGAGGTGGAGATATGGAGGCTGCAATGATAAGGTTGGCTGCCAAACGTAATATTGCAGACCGTTTTCATTTCACCGGTTTTCTGCGGGGAAAAGATGTATACCAGATGTTCCGGGATTCGGATGTGTATGTGATGCCGTCAGTGTCGGAGCCTTTCGGTATATCTCCGCTTGAGGCTATGGAGATGGGTGTGCCGTCGATCATTTCAAAACAGAGCGGCTGCGCGGAGATTCTTGACAACGTAATCAAGACCGATTACTGGGATATCGATGCCATGGCGGATGCCATGCATGCCCTCGTTTCTTATCCGGCACTTCATAACGAGCTGCGGGACAAAGGTATCGAGGAGATCCATCAGATCACATGGGAAAAAGCCGGCAAGAAGGTTATAGACATTTACAATCAAGTGATCTCGAACCGTCGTTGAGCTTCTAAATTATTAAAATCAATATCAAATGTTAATGAGGAAACAACTTGCTGAAGAGTTTGCTTATTAATATAATTTTAAATACTCACTTATATGAAGTCAGTTTGCTTCTATTTCAAGATACACCAGCCTTATAGACTGAAACGTTACCGCTTTTTCGATATAGGTAATGACCATTATTATTATGATGATTTTGCTGATGACGAGATCATCACAAGGGTGGCTCAAAATTCATATATTCCAATGGCAGACACATTGCTGGAAATGATTAAAAACAGCAATGGGGAGTTTAAATGCGCAATAAGTATTTCTGGTATTGCCATAGAGCAGCTTCAGATGTATGTTCCCGAATATATCGACAAGCTGCGTCAGCTTTCCGAAACAGGTTGCGTGGAATTTCTATCCGGCACTTATTCGCACTCGCTTTCTTCGCTTGAAGATCCGGAAGAGTTTATTAGAGAGGTGAAAGCTCATGACGATCTGATATATCGTCTTTTAGGGCAGAAACCGAAAGTTTTTGCCAACACGGCACTTATCTATGACGATGATATTGCCATGCTTGTTGCTTCAATGGGATTCAAGACCACTCTTACGGATGGCGCAAAACACATTCTCGGATGGAAGTCTCCCAACTATGTGTATCGCGCGGCAACGGCACCTTCCTTAAAACTTCTCCTTACCAATGACAAGCTTGCGGACGACGTATCAATGAATTTCAATAATCCCGAGTGGGATGAATATCCGCTTACTGCCGACAAGTATGTAAACTGGATTGCATCCTTGCCGGAAGAAGAGCAGGTTGTGAATCTCCATATGAGCATGGATACTTTCGGATCGTTTTTACCTGCAGGCACCGGTATTTTCGAGTTCATGAAAGCTCTTCCGATGTTTGGCAAAGAGAAAGGGATCAGGTTTACGACTCCTTCAGAGGCTGTTGCAAAGCTCAAGCCCGTTGATGAAATGTCAGTTCCTTATCCCATTTCCGGTATTGATGAAGCGAGAGATGTGTCAGCTTGGAAAGGCAATGAACTTCAGAGGGAAGCGCTGCGTAAGCTTTATGCAGTTGCCGAGCGCGTGAATCTTTGTAATGACCGCCGCTTGAAACAGGATTGGAAATATCTTCAGAGTAGCGACCATTTCTATTATATGAGCACTAAGAATATGGCGGATGGTGCTTCTCATGCCGCGTTCAGTCCTTATGACTCGCCATTTGCCGCATTCACTAACTATATGAATGTCCTTGCCGACTTCCTTGTTCGTGTAGAAGAGCAATATCCTGAATCTATAGATAATGAAGAGCTTAATTCCCTTCTGCTTACTATCCGTAACCAGGCGGACGAGATCACATCGCTGAAGAAAGAAGTGACCTCTCTGCGCACGGATATGGAGAATCGCGAAGAAGCAATGATAGAGGCCAAAGAAAAGCCGGTCAGGAAAATTGCTACCAAAACAGATAAAAAAACGATGGAGAAGAAATCAACTGTCAAAAAAACAGTTGACAAAAAGTCGGTTGCCACAAAAGAAAAGAAGTAATAAAACGCATTTTATAATTTCCAACTGCGAGAGGCTGTGTCACCACGGTCTCTCGTTTTGCTTAGAATTGCTTCTATTTTAAGGAATACATTATGGATTTGTTATGAGATACTGCTGATTTGTTGGCGTATTTAATGGTAAATTTAAAAAATATCTTTTTTGTGTCAAAAAATTGTAATAATTATAAAAAATGCTAATTTTGCATAGTTGACATGTATTAAATTATATTAACTTTTTTTACCATGGAAAAAACCAAAAATTTATTATGCGTATTTGCATTATTATTTGTTGTATCCTGTTCTAACGACTTTAATTTAGGTTTATCTGAGGTTGTAGATAGCAATAAGCAAGAAAAACAACATAATATAGATTCTATTGAGAAATTGCCAATTGATATTGATAGCCTTGTCTCTGATGATGCAGCTATTGTCGCAAATTTGTTTAATTTTAATAGGGGTAATACAAGGTCTGAAAATCGCAAAACTATTAAAAAAATAATTCCTATACCAGATAAACTAGGGTCAAATGCCATATTTGCAGTTAATTTTTGGGAAGGAGGTTATCTGTTAGTATCGGCTACAACTAAATTTTTCCCTATATTGGGGATTGTTGATGAGGGAGAATATTCAGACCGCTTATCCGAAATAGGTCAGGAAGTCTTAATTGAAGACATGATTGAAAATATCCAACTTGCAAAAAAAGGACAATATGATTTTGATTGCCATGTTTATTGGAATGAATTTTTAGAAAAAGGAAACTACGTTAACCCGACTCGTTCTTCTGATGATGATTTTTCAGATGCGTATACCGATCAATATTGGGAAGCATATGGCGCTTTTTTGGATAGTCAGGATTATGGATATTATAAAATATATAAATTAACAGGGTGTAAAAGTTTTTTACCGGAAGATGTATATGCCGCATTTGTAAATGCAGCAAAAACGGAGGATTTATGGGAAGGTACCCAGTTCAGTTGGGAAAATACTGCCTATGTTGTTGAACGTACCCAAGAAGATAATATAAATGAACAATCATTGTTATCTACAAAATGGGATCAAGGTAGAACATTTAACAGCACAAGATATGAGACATTGGGTTGCGTGACTGTTGCAGTGGGGCAATTAATGAGATATTTTGAATATCCAAAGTATTATGATTGGAAAAGTATGCCTAACTCTTATGGAAATGATGTTCTGAGGGATTTTCTGTCTACATTAAGAGATCGTCTAAAGGTAAGCAGTGGGGGAAGTGCTACAGATTCTGATGCCATAAGAGTTCTGTCGGATTATGGGTATGATGTAAGTCATCGATCTCATGATGCTTCAGAAGTATTTAGATATCTTAAAGAACAAAGAAGACCTATTTATGCCTCTGGACAAAGATCGGATAATATATTTAAAGGTCACGCATGGATTATTGACGGACTTTATTATCGTTCTACAAATGTAGTTTATACCTTATTTCGGCTGGCTGATACATCATACCCAAATTTTAGATATGATAATGCAGAGGCTGCTGATCCATGGAACCATTGTACGACAATGACACTATACCATATGAACTGGGGATGGGGTGGTCAATGTGACGGATGGTTTATCGATGATAGAATAGATCTTACTTCACAAACTGGAGATAAAAGAAACTATTCAAAATTTAGGAAAGAGATTTATGTTAATAATTTATAATCAGTTGAATAATTGGAATAGAACTATTCAATAGGTTGATTGGCTGAACTAATGCCGAATTATTGTAAGAATATTTACTTAAGACAGAGTATTATGAAAAAAAATAGCATTGCAAGAAATTTATTATTGTGTATATTTATTTTGAGTGTATTCATAGGATGTCGCCGACTTGTTGACGAGTTTGAACGTATGAAATGGGAAGTAGAGAATATCTCTGATTCTCATGCAATTCATGTGAGAACAGAACAAGGCAAATTTAAGGATGATATTGAGATAATCGTGTTTCCCGAGGGTGGAAATTGTGTTTTAAAATGTCTTAATTATCAGGATTTTTGGATGACATATGATGAAACAATGCTTGAAGACAAGTTGCTTTCAGAAGGTATAAAATGTGATATTAAAGATGACAAGCTGACAATATCTATAGAGGGAAAGTCTAAGGAAATAACAGGTGAACCGATTATATTCTATGTTTCAGTCGGATTTGCTGCCAGTCAGGTGAGTGTCATCAGATGCGGAAATGAGAACCGGTAGTAAACCCGTAATAGTGCAGTTAGGATCTTTGCCTTATTTGATATCAGAAGTTTCTTATATTCGAACTTAAACTATGTATGGATATGAAGAAGATATTTGCAATGTTGTTGTCTATTGTTTCGACTTTAGGCGTTGAAGCACAAAGTGTATTTAATAATCCTGATAATGAGGGATATTGGGGAGTAAGGGCTTCTTTGGATTATACGGTGCCAAGCAAAAGCAGAATGTCTACTCCCGATGGGAAGATATCCAGAGTCTGGCGAGATTTTGAGCCTTTCCCCGGGTTAAGTATTGGGGCAATTTATAATTTCCCTCTTGTTGCAAATCTCTATCTGGAACCAGGGTTAAGTCTCTATTATAATAATATGCTTATTTCGGAAGAGGTGATTGATAATTATATTCCACCTGTATATTATAAAGAGATTAAAATTACCGATCGAACTATAAGGAAAACCGGTATGAGGATGCCGGTGAATATTGGTTATCATTTTGATTTTACTCCGGATGTGAGCATGTCTGTATTTACCGGTCCTGTACTTGATCTTGGTTTTACAATGTGTTACCACGTAACGGTTGACGATAGTATTGTTCCTGATGTGTATTCCAAATCTTTATATAGATCTAAAAGTTTCCCCTCCGACAACTATTTCAATCGTTTTAATCTCAATTGGCGAGCCGGAGTGGGCGTTAATTACCGAAAATATGAGATTGCCATCAGTTGGAATCAGGCTTTGACAAACTCCATACATATTGTGAAAGAGAATAGGGTTGAGTATAAGGGAAGTTTTTTTGAGAATTATTTACAGCTCTCATTTGGCTGCAATTTCCGTTAGCTTTTATTGTTAAGCGGATTCTCATTCTCCAGATGCTGATTGCTGAGTAAGGTTTGGTGAATAAGTTCAGGAGAGGGGATCGGAAGATCGCGGAGGAGAATATGGGAATATTCGGAGTAGCATTTTTCGCGGAGGGGGAGGATTATACTGAACAGTTCTCCGTATAATTGGCGGATGTTGGAGATATAATCCATCTGTCCTTCCGAGTTATATGCCCTCAGAAAATCAGCAATAGTCAGATCCTGAAGTTCCACGGCTGGCGCTTCACCAAATTCGCCATCCTTTATTCTTACGGAATAAAGCAATCCTGCTGCATGCAGCTTGTCTGTAATTTTAGACACGACGCGTATCGGAAGGTTATATGTCCTTGCTATGTCGGCATGTGACATGGGTTTTTTATGGGCTATGAAACGTTGTGCAACAACGCACATCACTATCAAGGCTATGGAATGCCATCCGTCGAGCGACAGTTTGTCGGATTTCCCATTGAAGTTGAATGTGAACACATTTTGTAGCGAATACGTGAGCACGCAACCACAAAGCAGAAGGAGCCATGATAGCTGCAGCCAAATGAGTAACAAAGGAAGGAAGGCAAAAGACCCGTATATAGCATTGTATTTTGACACGTATATTTGTCCGTTGACAAAAAGCAATTGTAATATGGAGAACGCTATGGCGCATATTGCACCCGAAATGGCTGCGTATTTCATGCTTACCTTTGTGTTTGGAATAAGCATGAAAGATAATGAGAAGGCGACCCAGCACAACACCACGGGGGCAGCTTCCAGAATTATATTTACTACAGGTGTCAGGAATGGCAGGTTAAGGTGATCCTGTATGGTCGTGGACATAAATATGGAGACGCCCGATGAGCATATCATAAGTATAGGGATCAGCAGGCATATGGCAATATAGTCGGTAACTTTTTGATAAAATGATCTCATGCGCCTTATGTCCCATATCATGTTGAATGCATCTTCTATATGGGATAGCAGGGATATTACGGTCCAAAGCAGGAACAAGATGCCTATGCCGACAAATATGCCTTGGGATGCAGCCGTAAGATAGGAGTCTACAAATGTCAAGGCGGTAGATATCGCCTTGTGTTGTGACGGAAAGAAATCATATAGTTCTTCCTGCAGGTAATCCTGAAGTCCGAACCCCCGTCCGATCGCTATAAGCAGGGCAATTGCCGGAACTATGGCAAGTACGGTGGAATATGTCAGCGACATGGAGCGGTTCTGCAAGTCGCGGTCGAGGAATGAATTGACAGACAGGTTTATGGTACGGATTATCCTTACTTTCGTTGTCTGGCGGGGATCATCCCACACTCCGGTGGTGCAGTAATCAATTGTTTTTTTCACACTTCCAATGGTGGAAGTGACAAAACTTTGTATTTTTTCGAAAAAATTCATTATTCAAATTACAAATAAAGGGAGCTACGGCAATTATATGCCGAAGACTCCCTTGTGATGAAGAGACAGAGATGATGTAAGCCGGGTTATGTGCCTGCGCAAGGAAGCGTCAGGTGTCTGTCATTTATCTAAGCCAGCCGGTTGCCCGGCGGCTTCAGCAGCCTACCCCCCGACAATGGACGAGCAATCCTTGACTGCCGGTATATTTGGCCTTGCAACTCGCGGGATGTGCGGCCTCCGCTGTCACCAACGGAGCCGGTGGGCTCTTACTCCACCTTTTCACCCTTACCGCATGACGCGGCGGTTGTTTTCTGTCACATGTCGCCCCGACGTCGCCGCCGGCTTCCCGTTAGGAAACGCGATGCTCTGTGTTGCCCGGACTTTCCTCTTGACATCCGAATAAACGTATGCCCAGCGACAGACCTCATTTCTGTCTTATCTTATAACGAAGCCTTACGGCTCTTATTTTGTTTCGTTTGTTACTTTTTCAGTTTCCGCGGTGTCTGATGTAGGATCCGGAGTAACCTCCGGAACAGGATTCGGTATGACAGAAGGCTCCGCATTTAGTTTTTCCTGTGCTTCTTCTGCAGCTTTTCTTGCTGCTTCCTCATTCCTGCGTGCCGTCTCACTGTTTGCTTTGGCTTGTGCCAGTCTTTCTTTTGCAGCCTTAGCCTCCTCTTTTGTCGCTTTTTCTTGGTCTCGGGCAAGTCGCCGTGCCTCCTTTTCAATATCGGAGGCTGTTTTCTTGCGGCGAGGCAGACTCATGAATCCGTTGATTGCCCACAATATGAATGACGCACCTGCTATTATACTGCCCAGTGTATGTTCCTGTCCCGGATTCTGAAAATCGGTTTTAAGGAGGATTACCCATATTCCCGATGCCAATGTCAGTAGCGGTATGATGTATAGCCATATAGGCGCGCCATTAACCCTGCGCCCTTTTACAATCCATACTATCTGAGCTAAAGACGCTATTATAAGCGAGCCTCCCAACGTGATGTTAAGGTTGCCAAGGAAACCTGTCGGCATACACAACATCAGTATACCCCATATCAGGGATATTATTCCCATTCCCGTAGAGAACCATGGGCGCGATATTATGACACCGTTTGCATCACGACGTGGACGCAAAGACGCTATTAACAGAAAAAGACCCGGTATGATAAAAACAATGCCGGCGGCAATAATTACCCAACGTAACATGGGCTGTGAAGTTTCCATTGCCTGATGATTAAAAACAAGCAGGCAGATACCTATCGCTAATGCGGCAAGATAGGTGATTGCGTATATAATTTTCCTCATAATATAATTTGTTTTATATTAACAAGGATTTAACATGCGGAAATGTTTAATCACCGAATATTTATATCACCTCATATTTATAATTGAGTAGAGACGGTTTCCTTGTTACTTAAGTGAGAAATTATCAATGTGAGGATGCCGTCGAGGCTTATTCGGGAGGAGTTGAATGTGAGGTCATAATTGTCAGCCTTTCCCCATTGCCTGTTAGTGAAATAATTATAATAACTTTCACGCGACTTGTCACATTTGCGAAGCTTGTCTATCGCTTCGTCAATTGATGTAGTTTCTCCTCTTGCTACAATGGACTCTGCGCGGTGCATTTCCGGAGCATGGATAAATACACTTAGTAACCCCGGATGGTCCCGCATCACGTAATCTGCTGTCCTTCCTACCATCACGCATGAGCCTTTGCTGCATATTGTCTTTATTACCTCGCTCTGTGCGCGATAAAGGTTGTCTTCAGTGAGGGTCTCATGGCTGAAAGAATCTGAAAGGGAACCATAATTGAATGAAATGAATGAGCGCAAAATCGAAGGCTTTTTCTCGTCGGCTTTCAAGAAAAGTTCTTTGGAAAATCCGAGAGAATCGGCAGCTTCAGAAAGTAGCTCCTTGTCATAATACGGGATGTTGAGTTTCTCTGCGAGCTTCTTGCCGAGAAGTCTGCCTCCGGCTCCGTATTGACGCCCTATAACAATTATAAAATCATTCATGGGGCAAAATTACAAATTATTTTTGTAATTTTGCTTAGGTTATCAAAGAAGTGATTTAAACAGTTTCTTAAAAATTAGATCTTGCTTATGAACTCAGAAGAAATGAAATCTCCTTCAGAAGAAGGAATGCAGATATACGAATATATAGTTGACAATGCGGAGTCCGGATCTTTGCAGATGGGCGATATGATAATGAAATTGCGTCATGCCGATGCAACCGGACAGTTCCTGTGCAGCACCGCAAGGTATCTTGCAGCTGTAGACCGGGAGCGTTTCAGCCAGTGGATAGCCCCCCTTGTGGAAGGAGCGATAGAAAAAGATCGCGACCGCAGGTATATCGGATCTCTTCTGGAAGCTCTTTGGGGTGAGGATTATGCCCAAAGGGCTGAAGAACTGAAGGCTTGTGATGACAATTTCCGCCGTATCTATAAAAGGATTTATTCGGAAGGGGCGCTTTGATGTGTCTCCTGCATAAACTTTTGTCGGAAATTTTGTTATATAGACATGAGAAAGATAATTTATACATTGTTAATGTTTATGGCTATGGCAACAGCTACGGCGCAGAATGCAGCGCAGCTTCCTGCTGGACCGGTGGTGGATATTAAGACATCTGCCGGGGATATTAAGGTTAAGCTTTACGATGATACACCGAAACATCGTGACAATTTCTTGAAATTGGTGAAAGAGGGCTATTACAACGGGGTTCTTTTTCATCGGGTGATTAAAGATTTCATGGTGCAGACAGGAGATCCTGAATCAGTTAATGCGGATTCCACCAAGATGCTTGGCAGTGGAGGTCCCGGTTATCAGATTGATGCGGAAATATTGTATCCCAAGTATTATCACAAGTATGGAGCCTTGGCGGCTGCAAGAACCGGTGATGATATGAATCCTGAGCGTAAAAGCAGCGGATCGCAGTTTTATATAGTGACCGGCCGCAAATCAAATGACCATCAGATTGACGGCATGGCATATCGTCAGACAATGGAAAAGCGTCAGGCTTATTTCCGTGAATTGTGTCGTAAAAACGATGCCAAGATCAATGAGCTTATGAGTGCCGGAAACAAGGAGGCTCTGGAGGCATACCGGATGGAGCTTATAAAAGAAACTGAAACCGCAGTGCCGGATGAGCCGATGCCTGAGAATATACGTAATGATTACAAGACTGTTGGCGGTGCACCTCATCTTGATGGCTCGTATACTGTGTTTGGAGAGGTTATAAGCGGTATGGACACTGTTGAGAAAATGCAGAATGCAGCTACCGGTCGCGCTGACCGTCCAAAAGAAGATATACGTATTATTTCAATGAAAGTTGAGAAGTAGGTCATCTTGAATTTGATAAAACTTGTAACTGGAATTGAATTTTCTAAAAAATGCGCTAAATATACGGGATTATTTTGTCAAGTTAAATAAAATCCGTATATTTGGCGTTGATTTTTAAACCGCCTGAAAAGGTGGTGGATAGTCGTATAAATATGCTTGTCGGTGCGAGTCGCCGATAGTAATGCAAAGACAATAATTATATTGATATGAACGAGCTTGAAAAGACGGTCCCTGTAGAGGAGCCGGTCAACCCCACTCCCTCAGAAACGTGTGCAGTAGAAACATCTCCGGCAGAAGATATCGCTGAAGTTGCCGATCGTGTTGAAGAATCGGCAAGTGATGAGACTCCGGTGAATTACCATAATATGAGCAAGTCCGAGTTGAACGAGGCTATGCGTGCGATATTGGCGGAAGATCGCATGGATGCTCACAAAGAAGTAACTGCAATCAAGCAGGCATTTTTCAATATCCGCAGCCGTGAGACGATGGAAGAGGTTAACGCTTTTGTCGAAGCCGGCAATGATCCCAAAGATTTTTCATCTGTTCCGGATGAGGAAGAATCAGCATTCAAACAGATGTATTCCGAATTTAAGGAGAAGCGTGCAGCCTATCTCGCAGCTGAAGATGCTCGCCGTCAGGAGAACCTTCAGAAAAAGCAGACTATCCTTGATCAGATTCGCACTATTGCTGAAGATATTGACAATGTGAATGTGAGATTCCCTGAGTTCCAGCAACTTCAGCAAGATTTCAAGGCTATAAAGGATATTCCCGCCACTGCCGAAACAGATATCTGGAAGAATTTCCAGACAGTTGTGGAGCAATTTTATGATCATCTAAAAATGAACAAGGAACTTCGCGACCTTGATTTCAAGAAAAATCTTGAAGCGAAGAAAACGCTTGTGGAAGAGGCTCGCAAGCTGGAAGCTCAGAGCGATCCTGTTGCTGCATTCCGTAGCCTCCAGTCGCTTCACGATGAATGGCGTAATATAGGTCCTGTTGCCAAAGAGATCCGGGAAAGCCTTTGGGATGAATTTAAAGAGGCGTCTACTGTGATCAACAAGCGTCATCAGGAGTATTTTGAGCAGCGCAAGGCTGCCGAGCAAGCCAATGAGGAGGCAAAGACAAAACTTTGCGATGAAATCGAGGCTATAGATCTTTCCACTATTAATTCATTCAATGCCTGGACTGCAGCAACGGAAAAGGTGATTGAAATGCAGAAACAATGGAAGGAATACGGGTTCGCTTCAAAGAAAGCTAATAATGCCCTATACACAAGATTCCGTAAGGCATGTGACGATTTCTTTGCTGCAAAAACCGAATATTTCCAGAAGACGAAGGATGAGTTCAATTCAAACCTTGAGAAGAAAACAGCCCTTTGCGAACGTGCGGAGGCTCTAAAGGATACGGAAGATATTCGCAAGGCGGCTAATGAGGTTGTGAAACTTCAGGCTGAATGGAAAAAGATAGGCAGCGTGCCACGTAAGCAGAGCGATGCCATATGGCAACGTTTCCAGACGGCTTGTAATTATTTCTTTGATGAGCGCAAGAAACTCAATTCCGCAAAACGAGATGAGGAGAATGCAAACCTTGATGCCAAACGTGCCGTTATCGTAAAACTTAAGGAATTGCCGCTTGATGGTGACCGCAAGGAAGTGATAGGCAAGGTAAAGGAACTTCAGGCTGAATGGCAGAATATCGGTTTTGTGCCCTTTAAACTCAAAGATAAGGTTTATGCGGAATATCGTGAAATCTGTGATACCCTTTATGGCTCGTATGAAGCTCGTGAAAATAAAGCGCGTATCTCTAATTTCCGTGAGCGTGTGACAGAACTTAAAGGTGGCGGTCACAAACTCGATAGGGAGCGAGACAAACTTCTTCGCGCCTATGAAGGTCGCAAGGCTGAACTGAAGACAATTGAGAACAACATGGGCTTCTTCAATGTGAAGAGTTCCGCCGGCAACTCAATGATCAGGGAGATGGAGAATAAGATCAAGCGCTTGAAAGAAGACATGGCGCAGATTGAAGAGAAAATAGCTATCCTCGATGCGGAGGCTTGATGTATAGGATACGGACAGATAAGTTTACATCACCACTATCTCTGCATCCGGAATGATGCTGAATAAAAGACTGCGGTTGCCAATGAAAAAGGGACCGCAGTTTTGTTATAATTTACATGGAAAGGATTATTTGTAGCATTATTGTAGCATTGTTTGTCGGATGTATTGGTGTGGCTCGTGCGGAACATCCGGAAAATATTGTCCGTGGTGTCGATTTCCAGTTTTATCTGAAAGATGCCGAAACCGGCGATGGTGAATCGATGCGTAAGGTGGCTGTATGCTATCAGACCGGAACCGGTGTTGAAAAAGATTTGCGTGCGGCATGGGAATGGTATGGCAAGGCTGCAGCGGAAGGTAATACGGAGGCTCAGTATGCCATCGGGACTCTTTATCGTGACGGCATCGGGACACGACAGAATTTCAAAGAGTCAGCCTATTGGTTTCGTAAGGCGGCATCCAATGGTCATGCGAAAGCAATGATAAATATTGCCCGCCAGTTTGCCGAAGGTAAAGGTGTGTTGCAGGATTATCGTATCGCTGCCGAGAATTATTGGCGTGCAGCCGAGAGGGGGGAAGATGAAGGGGCATATCAGTTTGCCGTGATGCTTCGTGACGGTAAAGGAATGGCGAAGGATCTTCCGCGTGCCTTGAAGTATTTCACACAGGCTGCAGCTCATGATTATAAGGATTCAGCTCTTCAAGCCGACAATCTCAGGTTGCAGGGAGTGAAAATTAAGAAATAATGTTTAATTTGTTTATATAAATGTCTAATAATAGAGAACTTATACTTATCAATATTTCAGGACCTGATAAAAGCGGGATTACGGCGGAACTGACTGAAATCCTTGCACGTTACGATGCCGACATACTTGATATCGGTCAGGCGGACATTCATCATACACTTTCTTTAGGTATGCTTTTCAAAACTGACAGCCGTCGCAGTGGAGAGATTCTTAAAGAACTTCTTTTCAAGACCAATGATCTGAATGTGAAGGTTACATTCAATATAATCAGCGAAGAGGCATACGACAGTTGGGTCTCCCGTCAAGGAAAGAACAGATATATTGTCACGATACTCGGACGCAAGATAACCGCAAAACAGATTTCAGCCGTTTCGCGTATTATCTCCGAGCAAGGGTTGAATATCGAAACGATTACGAGGCTTACCGGACGCATGCCCCTTGATGAAAGGGAGCAGCCTGCTGCAAAAGGCTGTGTAGAGTTTTCAGTGCGCGGCAACATATGCGACAAGGAGAAGATGCAAAGCGATTTCATGCATCTGGCTTCAGAACTGAATTTTGACATATCCATGCAGGAAGACACGATGTATCGGAGAAGCCGGCGTCTCATATGCTTTGACATGGACTCTACATTGATACGGACAGAGGTGATTGACGAACTTGCCGACCGCGCCGGTGTGGGAGAGGAGGTGAGAAAGATTACGGAGTCTGCAATGCGGGGTGAAATCGATTTTAAGGAGAGTTTCACGCAACGTGTGGCTCTGCTCAAAGGACTCGACGTTTCGGTGATGAAAGATATTGCTGATAAATTGCCGATAACAGAAGGTCTGGAGCGTCTTATGGAGGTGTTGAAACGTTCCGGTTATAAGACAGCAATACTTTCGGGCGGTTTTACATATTTCGGAAATTATCTGAAGCAACGTTTCGGTTTTGATTATGTATATGCCAATGAGCTCGAGATCGGTGATGACGGGAAGCTTACGGGAAACTATATCGGAGATATTGTCGACGGGCAGCGCAAACGCGAATTATTGCGTCTCCTTGCCCAAGTTGAGAATATAAATATTGCCCAGACTATTGCTGTAGGTGACGGCGCCAATGATTTGCCGATGCTTTCAGAGGCGGGGCTCGGCATAGCATTTCATGCCAAGCCGAAAGTGAAAGCTGAAGCGCAGCAGAGCATATCTACCATAGGTATTGACGGCGTGCTCTATTTCCTTGGATTCAAGGATTCTTATATTTCCAAGTAGTTTATTTATTAATAGGAGGTTATCGTGAAAAGGGTATTTGTTTCGGTGCTTCTGACCGTTTTGATGTGTAACATATGTTTTGCTCAAAGTGAAGCGGACAGTTTGGGAAATGCCAAAAGACAGCGTGTAGGTTTAGTGCTCAGTGGAGGCGGAGCTAAAGGTATTGCGCATGTCGGGGTCATAAAGGCTCTTGAAGACAATGACATACCGATCGATTATATCACCGGAACATCTATGGGAGCCATAGTAGGTAGTCTCTATTCCTGTGGCTGGTCACCTGAAAAAATGATCAAATTTTTCACTGCTCCCGATTTCATATATTGGAGCACTGGGGTGATAAATCCGGATCACAAATATTATCTCATGCAACCGTCGCCTACACCGCGATGGCTGACTGCAAATATCAATCTGAAGGACACTACAGATTTTATTAACCAGATATTACCTTCAAATTTGGTTAGTCCGTTGCCAATGAATATTGAGTTCCTTAAAATCTACGGGCCTTATACGTTGCAATGTCAGAGAAATTTCAACAGGTTGTTCGTTCCTTTCCGCTGTGTTACGAGCGATGTCTATCATAAGCGTAAAATTGTTCTTCATGGCGGTTCGCTTGGCGATGCAGTGAGGGCATCAATGAGTTTCCCGTTCGTTTTCAAGCCGATAAAGATGGATGGAGTCTTGGTTTATGACGGAGGGATATATGATAACTTCCCTGTAGACGTGATGGAAACAACTTTCAATCCGGATTTCATTATAGGTGTCTCAGTATCCGGAGCCGATAAGAAACCTCAGCCGGGAAATGTATATAGCCAGTTGGAGGATATGATTATCCAGAACAATGATTATAGTGTTCCGTCCAAGAATGGAATAAAGATCCAGGTTCCTGTACTTAATTTCGGTGTTCTTGATTTCCCTCAGGCTCAGACAATCTACGAAATAGGCTATAAGACGGGAATGGAGATGGTAGATTCTATAAAACGCAGGGTGAGTGCACGTGTTCCATTGGAAGCTGTCAATGCCAGAAGGGAAAAATTTGCGTCTGAGACTCCGGTGTTGACTTTTGATTCTGTAGAAGTGAAAGGCGCAAAAGGGGAGCAGGCGCATTATCTGGAATATCTGTTTGAAGGCAACGGACGAAAACCGATAGGTATAGATAAAGTTGAGAACTCCTATTATCGAGCCGTGACCGATGGCACGCTGCGAAACCTGTTGCCACAACTGGAAACGGACAAATATAAACGGAACATATTGCTCCTTGAAGCTACCCTTCAGAGGCCATGGTCGGTAGGCGTAGGGGGATGGATAACATCTACTGCTAACAGCATGCTTTATGTGGATTTAGGTTATCATTCATTGAGTTTCAATTCGCTTGACATTAATATAAGCGGTTGGATCGGGCAGTCATATCTTGCAGGAATGCTTAGCGGGAAGTTCACGATACGTAGTTCTGTACCTTCATTCATCAGACTCGAGGGAGTAATGAGCCGTCAGAAATTTTATGATTCGCAATTGCTGTTTTATGAAAACTCGACACCAACGTTCATAACGGAAGTGGATAATTTTATACGAGCGTCTTATGAATGGGCAATAGGAATGAAAGCTAAAGGGTACGTAGGATTGGGATATGGATATATGTCAGATTCTTATTATCCGACAAACGTGGCGGATTATGCCCAGATGTCAAAGGATAAAACACAATATCAGTTAGGCGTGATACGTTCGGGAGTGGAAAGTAATCTCCTTAATGACAATCTTTATCCGAGTTCCGGTTATTATTGGAAAGCGAATGCAACATTAAGTTATGAATCATCGAGATATACACCCCACGGTGACAAATCTTTGCGCACGTCTTATGACGGCAATTGCCGTGCCGCCCTGGAAGGATATTGGAAACAATTCTTTCCGGTGCATAAGAAAGTTAAACTTGGTGTGATGGCTAATGCTATGGGCACATTGCAGAAACTGCATCAGAATTATACCGCTACCTTGATACATGCGGCGGCATTCGCACCTACACCATCCACTCAGAATTATTTCAATGAAGCCTTCCGTTCTGACAATTATGTTGCCGCAGGTCTGATTCCCGTATGGAATCCGGTAGGAAAATTGCAGTTGAGGGGTGATTTCTATGTTTATTCTCCGATCCGCAATTTAGTGCCCGATGGCTCGCGTGCGCGTTACGACGGATGGTTCCGCAAGGCTGAATTTATCGGTGAGGTAGCCGCCGTCTACAACTTCCCCTTCGCCAGCCTATCCCTCTACGGCAATTACCTTTCCTATCCGGCGCGCAACTGGAACATCGGCATCAACTTCGGACTCCTCTTCCACGCCCCGAAACTCCTCCGATAACTCAGTCAATATTGTTTAAGGAACTGTTTTAATTTAAATGGTTCCTTAAACTTTTTTGGTTTTTGGTAAAAGTTTTTATAAATTTGCAATAATAGGCATATGATTTAAAATATCGGTGCTTTGGGTTACTTATTGCTCATATATTTATAAATTCAATTAACAACTTATGGATGGAACTGTAAAAATTTTTGACAAGCCTAAATATACATTACGTTGGCTTTGGATACAGACAGCGTTCATTATCGGTGTCTCTTTCATTCTTGCTCTGGTTGCCTGTGGTATCGATCACTATGCCATTGGTAGAGAAGCGGCAGGCTTGTTGGATAATAGTCATTATGGTCTTATATCACAATCCACATCATACTGCTTCTGGCTCATTACAATCACGTCGATGTCTCTGATGTTGGTTGAAATAGCATTTAGAAAGGGTATTAACTATTTGCAATATGGGTTGATCAGCTGTGCCCTTTGTCTTTTTTATCTGCTTCTATTGGCAATGACCGAGAAAATGCCTTTTGGTGCGTCTTATGTGATAGTATCGTTTATGACCATAGGATTAATATCATTGTTCATCAAGGGGATAACTCAAAACAGGAAAGCGATAATCCTGACGCTTGCGATTTTATGCGTTGAGTATGGATTGATGTTTCTTTTGATTTGTATAGGTTCGATGGCTTTGCTCATAGGAAGTTTGTCGTTGTTCGTATTGCTTGCCGCTGCAATGTATTTTACCCTTAAATTAAAAGTCGAGAACGAAGAACTCATCCTGAAATAGTCATGGACAATCATATTATACCGCCTCCACCACCACCACCACCACCACCTTTTACATCTGTAAAGCCTGCCCGCAAGCAGGTGTCGTATGGCTATAAGGTCGTTTTGATCGCTTTGCAGTGTTGTCTGTTGATGTTTGGTGTGCTTGCGGTGTGGGCTCTCTCTTATTCAAGAGAATCCACGAGTAATAGGGTTGTGGAGGAAATATCATCGGATTGGGGTAGTGGCGTCAGTATTCAAGGTCCGGTTGTTGCAAAACACCTTGACAGTGATAAAAAAGTACGTCCTTCTACATTTGTATGCAATGCGCAGGTTGCAACGAAGCCGCTTCATCGTGGCATTTATGAAGCGGAGGTGTTCAATTCATCAGTTGTGATTTCAGGAACATTTGATCGTGACAGTGTTGCTGTCTGTGGCGATTCTTTAATATTCAGGCTGGATATTTCAACAAAAGAAATATCTAAACTCTGTAATCTTAAGATAGATGGAAAGGAATACTTATGGTCAAAATCCCCGAATTGTCTTTTTGCGGAGGTGAAATTTGCAGATATGCCTGAAAAAATTGATTTTTCAACAGAATTTGATATCCATGGATCAGGTGAAATATTTGTAAAGCAGATAGGTCGGAAGTCTTCTGTCGTTATCAGTGGTGAAGCCTCAAACCCATCTTTCAACGGGAGCCGATTACCGAATGACAGAACCTTGATAGACCGAAACTTCAAGGCAAACTGGGATAGTGAGGAGATGCTTGAATATGATGAAAACACAAGAGAATATGTTTCTGATATTGGATCTGTCGGTGTTAATTTCCTTGTCGGTGTAGACAGATATCAGAAAGTGGAACGTTCATTGAAATATGCTATAGTCATTATATTGCTTACGTTCATTTCCGTTCTCTTTGCAGAGATAGTCGTGCGTCATCCTATTCCACTGTTAAACTATTTCCTTATAGGCGCAGCACTTATTCTTTTCTATTCTTTGCTGTTGGCTTTTGTAGAGCACACAACGTTCGGCTTTGCATATTTGATATCGGCAGGAATGACAGTTGCACTCATCATGGGCTATATGTGGAGGATGCTAAATTCGCGAAAGGTAGGCATAACGATAGGCTTGATACTTTCCGCAATATACGTAAGCTGTTATATTATGTTGTGCATATCGACATATGCGCTCCTGTTAGGCAGTTTCATCCTATTTGTGTCTCTTGCCGCAATGATGTATGGTTCGCTTAAGATTAAACGATGATTATGATAGCTTGGTTACTGAATCAATTATGTCCATTCTGATCAGATCCCAGGATTTTCCAAGTAGGCAAATTGGGTCGGGTTCATTATCGGCTTTGTCAAAATTCAGCAAGTTCTGAATCATTTCAGCATAGTCATGCGTATAAGGGAATCGGTCAGAATGGCATTGGATTAAGTAATATAAATCCATTCCAAGATCGAATAGAAGATAATGCAGATCCCAAAAGCTTTTTTCCTTCCACCTGTATAAATGGCATCAAGTTTCATAATCGCTATTTCTTCAACATCTGCCATTCTTATTCCCTCGATTGTTTCTTCCGATCTTAAAAAAGGATCATTCTCATACATTAAATCTAATTTGATTATATTATTTTCATCATATCCAATATAGTACGCCCTTCCCATGCCCACAATCTTTTGTTTGTCGTTGCAATCATAAAACGGAAATTTAGATTGGAGGAAACTTTCAATTTTATTGAAATCAATGCTTTCGTATTCAGCATCAGTAAAAAGGTCTATATCGGAAGATAATCTATATCCAAAGCGTAAACAGAGATTGGTTCCTCCAACTAATCTGAATGGTTTAAATAAACTGCAATCCATTAATTCATAAAGAATTTCTTTGAGAGCAGGGGTTACAGTTTTTAGATGTAATGGCATAATAGATTATGAGTTATAGACCATAAAAATCATTTATGGCTGTTTTTTCTGAAGGATTACCGTATTGGGAAACGCGGTTAATGATGAAGTTTTTGTTCTTACGCCAATCAAGTTTATTCATGTCAATATCCCAGAACACACATTTGCGTATTACAGGAGTGGTGCCGTATAAAACAATTGATTTCTGATTCTTGTCTCTTTGAATTATATAATTCTGTAAGTTAATGAGAAGAGATGGCTCGTAATTCAAAATCTTTTCAATCTTTATTGCGTATGTGTTTTCAATTTTGCGGTGATTGTTTATGATACGATTTAGTGTTTTATATGATATGCCAATGGATCGAGATAAGGCAATTGGGGAGATCCCTCTTTTTTTGAGATCTCTTTTAATTATTGTTCCTATCGGAATCCCTTTATATATATCGAAAACGCTTATCATAATATTACAACATTTGCAAATTTGCCATTGTTGAATTACTTCAATTTGCAAATATAGCCAAAATCCAATAAAATCATAATTAAATTTATATAATCTTCAATATAATCTCTTTTATATTGTCAGGGGCGGCGGGAGGTTTTGGCTCCGAGGTCGCGGAGGCGTTCGGCGCGGGAGAGGAAGCTGCGTGAGCCGCTGGTGAGGCGCGACAGGGCGGATTCGTAACTGCGATGGGCTGCAGTGAGGTTCTTTTCGATGTTCTGCATGTCATTCAAGAAATCTTTGGCTGAGTCATAAAGCAATCCTCCCAAGCGGGCGATCTCCGCTGCGTTGCGGTCTTGTGATTCCTTGCGCCAGATTTGAGACACGAGCATTACCACCCCCATGATCTGAGATGGGGATACAAGAGCTATCTTACGGTCAAGGGCATAGTTGACAAGATTGCTGTCGTTGTCAATAGCAGTCATCAATGCCCCGTCGTTTGGTATGAACATCAGTACCATTTCGGCAGCGTTTTCCACTGATTTGGTGTAATTGCGTGCTGCAAGTTCGTCGATATGTTTCTTTACGGATATTGTATGCCTTTTAATAGCCTCTTTTGCTTCTTGGTCCGACACCGCTTCGCAAAAGTCAAGATAGGCAGACAGGGATGTCTTGGCATCTATTATTATGTTCCGGCTGTCTGGCAGGTGGATTATAAGGTCGGGACGCAGTTGCCGCCCCTCTTCATCGCGTAATGAATTTCCTGAAAGGTCACGTGTTACTTGTGTATTGAAATTAACTCCTTTTTTTAAACCGGCGCGTTCAAGCAATGATTCGAGCACAGTTTCTCCCCATTGTCCCTGCACCCGGTTGTTTCCACGCAATGCGGATGAAAGATTACGCGCTTCTTCACCGATTGAGAGGTTAAGGCGCGTCAGCCTTTCAATCTGGTCGGACAGGGAGCGTCGCGACGCCGAAGAGTCAATATAGCTTTTCTCGATAGATCTGTTGAAATCTTCGATACGCATTCTCAAAGGTGACAGCAATGACGTTAGTTGGTCGGCATTGTTTTGTTGCAAAGTGCGTGCGTTGCGGTCAAGCGACTCGGAAGCCATTATCTTGAAAGTCTGTTCAGACTCTTTGTTTATCCGGCTGAGTTGCGATCGGAAGAAAAATAGCAGGGCTATCACTATTATGCTTAAGAAGATGCTTAATATAACTAATGCTTCAATCATTATTGTATGGTTATGTATGGTCAATGCTTTATGAGCTTATTGAACTGAGTTGATGTCCATGTGGTTGAGTCGGTCAGCACAAGCATCACGGGGAGGCGTAATGATTCGTTGAGTTTCCGAGATTTGACACTTCCCATTGCCATGAAGGCGGTTGCCAGACCGTCAGCTTCCATTGCGGAGGGGGCTAACACTGTAGCGGATATCACGTCGGTTGCAACAGGGCGTCCCGTTGCTGCAGATATGGTATGCCCGTATGTCGAACCGTTTTCGTTTCTTTTGAAATTACGGTAATTCCCGGATGTAGCGATCCCCATATCCGTTACGGCGATGATCTCTTGCGATTCATGAATCTCCCTGTCTGCCGACAATATGGGGCGGTCTATTGATATACGCCAGTCATTCCCCTCTGGATTTTTGCCTCTCATCATGATTTCTCCGCCAATTTCAATTAGGAAATCAGTCACACCATTGTTTGTAAACATTTCAGCTATGGCATCACATCCGTATCCTTTGGCTATTGCCGAGAAATTGAACTCAATTCTGCGGTCATTCTTTATCAGGGCATCTTTAGACAGTCGAGTCTTATCAATCCCGACATATTGTAAAATTGAATCTATCCGCATAGTGTCTGTGTTGGCTTCGTGCCCTTTGCCGAATCCCCATGCAGTAATTAACGGTGACAGAGTCGGGTCGAAAGCTCCTTCCGTAGTTCTGTTGATTCTTTTAGACATTTCGTAGACACGTATGAAATCTATGTCAACTATAGTTGAATCAGATATGTTAACGCGGCTCACAAGCGAGGTTGTGTCAAAGACCGACAGGGATTTGCCTACCCTGTTCATTACGGCTACTGCTGAGTCGCCCAGAGCTGTCGGTCCGTTATAAGTGATATGGAAAGAGGTGTTCCAAATGAATCCTTCCTTATTGTTCCATGAAGAGAGTTGCTTGTTGTTGCAACTCGTTGTTAATATAAAAGATATGACTGTAGCTATTAATACAGGGATAGGCGTGGTTTTAATCTTCATTCTTTTGGGGATGCTGTTTAAACAGCATCTAAATTCAAAGTTAGCCAAATATGCAAAAATATGCAATAGGGGCAATAAAAAACTTGTAATCTGAATTGTAATGTGGCAGATGGTTTATTGCGAAAGATTTTGTAATTTTGTAAAACTTATCATTGAAGTCGTTGTTTAAACAACTTCGTTTGTAGGAAAACTCAATCAAATTCTGAATGGAAAAAACATGGCGTTGGTTCGGTCCCAACGATAAGATTACTCTCGACATGTTGCGTCAGATCGGCGTAGAGGGTATAGTTACGGCGCTTCATCACATTCCTAATGGTGAAATATGGAGTGAAGAAGAGGTTGTTAAAATGAAAAACTATATTGAGGATCACGGTTTACGTTGGTCAGTTGTTGAAAGTTTACCGGTCTGCGAGTCAATTAAATACGGAGGTCCGGATCGTGATAGCCTCATTGAGAATTACAAGGAAAGCCTTAAGAATCTCGGGAAAGCCGGCGTCAAGACAATCTGTTACAATTTCATGCCGGTTCTTGACTGGGCACGCACGGATCTTGAGTATCCCAATCCGGACGGTACTTCTAACCTTTATTTCAATCGGGCAGAGTTTGCTTATTTTGATATAAATATCCTGAAGCGGGATAATGCAGCTGACGATTATGATAATGAGACTCTTCGCCGTATGCAAGAGGAGGTTGCTCCGCGTATGGATAAAGAGGCGGAACATCGTCTTGTGGAGAATATAATTGTAAAGACCCAGGGATTCGTGAACGGCAACATCACAGAGGATGACCTTGAGCCGGTGAAAAAATTCCGTGAACTTCTTGATCTCTATAAGGGTATTGATGCGGAAGGACTTCGTGCCAATATGGCTTACTTCCTTAATGCCATTATGCCCGTCTGTGACGAATACGGCATAGATATGTGCGTACATCCGGATGATCCTCCGATGCCTATCCTTGGTTTGCCGAGAATCGTAACTTGCGATGGCGATATCGAAGCTTTTTTGAATGCAGTGCCCAATCCTCATAACGGACTTACATTCTGTGCCGGTTCTCTGAGTGCGGGTGCGCATAATGATGTGGAGGAACTGGCTAAGAAATATGCTTCACGCACTCATTTCGTGCATGCCCGCATATGCACGGTGCAGTCCAACGGTGACTTCAAAGAATCTACTCATCTTGATCCAAGGCTTATTGAAGTTGTGAGAATTTTTGAGAAGGAACGCCCCTGTGTAGCTATGCGTGTGGATCATGCACCGCTTATGCTTGGAGATGAAAAGATGGGATATAACGCAGGCTATTCTTTTCATGGAAGAATGCTCGCCCTTGGAATGATTTCGGGCGTGATGGCTGCTTTGAATGAGGGCGCTTAATGGGGATGAATGGGGCGAGATGGGGCTGAATGGGATGGATGGCACGGAGCATGAGGCTTTATAAAAGTGGAAATAAAAGAATTCGAATATGAGCAATATATTTTCAATTAAAGATAAGGTGGTTGTTATCACCGGGGGAACGGGTGTGCTTGGAAGTTGTATCGGTAAATATCTTGCTTCAGAAGGAGCTAAGGTTGCAGATCGGAAGAGCACACGTCTGAACTCCAGTCACGCGATAGTATCTCG
>CASBHZ010000040.1 GCA_949123685.1 uncultured Bacteroidales bacterium | reverse complement strand
CGAGATACTATCGCGTGACTGGAGTTCAGACGTGTGCTCTTCCGATCTCAGGTATGGATCATTGAAGGGCATCGCCCCTGCAGCTTTAACCACTTGGGAACGATCAAGTTTGCGGAAGCCTTTCGCACCTTCCTGCAGCGACATCGGAGTAACGAGCTCGGAACGCTCGACACCTGCGGTTGTCGCGAAAATCTTCCGTGCTTCCTCGGGGGAAACCGTCTCATCAAAATTTATCACATACCAGCGGTCAAGTCCGTATTTCGCTCTCTGTTTTGCGAATTTCTCCACATACGGAAGCATCGGACGAATACTGACCGCTTTCACATCGCGTGCCGCCCTGTCAAAAGGTGTGATACCCGTAGTCACTGCTCCTTTCGACTGCATCAGGGGGGCATGTCCCACCTTCAGAGCCATTTCAGGTTGCAGCTTCACGCGAATCACTCCCTTCTTCGGGGTGCCTGCGCCTGCTCCTTGTGCTGTGCCTGAGCAAAAAATCGCTGCTACAAGCATTATGCACATCAGAAGTTTGCTTTTCTGCATAAGCTGTTGTTGTTTAATTGTTTAAAAAATATTTAAAAGATTACTTCCTGATATAAATTTGTCCCTACTTCTTAAACACGCCATCAAATTCATGTAGCGTGTCAATTACTAAAGGATACGAGATCTAAAAAATCTCTTACGCTTTTATACAAAGAAAATAATATTTATATGCAAAGTTAGTAAAATAAATGATATTCCAAAAAAATGCATAAAGAAATTAACTATTACATAATAATTTCCCTATTTTCATTAATTCTGACAGCTAAAATTAACCTAAAATAACAAATTAAAAAAACAAATAAAATTCAAGAGGCGATATCATTAAAATTCATGATACCGCCTCTATATCAACTAAATAACTATTTAATTACCACTTAATTAATACATTTCGACACTTTCCGTTCTCCATTTGAATAAATGTCTACCTTTATGAAGACTCCTTTCGATGGAGCAGAATCAAGCATCCTTCCTGCAATATCCATATACTCCGTGGCAATTATCATGTCATCTACGGAAATACTCTCCACTGCGGATGAATCCGTCTGCTTAACCTTCAAAACATAATTCATGGCAGGTCCGGAGATGGTGATATACCCCTCGCGGGCTTCATCTGACGGGGATGCAGTCACTTTTAGTCCATTATCAGATGCAACTTCAGATGCTGCTGAAACTGAGAAATCAAGCCATTCTGCATCTTTCGTAATCGTCACATTGGTGTCATTCAATGGATAATATGTGTTGAACGTAAGGTTCTCCGAACCTCCTGTCAACGGTATTGTCAATTCCGAGATACCGGATTTCTCAAAAATCCAGGCAAAATCCCCATCAACCATCCATAAGAAATCACATGCACAAAGTTTCTTTGTGCTCCCCCTGCCTTCGTCATATATCTTACTGTCATGGAAATATCCCTGTTTTTCAGCACCACCTTCATTCCAAGACAACATTACACCGCAGTTATATGCCCAAGGGCATTCATCTCCACCTTCCCATACAGTGCCGGATCCTAATATCGGCTGCAATTTAGAGAAAGCTCCCTCTGTGGAAAATCCCTCCAAAACGGCTATAAAACCGCAATCTATGGTTATTGGAGACATGTCGCCATCCCTTCCGGGGCGTTTGAGATTGAACAATATTGATTTATCCGTCCCTGCCTTTATTATATTCTCTCCAACAGCAATGACCTCATCTGTAGGTTCACCCTTCTCATCAAGTTTATAAAGGGTCATTGTCAGTTTTGTCTCCTTTAATGCTGTATATTCTATCCATCCCCAGATCTTGGTTATTGCGTAGGGTGCATCCGGTTTATGGAAAATATTATAGAAACCTTTCATTTTCAAATCCTTCTTATCCGGGAAGACCGGGGTCCATTTCGTAACCGAATATGGGTCGCTTGCCGTGGGCAGATACTTGAGAGATCCGAATGTAGTTGTTCTTTTGCCGTTAACATCCCTATATAGCATCTCAGAATAAGTTGTCATGCCAAAATCCAAAGCGCCTTCATTGAAAATTATGACACTTGGACCTCCGAATCTATATTTGAAAGAGGGTGAATATGTTAATTCAGCCATTTTTTTCGCAGACAACACAGGGGCACACCACCAGCCGTTATTGAAGGGATATGTCACTGTAAGATCTTTTGTGTTCGAATTTAACAATAACCCACCTTGTCCCGGACCTTCAGGAGAATCATATGTCCATACAAAAGAATAACCTTCCGCCTCAAGTGCGTCCGAGGTGTTTCTCCATGTCTGGGCACTATATGCCGCACCGCGTCTTATGACATGGCTGTAATAACTTAAATTTGGGGTGTAACCCATTGTGAAAAGATTCGCCGGCTCATTATATGTAACGGCTGTTACGTCAAGATCCGACGCGCGGGTTTTATCTCGTTTCGACAATGTGCTGACAAGTCTTCCTTCATTGTGTTCGGAATGGCTGCCTGTTTCCGACATTACCTTTCCGGGCAATTCCATCAGCATGGACTGAGATAATGACACAAGAGATGTGGCAGACAACGCCACAAGTAATAGGCTAATTCTTTTCATAGTCTCTGGAATTTAATGAATAACTGTTTTTGATGTGCGCACATCAAGCTTTCGCTGTAAAGTTATTACAATAAAATTCCTGAAACGTTAACCCATGTTAACAAATCATTTTTTACCCTCCTTTAATATCTCGCTTTTTATGCGGCTCAAATGCACCTCGGTTATACCAAGATATGAAGCAAGGTGCTTGGAAGAGACTTTGAGTATAATTTCCGGCCAACCCTCGATCAGCTGTCGCAACCTCTCTTTGGCATCTCCGGATATAAGCCGGTTTTTCAGTTCTGCATGATAAAGCTGGTTCTGATTCGCCTCCATTACCCAAAGGGCGAACTGGTGATACTTTTCTGTCATCATTCTGAACACGGCTGACGGAATCCTGACCACTTTCGAAGGCACACACGCTTCAAAACGATAATATGATGCGTCCTGCTCGTAAAAACAATGGAAAGATATGAGCAACGTGCCCGGCAACGCAAAACCTGCCGTACGCTCTGACGTCTTATCCATAAACGTGCCCCTTATAAGACCGGATGCAACAAAATAAACGTCGGGATCATACTCGCCGGCATCAATCAAGGCTTCGCGCCGTTTAAGTGACCGGACCGATGCATAAAAGAACAGTTCTTGCCACATTTCTCTCGGAAGGCGGATCTTTGCCTCATCCGAAATAAGGTCTATCAATTTATCGAGGTTTCTCATAGCTTGTCAATAAAAAAGTGATCAAGATCGTAGAAGCTTTTGGTCATGCACCGATGTAACGGCAGACCCAACAGTTTTTCATGAATAAACTCAACCGTGCCCGGTTTATGATAAGGATTATTTCCATTATTATAACAAAATTCTCTCACCTCAGCCGACAGAACACGCTCCAAACCGGAAATGATGCCATCCCTCTCCGGAACGCATCCAATGACCGTATTACCCCTTGTGCGCCCTTTCTGCCGGTCACCTATATCAAGAGTCGGAATCCCGAACGATGGAGCCTCTATTATTCCGCTCGATGAATTGCCAATAACTGCTGCAGCATGCGCCAATGCGGAATAGTAGCGGTCCCGTCCCAATGACTTGACTGCAATGGCTCGTCCGACACTTTCCCCGCACCAATCCCCGACAAGTGCTGCCACCGCCCTGCCTTCCGTGTCTGAATTGGGCATAGTAAACAAGACACTCACTACACCCTCCTCTGCATCTTTCAATACAACCGTTTCCAAGGCTTCCAACAAAGCCGTTGTCTGCAACGACGCCTCTCCAGGCTGCATGGTGACGGGATGAAAAGTGACGACAACAAATTCTTCGGCAAGAGACACACCGAGGCTATTCTCCAATTCAACCCTCGTCATAGGCGTAAAATGAGTGATAGCATCCACGGCAGGGCTTCCGGCATTGAATACCCTCTCCGGTTCTTCCCCCATCTGAATCACCCTCCGGCGATACTCCTCAGTGGAAGTAAAATGAAATGTCGAAAGTTTTGTTATGGCATGCCTGATTGAATCGTCATAAGCGCCTTCCGTGATTTCCCCTCCGTGAAGGTGAGCCACAGGTATGCCGAATATCATAGCGGCGGAAGCCGCCGCCAATATCTCGTAACGGTCCCCAAGTATCAACACAAGATCGGGAGCCAAACGGAAGAAGGCATCTGCGAATCCAGACATGGCAACACTCATTGCCTTGACAGTGCCGCAATGGGAATCATCATCAAGCGGCAATGGAATCCTGACATCAACATCAAAACCGTCTTCTATAATTTCATTCACAGTCATGCCATAGGCAGCCGACAGATGCATGTTGGTGGCAACAATCTGAAGGCACACGCCATCTGTATCCTTAAGCCTTTTCATTAATCCGCTGAGGATTCCATATTCGGCACGGGTTCCGGTAACGACACAAATCTTACGCAATTTCAATAAGGTGTTTATATATTAGAGAATATCATCGATTTCAATCATTTCGTCGGGATTGAAATCACGGATTGCACAGGTGCCTTCGACCTCCCGCCATCTCATCGGTGAAATGCCATGTCCGGGGCGCTTTGCCGTCATATTGTTTTCTGTCAGCACCTCTCCTCTCTTTATATTGCAGGAAGCGACAATGCTTTTACGAGCCACTGCAACATTCGCAGACTCCGAAGGAGACACTCGCTTACGTCCGTCACCGAGAGCTGTCTCTACATTCCTTATCGCCGCGACCATTGCCTTAAGTTCCATAGGTTCAAGCGATGCCAGGTGATCGGGTCCCGGAAGGTCGCGGGAAAGTGTGAAATGCTTCTCAATCACCGTTGCGCCAAGAGCGGCAGCCGCAACCGGAATTTCTATTCCGACAGTATGATCGGAGAAACCCACTTTCTCCGAGAAGTCACGCAAGGAGAGCATCGCCCGCAGATTCACGTCTGCCATAGGTGTGGGATACTGGGTGTTGCAGTGAAGGAGCGTCACCTTGGCAAGATCCTGACCATTCTCAGCCAGAGCATTCATTGCCGCTGCGACGTCAGAAACTTCACACATTCCGGTAGACATCACGACTTCCTCATTATATCCGGCTATCTTCCGAAGATATGGATAATTCGTGATTTCACCGGATGGAATCTTCCACAGGTCAATACCGAGGTCATGCAGAAAATCCACACTTTCAAGATCAAAAGCGGTGGAAAGGAACCTTATCCCTTTCTCTTTGCAATAATCCATAAGCTTGATATGCTCGGCTTTACCGAGTTCAAGCCGTTTAAGCATAGAAAATTGGGAATCTGTAACATCACCGGTGTTATGTTCCTGATATTCCGCCTTGCGAGCATCTTTAGTCACAAGGTTTTCAGCCTTGAAAGTTTGAAACTTAACGTAGTCGACACCGGCTTCTGCAGCAGCATCAACAAGCCGCATCGCCATATCAAGCGACCCGTTGTGATTGACCCCTGCCTCCGCAATAATCCTGATCATCCTGTAATTAAGTAAGTGTTTTATTCTTAAATTATCCTTTAACCCTCCTTGCCGGGAAACCTACATAAGTGCCGGCATCCGGGGCGTCCTTAGCCAACAGTGATCCGGCTCCGAGAAACACGTCATCGCCTGCCGCAACCCCCTGCACCATCACGGCTCCGCTACCGATAAAGCAACGCGAACCAACACGGCAGGCACCATTGATTTTGGCACCCGTAGATATGTGTGTCAGATCACCGACACAGGCATCATGCTCCACAATAGCGCCGGTATTGACAATCACACTTTCCCCCACCTTTGCAGCGGAATTTACTACCGACTGATGCAACAGCACCGTGCCGTCGCCCACCGATGCACGGGGTGACAAATAAGCTGTTGAAGCCACGACAGTCGCCAACTTACCTCCAGCCTCCTTTATGCGGCAGTGAAGTTTATGTCTCGGCACGGCGTTCTCTATTGCACCGAGCGTGACCACAAATTCACAATCGTCCACAAAATGGGGGATGTCATCGTCTGAACCGATCACCGGATAACCCGAGACTTCACTGCCTACAAACTCCGGAAGATCAATAATCCCCCGTATCTTATATCCGGCACTTTCCGCGGCATCTATCACAGAGCGGCAATGACCGCCTCCACCTACCAATATCAAATCTTTAGGCATAATGTCATAATTTTACGGAAGAAGGAAGATTCACTATAGTGTCAGCAAGCCTTATCGTATTATCTTGAGCATCGCGTTCACAATCCTTAAACATCGGCAATCGCCACATCAGTTCCCATACCGGACGCGTCATGACACCATGATCGTTGCTATATTCCAAGAAACTGTCACGTTCTTCACGAGAAGGGAAAGTCACCGCGTTTAACCAATAATTCGATATTGAATTTTCAGGTTCCGACATGAACCGGATTCCGCAAGGCTCAGACTCAAAAAAAGCCTTATACACATCAGCCGTCTCCCTCTTTGAAGCAAGGAAACTGGATATTTCTTCGAGTTGGGCGCAACCGAGTGCCGCGTTTATATTAGGCATACGGTAATTATAACCGATGTGGTCATGAATAAACTCCCAGCGCGAAGGCACTTTTGCCTGTGTGGTAAGATGTTTGGCATAATCGGCAAGCGTCTCGTCATTGAAGAGCAACATTCCTCCTCCTCCGGTTGTTATCGTCTTGTTTCCGTTGAAACTTATGGCACCCACTTTCCCAAATGTGCCGGTGTGTTTCCCTTTATAAAATGAACCTATACTCTCGGCGGCATCCTCCACGAGTTCAAGTCCATATTCCTTACAGATATCGGCAATCTCTTCAATACGGCAAGGATGCCCGAACGTGTGCATAGGCACAACCGCCTTTATCCTGCGTTTTGTATTACGGTTACATAGTATGCCGTCATCGCTTTTCTCCGTGTTTGTTTCAAGCCAGCTACGCAACGCGACTGGAGAAAGCCCCATCGTGTCATAATCCACATCTATGAAAACCGGATAAGCTCCTAAATAAGATATGGCATTACAAGTGGCAATAAACGATAACGACTGCGTCAGCACCTCATCGTCACGTTCCACTCCGGCAAGCATAAGCCCCATGTGAAGGGCATTTGTGCCGCTTACGCACACAACAGCGCGTTTCGCACCCGTAAATGCAGCCATATCCCGTTCGAAACGGTCAACAAAAGCCCCCACACTCGACACGAATGTGGAATCTATGCACTCCTCAAGATATTTTTTTTCATTTCCGGCAAATGTCGGGGCATGGAGAGGGATGAACTCACCATCTTTTGCGCCATAACGCTCCCTAATCATTTGCAGAATAGAGTCGTATTTCATCTAAACAGCAGTCGTTTTAAGTATTATATTGATCACCAATTCCTTAGGCATTCATATTCAAAAGGAATGCATAAAGAATAAGTCCAAGGAACAATGTTATCCCCACCCACATCTTGGCGTTGCGGGCTGCATCATGAGCTATGTGTCTATAGTCTTTCCGGTCACCGGAAAGATTTGGATCCTTATCATTTGCTGCCCCACCCTTTGTCCACTGATCCCAAGCTTTCCTTGACATCATGGAATAGTATATAGCCACAAAACCGGTAGGAGGGAAACACAGGAGCGTCAGCAAAACAGATACGGCAAGCAACGATGCGGGAGGAAGATCAGGATTCTCCGGTTCATCCGGAGGCATGGGAAACGGATAACCGCCGCTACCGGGCGGAGGAGTCTCCTCCACCTGCGGTAACTGCGGTTCACCTTTATGATCCGGGACAGGATGCATCTTGTCAAAAATACGCTGCCTATAAAAACGGCATATGTCTGCTACATCTGCTGCCTGTTCCCAATCATCCATTCCTTTGGTCCATACATACGTATCGGGAGTGACACCCGCCTCATGGAGGGCATCAAGGGTGAACGGACCTCGCCGTTCGCCATCTATCATCACGAAGTATAGAGCCATTAATCAGCAACCTCAAGCAGATGATTCATGAGACCTGTCATGGCTCCCGTCACCGTAAGAAGCAACCCTATCACGCCTAAAACTATGGCAATGATAGTCATTGTCCGTGCTGACGCATTGCTCATGTCTCCGTTGCTGCGATAACCTTCATTATAGAAACGGTTTGCTGCATTTGCCTTTGTGATTCCGATAATACCGAAAATCATACCGATACAAGAGAACATGGCTCCGAACACTGTGCCCACGATCGCCCATGGTAACCAATTGGTATGCGGTATAGGTTCCATCTCCCTGCCATACGCTGAATATGGATCAGGATGATTTCCATACTGCGGTTGCGGAGCACGGGGAGGCAACACACTTCCCGGTTGCCCATACGGGGTTTGTCCGGCATAAGGGTTAAGCGGGGCTTCCGGACGGGCATAACCGCCGAATGCGGAATCACCCATGAATATATCGGCAAGTTCGGGAAGAGACTCTGCCTTCACCCAGTCAGGAAGTCCCTGACGCCACACATATGAATCAGGCTGTATGCCGGTGGTCATCAGCCGGTCCTTTGAAAGCGGACCGGACTGGACACCATTTATTATTACAAAATATTCCATCTTAATATATTATAAACCTCTACCGTGACAATTCTTATATTTCTTACCAGATCCGCAAGGACAGGGATCATTACGGCCGATTTTCGGACCCGCCTTTACCGGCTGCTGTGTAGGAGCGGGGCGATTCACACTCGCGGCTGCCTGACGCTGCGCGCTTTCTCCCGGATATGCATCGCGAGTAGTGCTATAGTTCGCATACGGGTTATAGGCACGCGCCTGTGCAGCCTGCGCTGCCTGTGCCGCTTTCTCCTGCATTGCCTTCGCTTCTGCAGCCTTCGCCTCGGCAGCTTTTGCCTCATCATAATCAGCCACGGCGAGTTTGCCACGCATCAAGGTGGCAACCGACTTGGAGTTCATATCATAAAGCATCTTCTTCCAAAGTTCGAAAGCCTCTATCTTATAGATCACGAGGGGATCCTTCTGCTCATAGGAAGCATTCTGCACCGATTTGCGGAGCTCATCCATCTCTCGGAGCTGTTCCTGCCAAGCCTTGTCGATCGAAGAGAGAAGCACAGTCTTCTCCCAGGCTTTGGTCAGAGGCTTGCATTCGTTGGCATAGCATTCCTCAATGTCGGCACGTATGTTAAACATGCGCCTGCCATCAGTGACGGGAACACCTATCAACCCTTTGGCACCCCTTTCCTCAACAAACTCCTTAATATATGGCGCAGCCGACTGAGCCATTTTCTCTTTCTTGCGGGCAAACGTGTGCATTGCCTCCTCGGCAAGCCTTTCGGTAAGTTCGCGGGTATCGATCTTGCTGAACTCCGCTTCGCTCACAGGCGATTCTATTGCCAGAGATTTATTCACCTCTTCCGTGAAATGATCATAGCTATCATATTTGCGAGACGCAATGTCACCGGCAAGCTCATAAATCATATTGGCTATATCGGTGCCGATACGCTCACCCTTGAGCGCATTCTGACGACGTCCGTACACACCTTTCCTCTGGGCGTTCATGATATCGTCATATTCCACAAGTCTCTTACGGATACCGAAGTTATTCTCCTCCACTCGCTTCTGAGCATTCTCGATCGATTTGGTCACCATGCCGTTCTCAATCATCTCTCCCTCCTTGAAGCCGAGGCGGTCAAGCATCTTAACCACCCTGTCATTGGCGAAGAGACGCATTACCGTGTCTTCGAAAGACACGAAGAAAACAGAGCTACCGGGGTCTCCCTGACGACCGGCACGTCCGCGGAGCTGACGGTCCACACGGCGTGACTCATGACGTTCAGTACCGATAATGGCAAGACCGCCTGCCGCTTTCACTTCATCGGAAAGCTTGATGTCCGTACCGCGCCCCGCCATATTGGTGGCGATAGTCACTGTGCCTTTCTGTCCTGCCTGAGCCACAATGTCTGCCTCCTTCTGGTGCAATTTGGCGTTCAACACCTGATGGGGAATCTTGCGCAGCTTAAGCATCTTGGAGAGGAGCTCGGAAATTTCCACAGAGGTTGTACCGACAAGCACCGGACGACCGGCGTTCACCATATCCTCAACCTCCTGAATGACCGCTGCATATTTCTCTTTCTTGGTCCTGTACACGCGGTCGTTCATGTCATTGCGAACCACCGGACGATTGGTGGGAATCTCAATTACATCAAGTTTATATATGTCATAGAACTCTCCCGCTTCAGTCATAGCCGTACCGGTCATACCTGCAAGCTTGCGATACATGCGGAAATAGTTCTGAAGGGTGATCGTGGCATATGTCTGAGTGGCAGCCTCCACCTTCACTCCCTCTTTAGCCTCGATAGCCTGATGCAGACCGTCCGAATAACGGCGTCCTTCCATGATACGGCCCGTCTGCTCATCGACAATCTTGATCTTGTTGTCATCGATCACATATTCAACATCCTTATCGAAAAGGGTATATGCCTTGAGAAGCTGATTCACGGTATGGACACGTTCAGCCTTGATAGCATAATTCTGAAGCAACTGGTCTTTCTTCTCCTGTTTTTCTTCGGCTGTGAGATCTTCATTCTCTACAGACGACAACTGAGCTGCGATGTCCGGCAGGATAAAAAACTCGGGATCCTGAGTCGTTCCGGTAAGAACTTCGATACCCTTGTCGGTCAATTCTATGGAATGGTTTTTCTCATCGATAACAAAAAAGAGCGGTTCAACAGCCTTTGGCATCTCACGGTTGTTATCCTGCATGTATTTGGCTTCAACTTTAAGCATGAGTTGCTTCACACCGTCTTCACTGAGATAACGGATAAGCGGACCGTGCTTGGGCAGAGCCTTGTAGACACGGAAAAGAGCAAGACCACCCTCTTCAAGGTCACCTTTCGCTATCTTGTCTTTTGCATCGAGAAGAAGACCTTGAGCCAATTTGCGCTGAGCATTTACAACTTTCTCCACATTGGGTTTGAAGTCGTTAAACATCTGGTCATCCCCTTTGGGTACGGGACCGGAAATTATAAGTGGCGTACGGGCATCATCAATCAGAACCGAGTCAACCTCATCGACAATGGCATAGTAATGTTCGTCGCGCTGAACGAGATCCTCAGTCTGGACAGCCATATTGTCACGAAGATAGTCAAAACCAAACTCATTGTTAGTTCCGAACGTGATATCACACCTGTAGGCATTACGGCGCTCTTCAGAGTTTGGCTGCGTCTTGTCTATGCAGTCCACTGTAAGACCATGGAACTGATACAACGGACCCATCCACTCCGAATCTCGTTTAGCAAGATAGTCGTTTACGGTAACCACGTGCACACCCTCTCCCGTAAGCGCATTCAGGAACACCGGCAAGGTAGCCACAAGGGTCTTACCCTCACCTGTAGCCATCTCCGCAATATTGTTGGTGACCTTTCCATTGTTCATCAAACCGTGGAGCACCATACCTCCGATAAGCTGCACGTCATAGTGCATCATATCCCATTTCATCAGGTTGCCGCCGGCAACCCACTCTGTCTTATATATCGCCTTGTCACCGTCGATAGTCACAAAATCCTTTCCGGCAGCGGCAAGCTCGCGGTCTGCATCAGTCGCGGTCACCTCTATGGTATCATTCTCCTTGAAACGGCGTGCCGTCTCCTTGATCACTGCAAACACTTCAGGAAGGGCAGCATCAAGTTCCTTAGCATAGTTATCGAACATCTCTTCACGAAGATCATCTATCTTCTTCCATAGCGGTTCGCGCTTGTCATAGTCAAGTGTCTCGATCTCTGCACGCACCGCCGCCATCTGATCCTTATATTCCTTTGCCCCGCCACGTATATGGTCACGTATAGTGTCTATACGCCCGCGAAGTTCATCATTCGAAATTCCGGTGATCTGCGCGCTGACAGGGTTTATCTCTTTCTCCAGACGTTGCCAAAGCGGACGTACCGCACGCTCCGACTGGTCTCCAAAAATTTTATGTAATAATTTTGATATCATGATTTTTTTAATTTTCTGTATTATAGGCTTATTGATGTCTGTTGAGGAGGAGCGGTTTTGAAACGGAGCCGTTCGGACTTCTTATCCTAAGGATACTGCTCACCGTCGGAGCAAGAGCCGTTGCGTCAACAGACACAGATATCGTCTGCGGTGCTATTCCAGGAGCCACCAAGAATGCAGGAGAGAGCACCGGTGTATCCCTTACAGGATGAGACGTAGGCGGATACTCTATATCATCAACCACTGTCCAACCGGGATTGAACGTAACGAATATGTCACCACCCTTCTTCGGATCTATCGACAGGCGGAGACTCTCCTCTTCAGGAGTTGAGGGGGATAAAATGTCGTAAAGCGTAAACGCATCGGAGACACCGCTCATCTTCGCCAGAAAGCTTCGGGCATCAGCCACGACATCGCTGACATCAAGCTTCTTATCTTCAAGAATGCGGTGGTCAAGATAGAGGTGGCTGTCCCGGAAAGCCACTACATAATCGGCATTGCCATGAAGGGCTGAAAGATAAGAATTTAACAGGGATTCAGCCCGCTTCATCGAAAATTCGCCTCCGGGAATACGATATTTCTTGTCGTCTATAACCGCATCGTCATAATATCCGGTCGACGATAGCCATATCACTGCATTTCCCGCACCGACATATTTATCTATAGCCTCGAAAAGACGACCGAGTTGTCCGTCAAGCCGCAGATAAGCATCTGTGAGTTCAGCACGGAAATCACCATCGTTAACATATTTATAGGGAGCTAACGTATAGCCTATATTCAGCATGTCGATAGAGTTGCTGTTGCTACCTATCTTCATCTGCTTCAGACACTCTATAGCCACATCCGTCACTTCGGAATTGCCTATCGGAGAAGCGCCGAAACGCTTATATACGTCCCGGTCGGAACGCGGGAACATATGCCTGAAGGGATAAATCTTCTTCTGTTCCGGCAATCCCGGAAACTTGTCTATAGGCATCGACGGCTTCCATTGCATGGTGTCAATACGCGATGCCACGGAACCGGAATAGTTCCTCGCGCTCACCGGTGCCGGAAGGTTCTTATAGTATGTAGTAGTCGCCCAATTTCCCGTATTGTCATTAATCCAGCAAGCTCCCGTGCCTGCATGGCCGGTCATTATAATTGCCACCTGCGGATCCGCAGCGAAGGAATAAATTGCAGAAAGCGACAGACCGTCGACAGCAAGTTCATCACCTAAAGTCGACAATCTCAAATTCTCAGGAGAGTAGGAATCATTTGTGAAATTCCCCATTGTCTTGGGGTCGGAAAGCGCAGGCTGATGTTTCCTTGTAGCCGGATCATATATAGTTGCCGATGCTACGCCTGTATTTGCAGGATACGCTCCCGTATAGAGCATTGCCGTTGCGCTGACTGCATCAAGACCTTTCACCTTGAAATCGACATCGCGCATGTAGGCGCCATCCTTCATCAGGCGTCTGAAACCGCGTTCCGAGAAGTAGGTCTGCAAATACTCTATGTAATCAGTGCGAAGCTGGTCAACTACGATTCCGACCACGAGTTTTGGACGTGACGCATCCTCGTGTGCCGCCTGCATCACCACGTTCATCGTGGCGAGACCGCAAAGCACTGTTGTTACTATTCTTTTCATTATTATCAAAATAACCTTTTCGCGGGGTGATCAACGCATAGGCGATTGCCAATGCAATAGTTGCACCCATCATGGGAAACACTGCAGGATTTGCACTTTGAATCTGAAACGGCAAGACTATCAAGAGGGAGCCAACCGCAATCATATTATACCACGCCATGGCTAATGCGCCATAACGCAACCTGCGGCTCAACACGCATATAGCCATCACAAGCTGTAACGGATTAAGCCATATGAGGAGAAGGTTCGGGGAAGTGGCCTCATGTTCCGATATAAACACCAGGAAAAAGACCACACATCCTGCTATACCGCAAATTCCGAACCAAACTGTATATACGGCACGAAGAATTTTCTTGCGCCATGCCTGCCATCCGCAAACAAGCAGTGAAAACAGCAATATGCACACGCCAGCCATAGCAGGCGTAAGATACCACGGAGTGGGAGGCAGGACCGGAGAGCCACGCTGCTCGGAGAGCACACGTGTTGCCGCGACCATCGGACGTCCGTCGGCATAATGCGCCTCGGCAACCTTGAGCATCATTTCAACGGGAACAAACATCTCGTCGCGTCCCCTCAGCTGACGGTCAAGTCCGCCTCCGAGGGCAAGGTCTATGCCAAACTGATACCAAGGATAGTTCTTATGATAAGCACGCATCTCTTCACGGAATGTGCCATACCTGACTTCGTCGGGATATATCACGCGAGAAGACACTGCCGAATCAATCCGCGCTATTATCCGGGTAGCACAATTGTCCTTGACGTAATTATAACGATATTTACTGTTTTCAGGTTTACTCTCTTCGCGCAATAAATTTAACATTTTTTGAGCTTCAGGCTGTGAGAGGTTAAGATCCTGCTCTGTCACTTTCCTGCCATCTTCCACATATTCGGGAAGAAACCAGGCAAAAGGATATCCCGCGACACGATAGTCCGTTTCCCCTTTGACGAAGCGGTACACAAAATTAGGTTCAGTGAAATCAAAGATACCGTAATTCCACACGGAATCAATCCGCTGACCATTCCGTATGCCTCGCACACGCACCGCCTCATGACCGCAGAGCTCATATATTTCCGAACCCGGCGAACATGTTATGATGCTCACAATAATAGAGTCTTTTCGAGCCTCCTCCCCGAAGAGAGAAAACCCGAAAAGAATAACTGTCAATATCGCAAGAAATTTCTTGGTCATATAAAATTTACAAACCGAAGTTGTTTAGAACGAACAGTTTTTAGGATAGCGCGGGAAAGGAATGACATCCCGGATATTCTGCATACCTGTTACGAAAAGAACCAGACGTTCGAAACCGAGTCCGAAACCGGAATGAGGCACGGTACCGAACTTGCGGGTGTCCATATACCAAGGTATATCACACATTCCAAGCTCGTCCATGCGCTCGCGGAGCACATCATAATTCTCCTCTCGCTGCGAACCGCCGATTATTTCTCCGATCTGCGGGAAAAGCACATCCATGCCGCGAACAGTTTTACCATCCTCATTAAGCTTCATATAGAAAGCCTTTATCTCCTTAGGATAGTCGGTAAGCATAACTGGACGCTTGAAGTGTTTCTCCACAAGATAACGCTCATGCTCGGAAGCAAGGTCTGCTCCCCAATAAACCGGGAACTCAAACTTCTGACCGCTCTCCTCAAGGATCTTGATTCCTTCAGTATAAGGGAGGCGAACAAAATCGTTCTCAACCACGAACTTGAGACGCTCGATCAGATCCTTGTCAAAATGGTCGTTAAGGAACTGGATATCATCCTTACAGTGCTCAAGAGCATAATTGATACAATATTTGATAAATTCCTCGGCAAGATCCATATTGTCGTTCACATCATAGAACGCCATTTCCGGCTCAATCATCCAAAACTCCGACAAATGGCGGGGAGTATTTGAATTTTCAGCACGGAACGTCGGACCGAAAGTATAGATGCAACCAAGCGCAGTCGCGCCGAGTTCACCCTCAAGCTGACCGGAAACCGTGAGACTTGCCGGACCTCCGAAGAAATCCTGAGAATAATCCACCTTGCCATCTTCAGTGCGCGGCAGATCTTCCATAGGAAGCGTGGTCACCTGGAACATCGCTCCGGCTCCTTCGCAATCAGATTCAGTGATCAGGGGAGTATGGAAATAATAGAATCCCTTGTCATTGAAAAATTTATGAATAGCAAAAGCTAACGAATGACGGATACGCAACACGGCGCCGAAAGTATTGGTGCGTGGGCGCAGATGAGCAATCTCTCTAAGAAATTCGAGAGAATGCCCCTTCTTCTGCAAAGGATAATCAGCAGGATCGGCAGTGCCATAGATCTCAAGCTCTTCAGCCTGCACCTCCACGCTCTGTCCTTTACCCTGGCTTTCCACGAGCAAACCTTGCACATGAATGCTCGAACCGGTAGTCACCGCCTTCAAGCTATCTTCCGTAAATTTGGAGAGGTCGAAAACAATCTGCAAATTATTTATTGTAGAACCGTCATTAAGAGCTACAAACTGCACGTTCTTGTTGCCGCGACGGGTACGCACCCATCCCTTCACATCCACTTCCGTTCCAGCAAATTTACCAGGATCGGAAAGTATTTCCTTTACGGTCTTTCTTCTAATTTCTTTCATTATTCGAATGCTCCCATCCTTAAATAATTAACTTCCTCCTGGGTAAGATATCTCCAACGACCGCGAGGCAGGTTCTTCTTTGTCAAACCGGCGAAATAGACGCGATCAAGCTTTGTCACGCGATAACCGAGACTTTCGAATATACGGCGCACGATACGGTTACGTCCGCTATGTATCTCTATACCCGCCTGGTTACGGTCGGTATCAGACACATAGCTGATCGCATCTGCATGGATCTCACCATCCTCAAGCTCTATACCGTCGGCAATGCGCTGCATGTCTTCTTCAGAGATATCCTTATCTGTCCATACATGATAGATCTTCTTTTTCACGAACTTAGGATGAGTAAGTTTCGATGCAAGGTCTCCGTCGTTGGTAAGCAACAGCACACCGGTAGTGTTGCGGTCAAGACGTCCTACAGGATATATGCGTTCCTGACAAGCGTTCTTCACGAGATCAAGCACAGTAGTGCGTCCGTTGGGATCATCGCTCGTGGTCACGCAATCTTTCGGTTTGTTAAGGAGCACGTAGCATTTACGCTCCGGAGTAACCACCTTCTCGTCAAATTCCACTACATCATTGCGTGAAATCTTTGTGCCGAGTTCGGTAACGACCTCTCCATTCACTTTAACTTTACCTGTAGTTATAAACTCATCGGCTTCGCGGCGTGAACAGATACCCGCGTTAGCCATATATTTATTGAGACGCACCTGCTCGTTCGGATCTATATCCTCAAGCACATAGTCTATCTGTTTGGGACGCGGCATAAACCTCATCCCCTGGTTATTCCTATTATTATTGGGACGGAAACCCTGTTGACGGTTCTGACCATAGCCGCCGGGTCTGCCACCCTGCTGGCGATATCCACCCTGTTGGCGGTTCTGACCGTAGCCTCCCTGAGGACGGTTCTGACCATATCCACCTTGCTGACGCGGCTGATAACCTTCAGATTGCGTGCGCTGCTGGAACATATTGTCCGCATTCTGCGACTGATATCCGCCCTGACGGTTCTGACCGTAACCACCCTGGGGACGATTCTGTCCATATCCACCCTGGGGACGATTCTGACCGTATCCTCCCTGAGGACGGTTCTGTCCATATCCACCCTGGGGACGATTCTGACCGTAACCACCCTGTTGACGGTTCTGTCCATATCCACCCTGTTGGCGATTCTGACCATAACCTCCCTGAGGACGGTTATAGCCGCCTTGGTTATAATTCTGGTTACGCTGCTGATAATTTCCCGGACGGTTATAGCCATCCTGACGATTATATCCACCCTGACGATTCTGATTATATCCGTAATTGCGCGGTTGATATGGACGCGACTCGCGCTCTTGTCCGTCTTCACCTTGACGCGAAGAATCAGAAGGGTAATTCACTTTTTCGTAGCGTGACTCATTTTCCCCGTTTTCCAACGAAGATACATTCAGACCCGGAACTCCAATCCTCGGTCTTTTAGACTTTTTAGCTTCTTCCATTGTTTCAAAATTTAGCACCGGAGCATCTCTGCCTTATATAGGCGCGTGATTGACAATCGTTTTTCAGTAATCGGTATATTAATATATAGTTTAACTTATTTTTCAAGAATTGAAGTGATTTAAGCTTCAATATATAATTCATCAATTGACCTAAAGGGTTCAATCTTATAAACGCGCAAATATAGACATTTTTCTCCAAAAGTCAAAAGAAATCGCGTATTTTCAAACATTTTCGAATAAATATGGAGTGCAAGGACAAATGCAGCGCAGATGTCAGACATTAACCATTGCATAAAAGATGTATATTTAACATAATTTAACAAACGGGGGGGTATTTTGATTTTTTATTACTAACTTTACCCACGACAACAAACATTGACAGTATGCAAATAAATTTCACGAATCATTTGCAAAACTGACAAATAAAGTGTCACAATAACACTCATCGTGTTATTCATCTTTATCATATTAATTTCACAATGACACCCAATAACTAACTATAAACTAAAACTTATGGGAATTTTTACAAAAACATTTCTTTCACTTACACTCCCGGTCTTGAGTATCGGAGTGTTCGCTTCCGACGCAGGCGCAAGAAGCAATTATCCTGTAAATTTTGACATGGATAATTTCGTCTACAAGGCAAAGAAGGCAGCTACACCTTTTGAAAGCGAACGGACACAGCAGATCAATCGTGCGAACGAGATTCTTGATGGCAAAAAAGGGAACATGCGAAATGTGCATGTATCACAACCTGTCGTAGCCTCCATCGGACCGAAGGAGATGATTGAAAATATTGACACGCCCTGGGGAGAGACCTGGTTCTATACCGGCTCATTTAAATATAGTTACATCCATGTGAGCGAAGATTATGACCGTCCAATCATGCAGGAATTTGAATTTCAGATCTACGACAGCCAGATGAAACTCATGGGGACAATTCGCGATAAGGTGCCATATAAGGTATATGAGGACGCTCCTCGCGATCCTGCGACTACAAAGCCTCAGGACATAGAGCTATACGGTCCATACCATAGGGAAGTAGCCGTGGCAAAATGCGAAATCACTCCTATTATAACACGCAATTTCTTTAATCAAGATGAAAATATAGAGATAATAGTGGGAATGAGCGTTCAGACCACGTATTATATAAACAACAATTACAACAAGGTCTACCAACTTGGCGGAGAAACCGTAGAGGACAAGGACTTTGAAGGGAACCCACAGGCATACAACAAGCTCATTTATGAAATTCCGATGCAGTTGGGCGACGTATACAGCGAAGTAGACAGCAACGGTAAAGAGAAGACGTACCTCACATTCATGAGTGATTATGAACCTGACGAGGAGATAGAAATCCCTGACGGAGGAGACGAAGGTAGCGACATACCCTCTTATATCCCCGGATTCTGGGAACAATATTGCGCATACGGAGTTGACGCGATCGTATATCGTGGCGTGCGCGACGGGGAAACAGAGATACAGCCGATCATGACAAAAAAGTTTCCGTTATGCCGCCTCCCGGGAGACATGCAGAGCACTCCTTTCATAATGACAATGTCACACAACGGTAAACCATATATCGTTCAGCAGTATTATGAAGATACATTCTATAATCCTTATCACTCACCCATTGACGACATGTCGATGAGAGAAAACAACAAACTTGTAATCGAAATATACGAAGAAAATGAAGATGGGACAGGATTCAAGCTCTCACAGACAACAAAAATACCTATATATTTATCTGAAAGCTTCGGTGGAAACACCATCATTGCATCCTATTTCTCGGCAGGTGATTTCAGATATCGCGACGATGTGAATTTCACAGACTTCACAGACAACGGCAAAGCTGCATTTTTCATAACCAAGCAAGACTACGTTGCGGGGCAGGATGACAATTATATCCGTTCGTATTACCTATATGACGACAACGGTGCCTTAAAAAACGCCATATTCGAAAAATGCGAAAGCCACATCCGGATGAGCGACATAGAAGGCTTCGAACCGCAGGAAATGTTCATCGGCACCAACTCAATGGGTGAATATATATTCCACTTCGTTGACATGAAGTCGCTAAAAGAGGTTTTAAACCTTAATTACCTCTATCAAATAGACCCGGATACGGAACCCGAAAGCTTGACATCCAACATGGATCGTGTAAAAGACGGAGATTCATATAAATATGCCAACGAACTCCGATTTCCCATTCAGGACGAAGACAATAATGACATAGCGCGCGTGATCTGGATAAACAAGGACGGTTCTTACGACCGCACTGATGAAATCAACATGGGCACAGGCGTACTTTACGCACAGATATATATTGACAACAGCACTCTTAACCCGGACTATTTCTACAAAGACGACACTAAATATAACGAATACATGATGCTCGTGAAGCGAGGCATAGCCGGAGAAGGCGCAGTTGAAGAAGTATTGGTCGGACAGGCAAGCAATCCTGATTACCCCAAAGGACGCATATTCCTGGCGGATGGTCCGGACGAGCGCGGAGCACTCGCAAAAGTCATGACTTACAACCATCCGGAGCAACCGTTGCTTTTCATCACTAAATACGACAAGCCGAAAGATATCCATTCCTGGGACATATACGCATTGCCCTTTACTTCAGACGGAGATAGCTCTGTAGACGAAATCGCATCTTCCGCAACCAATGAAGGTTCTATAGCCTTCGACGGAGTTTCAATCAGATGCGAAGGAGCTTCAATTGAGGTTTTCGATATCCGAGGAATGAAAGTTGCCAAAGGAAACGGCATCGTGAACATCTCACATCTCGACGCAGGAATCTACATCGTCACTGCCAATGGCGAGACGCTTAAGGTTCAAATGCAATAACTACACTTACAACACCTTGACCGGAGTTTAAGCCTGAGCGCAAGCTCCGGTCAAGGCTATCTTTTTATCTTTAAATACCTTTTTTATGAAACAATCTCGACTATTCATCGTGGGTATGCTGCTGCTTTCAGCGTTGTCTTTCTCAACAAAAGCTGCAGATTTTTCCTTCACAGTCAACTGGGACAATCCGGGAGCCGTGCAGATCATTCAGGGAGGTGTATCATCTCCATCATTGACGATAGGTGCGGACAAGACCTCCTGGACAGGCACAGAACCGGACTCATATTACGTAAAACCCGCACCCGGATATATAATCCTCAACGTACACGAAAAGTATATAAAAGCTGACACTAAGCAAGAGATAGACCGTGACAAGAAGCTTGGCGGAAACGAAAAATACGGACAATTCTGCGATATTTCAACACGCTCACTCCTTAACGGCGCGGTATATACCATTACCACCAAGAAACTTTCTGATGCCGGCAGTTTCACACTGAACGTCAAGAATGGCGCCGATAAATTCAAAGCCTGGTTCAAGAACGACAAATCCGGAGGAAGCGAAGAGGTCTTTTCAACATTCTCCGCAATCGGTTTCCATAAGGGTGAACAAGAAATAAAGATCACAGACCATGACAAATACCTCAACCTTTCTCCTCTCGGATCCACGAAAATATTCAAAGTAACCCTAAATGGAGAAAGCCAGGACTTGATTTGGGGCGGTTACGAAATTCCTGTAAAAAACGGAGACAATGTTATTGTTCAGGTTTTCGAACAAGATCCAACAGCTTACGATGTTTCCATAAAGTTCACCAACAACGAGAATTGTCTACAGGACATATACAACAGAGCTACCGGGAAGTTCGTTAAATCTGATGAGCTTGCCGCGCTAAACAACAGACTCAGTGTTGATGAAGGAGATGTGCTACAGTTCAATTTCAATGAAGATTATACGGTAAGTGCAATCAAGGTAAACGGAACTCCGGCAGAAAACTTCTCCGCCAGCGGATTCAGCCTTACAGTGTCACAGGACTCGCAAATCGAATTTACAGCTACTGCCAAAATCTATCCGGATGTGCCTGTGACTCTTTATCTCAAGAATCCGGAAGGAATAATAATCAGAAAAGGACCGTTCAATGAAGACGAAGTGATTGATCTTGGAGAAGGTGAAGAACTGACTTCAAATGTATCATTTCCTAATGCCGGTAATTTAGTAATAAAAGCGGGCGAAGCCAAAAAATATGTATTCAGTGTTTCAGGGAAACGGCCTCAATTTTTCTGGAGTTCAAAACCCGGATATTGGATCAATGAAGCTGTCCTGTGCAATTCAAGCGACAATGCATCAACATGGCCTTCACCGGGAGTGATGGCAGACCAGACCCCTTTATACCTTGCCGCCAAAGCTGTCAATACCGACAACACTCTTGTATTTTTCTTTGACGGAGCGGAGAAGGAAGCGAAATGCTTCGCCGAGAACGAAGCCGTCTCGGAAAGACTTTCATTCCCCGGTCTTGGCTCGGAGAATTATTTACCCGTAGGATATACAATTTCATCATTTGACCCGGATTATCACAAGTCTATATCCGCAGGCAAAGTAGGAGGGGCACAAAATAAATTGATTGAGATCGTCGTAAACGGCACCAAACTTAAAGCAGCCGACGATGGCACATTCGGTTTCAAACTCACTGCAGACATGGATCCTGCAATAGTCAAAGTCTTCTCAAGAGAGGCGATAAATGTAGGAGGTTCGATGGAAGTCAAGAATCCCGTTTCAGAACTGACGGTAAATTTCGAAACAACAGGTTCCAACACTGCCGACATTACATATGACAAGATCTTCAGGCATGAAGACCCGACAAAAGCGCTTAAGGTTATCGGCAAGACTCTCGTCAGCATGAAACCGGCAGCCGGAACTTTAGTTGTAGTCGACGGCAATCCGGTCGAGCCCAATGCCGACGGACTTTGCGAGTTCTGGGCAGAAAAACGCAGTCACAAAGTCGTTTTCACCGACACCTCCGCCGTTGAGGAAATTGAGACAACGGAGACTGATCCCGAATCAAAGGTATATAACCTCCAGGGCATAGAGATGAAACTCGATTTCGATCGCCTTCCAGCCGGCATCTACATCCGCAACGGAAAGAAAATAATCAAAAAATAGACCCACGCATTTTCCGGACAGGAGGCATATTTTCCTGTCCGGAAGATTAAGCCCTTCATAATCTTATTTATAGTTGCTTGTGCAAGCAACTTGTCAATTAATCAACATCAACACTTGTTTTATGAAAAAGAACCTACTTTATTCGCTATTGGCGGCAGGAGCAATGCTTTCCGGAGGAATAACTGCATACGCAGTAAGTGAAGCAGCTCCGCAGAAAGTGACAAGGGCTTCATTGGCTGAACAATCTGAATGGACGATTATGCCGGCTTCCGGAGGCTCGACCTCACGTCTGCCGAACTCATCCTCCACCCCTTTCCAGGCAGTATCTTTCAGACTCGACGGCTTAGAAGTTGATCAAACATATAAAGAAAAAGTTACGGTAACATACGCAGGAGAGACAGTGCCGTATTCAATATATGCAACTTCCGACGATGAAGATCCCGATAACAAAGGATGGTCAATCGGAACTACCCCTGATTATGATGGAGTGATCATCCGCATTAACCATCAGGTATTCACAACTCCGGGAGAACTCGTGATCGACATGCAACCCGGTGCATTCGACACAATGGACGGAGACACCTCCCCCGCTTTCCATTATACCTATTCTTTCGGTCAGGAAGTAAAAAAGGAAATCAAGGTAATAAAGTTCAATCCGGAAGCTAACGGATCCGTAAAATATCTTGAAAAAGTAAGCATCCTGTTTGACGTGGAGCTTATTGGTGCCGACCAGATATTCTGCGATGAAAGCAAAGCCGAGTCAATAACCTTGACAAAAGATGGCACTACCGATGCAATAAAAGCTACAGGTGTGGCATATGACGAATCCGCATACGTAGAAGGAACCTTGCCATACTCAGTGACATTCCCCCAAGCTACTGAAGCAGGAGAATACACCATGACTGTTCCTGCGGGCTTCTTCTGGATAGCTCCTGACAATACATCAAAACCTGCCGATGCTATAGAAAGCGGGGTAATTACTGCTAAATTTACAGTCGACCCCTCTGTAAAAACTCCGATGCAGAACTATAATGTCGTAACCCCTGAACAAGCGCCGAAGGAAATCAAATCCTTTGATCATGTAAGCATCGACTTCTATGACGTAAAGGGTATATATATGGCAGACGATGCTAAAATAACCCTCAAAAAAGATGGCAAAGAATCCGGATATACCGGTGAATTGACATATGATTGGGAATACGGCAACATGCACACAGCCAAGGTTTCTTTCTACAAAAACGGGGAAGATGCAACTATAACCGAGGCTGGAACATACGACCTTACAATCGGAGCCGGTGCCATAAGGGGAGACGAGGAATATAACGATGAAATCACACTCACTTTCAAAGTTAACCCTTCATTAGTCAAGGAATATACATGGACTGCGACTCCCGAGAACAATGGCAAAGCAGACCTTCCTAACCCAGAACAGAACTATACGCAGATCACAATCAGACTCAACGATGCTCAAACAGTTTCTTATGACGAATGGGAAGATCCCAAACATGATCCACAATACGGCACAGAGATAAAGTCTATCATTGTTACGTATGACAATGAAAATGTTAAAGCCGTACAGAATGCAAACGGAACTGACGAAGCAAACATCGGATGGTCACTTGCTGACAATTGGGAAGAGCCGGAGGCAATCATACGCATCAACAACAAGATTTTTGAAAAGCCCGGCAAACTGACCATCGAGATAGATCGCGGCATGTTTACTGTGGACGGAAGCAATCCTTTCCCTGCAATCGAATACACTTGCTCATTCGGTGAGATAGCAGAAACTAAAGAATATGAGACACAAGTGTCTCCCGACATGAGCATTGACAAAGAATATCTCATCTCTGATTTCGAAGAGTTTAAGATCGAGTTCCTGAATGCAAAAACCGCAGAACCGAAAACAGTGAAAGATTATGATGACAATGACAAGCCCATAATGAGGGAGGACGTGAATCCACATCTTGCCGTAGCATCTGTTGTATATTATGGAGATTACACCATTACAAAAGTTGAAGACGCCCCCCACCCGACATTCATCATCAAATTTACTGATCTTTCCAAGATGGATGCAAGCATGGGCGGAAAAATCAACCTGTCGATCGACGAAGGGTCGTTTGTTCTTGACGGCAATCAGAAATCACCTGTAATCTCACAGACATGGAAGCTTAAGAGATTAAAAGAAATCGACAAATCATGGCAGCCAAGTCCGTCGGGAGATATAGTAAACAACGGCTATGGAATATTCGCCAACATCAAATTTAACGGTGACGAAACCCTTTCTATAAGTGATTATAACAAAATAGTCGTGAAATTCAATGATACTCCACTTGAAAGAATTAAGGAAGCTGATGCCGACAAAGATGGTGTTGAAGGATACTGGACAGAGAAGAATTCAGACAATGCCCTAATCTTCAATATGGTGACAAAACAATTCATGAACAAGGATCTCACCGGTAAAATCACAATAGAGATTCCTGAAAACGTAATATACATATCCGGTGAGCCTCTCGGGGCAATAAGCCACACATGGAATATTGTCAAGCCGAGGGATTACACATTCAAGTTCACTCCCGGACTCACCACAGAGGAAGAAAGCAAAGATGAAAGCAAGATCGTAAACGTGGAGTCGCTTTCAGAGATTATCATCGAATTCCCTGAAGCCAAGACTGCAGAACTTAACAACAGGTTCGATATAAACCTGCGCAGCAATGACTATGTGGCATACGGAGCAACGGCACCGGAAGTAGAAGTCATAAAGGATGCACCCCACCCCTCTTTCAAGCTTACATTCAATCCCGCCCCAACAGTTGAGACACAATACAGACTTGTGTTTTACTATGGCGCGTTCTACATTGACAACGCACATCCTTCAAAAACCTGTACTTTCGTTGCAAATCTCCAAAAAGGTTCAGGGGTAGACGGCATAACAGCTGACAAAGACGGCAAATATAGCGTTGTGTCTCTTGACGGTAAAGTAATTTTCACCAATGGATCATATGACCACGTGAAGGCTCTGCCCAAAGGAATCTATATAATAAACGGTAAAAAGATTTCAATCCGTTAAATTCACATAATATTCGGGACTGTCGGCTTGATTGCCGATAGTCCCGCACTTATCAAAGTGCTGTTAAACCAAATAAATATGTTAAGACAAATACTTTCAGGACTCGCAGCAGTAACACTTATGGCTACTGCCTACGCAAAACCTATCACACCCGACGAAGCTCTTTCGCGACTGAAGAGCGCAAAACCCAAGATGGCGATACCGGCGCGTTCCGGCAAAGCCCGGGAACTTGCCCATACAACCCTTACAGAAAAGGGGAATCCGGCAGTCTACATTTTCAATCAGGGAGAAAATGAAGGATACCTGGTGCTTTCAGCAGATGACATTGCCTATCCGCTACTCGGATATGCCGACAACGGACATGCAGTTGAAGGCAACCTTCCCCCGCAACTCGAATGGTGGCTAAGCGAATATGCCAGACAGATTGAATACGCTAATGAGCATGGAATATCTGCAGAAACACCAAAAATAAATATAGACCGCAGATCAACCATGACGGCGATAGCTCCCATGATAAAGACAAAATGGGACCAGGTAGAGCCATACTACAACCAATGTCCTATGGTGGGAACAAACCGCACATACACAGGTTGCGTGGCAACGGCTATGGCACAGGTATTGAAATATTGGAACTATCCTGAAGTGGGAACCGGATCCATCAGCTATGAGTGTGAGGACATTTCAAAAAGGCTTTCCATGAATTTTGCCCTTCGCAAGTTTGATTGGGAAAACATGTCAGACACTTATGTGCCCGGACAATATACAGAAACTGAAGCCGATGCTGTCGCATATCTGATGAAAGCTTGCGGATATGCCGTGAAAATGAATTACAATACCGAATCTTCGGGCGCCCTTGCCATGAATATTGCTTCAGGTCTGAAAAAATATCTCGGTTATGACCAGAATATACTGTACGACCTCAGAATGTATCATTCCACATCCGAGTGGGAACAGATGAAGATCGGAAGAGCACACGTCTGAACTCCAGTCACGCGATAGTAGCTCGTA